>NZ_AP018920.1:5105766-5411532 GCF_003945385.1 Pseudonocardia autotrophica
GCTCGGCGGGAGTGACGGGGGCCGGCACGGGCGTGGTGGGAGCCTGGAACATCGGCATCGCGAACACCGGGGCGAGCGGGGCCGCCTGCGGTTCCTCGCGGTCACCGAGCCGCTCCGCGGCCGCTGCGACGTCGGCGCCGTCGTCGACCACCGGGTCCGGCGCGGTGGCCGGCTCGGGTGCCGCGGGCACGGCCGGGGCCTCGGGTGCCGGGGCCGCCGTCGCGGGGTCGGCCGTCGCGGGGGCCAGCGCGGCGATGACCTGCTCGGCCATCGCACGGGTGATGCTGGACTGGGCGCTGCGGATCTCGTGGCCCAGCCCGCTCAGGGCACCCAGGACGTCCCGGCTGGCCCTTCCGAGCAGCTTGGCCAGTGCGTGGACCCGCATCTTCTCCGGCAGGTCCTGGCTGGGCGCGGGCTCCGACACACCGGAGGGCCCGCCGGTGTCACCGGCGGGCGCGTCGTTCACGGACATTCAGCTCCTTCGCCCCCGGGCGCCTCACGTCGGAGGCGGCCACGCAGGGACCTTGCGCGTACTCGTTCCGCAGCTCGCGCGGGTGCGCGGTGCGGCACATCTGGTGTCGCTGCCCCGGATCTACGGGGTGCTTGCTCGACGGCGTGCCGGCAGCTCCACGCCGCCCGTGTCAGGACGTTCCGGGCCGGCCCCGAGTCGCCGGTGCCGATCCGAGCGGATCCACCAGGTCACCCCCGTCGTCGAGCAGGCCCTGCGCCAACCGGGTGGCCGTCACCGGAACCGGTGGCGTCAGGTCTGCGACAACGCTGAGTGCACCCAGCACGTCATCGGGTCGAACGGTCGGTGTGGTCTGCCGAACGACCGCGGTCAGTATCGCACAGCCGGTCGCCGGACCCGGGGAACCCGCCACGTCGGCCGGTGCATGATCCGCCGCTTCGTCGTTCACCTGCGGTTCGACCACCAGCGCCACCAGGGCCGCCCGGACGTCGATCTCCTTGCGACCGGACGGCGTGACGCGGGTCACGGTCACCGAGTCCCGCTCCAGGAGTGCGGCCACCGCAGCGGTGGCCTCGGCGTGCGACACGCCGCGGATCTCGAGCCGCCACCGGGCCGCGTCGATCCGGTCGGCCAGCGCCGGCGGCTGCGCGACCACGGCCGCCAGCACGTCCAGCCCGTCGGGTAGCGCCCGGTCCAGCGCCTCCCGGAGCAGCTCCGGATCGACCTCACGGGTCACGCCCATCTCGACGTACTCGGCCTCGCTGGCCGCGCCGGTCGGCGCCGCGCCGACCCAGGACAGCCGCGGATGCGGGCTGAAACCGTGCGAGTGCGACACCGGGACGCCGGCGCGCCGCACCGCCCGCTCGAAGCTACGGGCGATGTCACGGTGCGACAGGAAGCGCAGCCGGCCGCGTTTGGCGAAGCGCAGGCGCACCCGCTGCACCGTCGGAGGTGCCGGGTTCGCCGCCGCTCCTGCCTTCACGCGTGCCATGCGGGGAGTCTAGGAGCCCCCGGTCGTGGCGGGCGCCGCGCGGTGGCGGTCCGGGCCGTCGAGCCGGACGTGCGGGACCGCCACCTCCGATCCCCTCCCCCGGGATGTCCGGACGGGTGTCCCGGTCGGCGGACATCACGTCGCCCCCGGGCCCGGGCCCGTCGTACGGTCGGATCACCACTGTCCGGGCCTCTCGAGGAGACGTGATGTTCGTCGGCGTACGACGGCGCCATGTGGACCTGCTCCGCACCGCGAGCGCGATCTGTCGCGCCCGCTGCCCCGCCGACCCGTCGCATCGCCCTGAGAGGACCTCCCGTGACCAGCACCCAGACCCCGCGTGACGCCGCACTGAGCGAGATCGTCGCCGCCACCACCCGCGCCGTCGACACCGACCCCGACAACGCCCACGCGCTGTTCCGCGCCACCGGCTCCGGCGGCGAGGGGGTCCGTTCCGCGATCCGGATCGGCCGCCACGACGTGCTCGTCGACGAGCCGCCCGCGCTCGGCGGCGCCGACGCCGCCCCGAACCCGGTCGAGTTCGCACTGGCCGGACTGCTGTCCTGCCAGGTGGTGACCTACCGGTTCTGGGCGGCGAAGCTCGGCATCCCGCTCGACGACGTGCAGGTCGACGTCGAGGGTGATCTCGACGTCCGCGGCTTCTTCGGTCTCGACGACGGCGTCCGCCCCGGCTTCGGCGAGGTGCGGCTGGTCGTCGATCTCCGTGGCCCCGCGTCCGAGGACGACTACCGGCGGCTGCGCGAGACGGTGGACGCGCACTGCCCGGTGCTCGACCTGTTCCGCAACCCGACCCCGGTCAGCACCTCCGCACCGGCCTGACCGGCTGCTACTGCTCCAGCACCAGCAGCGTGTCACCGGCGGGCCGGAACCCGGCCCGCCGGTAGAACGCGGTGCTGCCCGCCGTCGGGGCCAGCATCAACCGCCGGTAGCCGCGGTCGTGGGCGTGCGCGACGACCGCTGCGAGCAGTGCACGCGGCACCCCCGCCTCGGCGAACGAGCCGAGCACGAACGCGTTGCCGACCTGGCCGGTCCGGGTGCCCCGGCCGCCCGGCCGCGGCATCTGCACGGTCTCCAACACGTTGATCGAGCCGATCGCGGTGTATCCGGCGCGCTCGCTGCCCGCCTCGGCGATCCAGAACGCCCGGCGTGGCTGCTCGACCCGCCACCAGGCGGCGAACGCCTCCTCGAACCCGGGATCGGCCACCGGCCGCCCCGCGCGCTCCTCCAGCCACTGCCGGCGCAGCCGGGCCAGCCCGGCGACATCGCGCTCGTCGGCGACCCGGACCCGCAGCCGCCGTCCGCCGTGTTCCCACTCGGAGCCACCGGCACCCGAGCCCCGATCGGGGATGGAGGACAGACCGCTCGACGCTCCCGTCGTCTCAGTCACCCGATCCCTGCCGAGCCCCCTGCGCCATCGCGCCCGCCGACGCCGTCGGGTTCACCACCGTCAGAGGCAGCAAGGTGGTACCGCTGGGCCCCACCTCGATGTCGGTGCCGGTGGACGGGCACACCCCGCAGTCGAAGCACGGCGTCCAACGGCAGTCGTCCTGCTCGCGGCCGGCGAGTGCCTCCTGCCAGTCCTCCCAGAGCCAGTCCCGCTCCAGGCCGGAGTCGAGGTGGTCCCACGGCAGGATCTCGCCGGCGAACCGCTCCCGGGTGGTGTACCAGTCCAGGTCGACGCCCATCGGCTCCAGTGCCTGGGCCGCCGAGTCGACCCAGCGGCGGTAGGAGAAGTGCTCGGACCAGCCGTCGAACCGGCCGCCGTCGCGCCACACGCGTTCGATCACCGCGCCGACCCGGCGATCACCGCGGGCGAGCAGCCCCTCGATCAGCGAGGGCTCGCCGTCGTGGTAGCGCATACCGATGTTACGGCCGATCTTCCGGTCGGCGTTCACCGCTTCGCGCAGCTTCCGCAGCCGGGCGTCGACCACCTCGGGGTGGCACTGCGACGCCCACTGGAACGGGGTGTGCGGCTTCGGGACGAACCCGCCGATCGAGATCGTGCACCGGACGTCGTTGCGGCCGGACGCCCGGCGCCCCGCCTCGATCACCCGGTAGGCCATGCCGGCGATCTCCAGGACGTCCTCGTCGGTCTCGGTCGGCAGCCCGCACATGAAGTAGAGCTTGACCTGGCGCCAGCCCTGCGAGAACGCCTCCGCGCAGGTCCGGATCAGGTCGTCCTCGGACACCATCTTGTTGATCACCCGGCGGATCCGCTCGGAGCCGCCCTCGGGGGCGAAGGTCAGACCGGACCGGCGGCCGTTGCGGGAGATCTCGTTGGCGAGGTCGATGTTGAACGCGTCGACCCGGGTGCTCGGCAGCGACAGCGAGGTGTTGGTGCCCTCGTAGCGGTCGGCGAGGCCCTTGGTCACCTCGGCGATCTCGGAGTGATCGGCCGAGGACAGCGACAGCAGGCCGACCTCGTCGAACCCGGACGCGCGCACGGCCGCGTCGACCATCTCCCCGATCCCCTGCAGCGACCGCTCCCGCACCGGCCGGGTGATCATCCCGGCCTGGCAGAACCGGCAGCCGCGGGTGCAGCCGCGGAAGATTTCCACCGACGCCCGCTCGTGCACCGTCTCGGCCAGCGGGACCAGCGGCTTCTTCGGGTACGGCCAGTCGTCCAGCTCGATCGTGGTGCGCTTCTGGACGCTCGCGGGAACCCGCTCGTCGGCCGGGGTCACCGCGGCGATGTGGCCGTCGTCGGCGTAGCTCACGTCGTAGAGGGACGGCACGTAGCAGCCCGGTGTCGAGGACAACCGCAGCAGCAGCTCCCGGCGCCCGCCCGGTCGTCCCTGCGCCTTCCAGTCCCGCACGACGTCGGTGATGTCGCCGACGACCTCCTCGCCGTCGCCGAGCGCGGCGACATCGACGAAGTCCGCCACCGGCTCCGGGTTGAAGGCCGCGTGCCCACCGGCGACGACGACCGGATGGGTCTCGTCCCGGTCCGCCGCGTGCAGCGGGGTCCCGGCGAGATCGAGGGTGGTGAGCAGGTTCGTGTAGCCGAGCTCGGTGGAGAACGAGACGCCCAGCACGTCGAAGTCGCCGATCGCGTGGTGCGCGTCGACGGTGAACGCGGGGACCCCGCGTTCCCGCATCAGCTCCTCGAGATCGGGCCAGACCGCGTAACACCGCTCGGCGAGCGCGTCGGCCCGTTCGTTGAGTACCTCGTAGAGGATCTGGACGCCCTGGTTGGGCAGACCGACCTCATAGGCGTCGGGGTAGAGCAGTGCCCACCGGACCGAGACCGAGTCCCAGGGCTTGACCTGCGAGTTCCCTTCACCGCCGACGTACTGCACCGGCTTCGAGACACGGGGCAGGATCGACTCGAGGGCGGGGAATACGGAGGTGGGTGCCACGCTGCACCAGGGTAGCCCCGTCCGAACGGGACGACCCGGCGGGTCGGTGGCGGGCACCCGCTCAGTGCACGACCGGGCCGCTACCGGACGACGGACGCGGCCCACCGCTCTCCGGCGCCGACGGGGTAGCGCTCGTCTGCCGCCGGGCGACGAGCACCGCGACGACGAGCAGCGCCCCGAAGGCGGTCCCCATCTGCAGCAGGATCACGTCGCCGATGCCACCCGGGCCGAGCAGGCTGTAGATCTCACCGGGGGCGACCATCGACAGGGCGCCGGCGGCGAGCAGCACGGCACCCGCGGTCACCGGCGCGGCGGGCATCCGCCGCGCCAGCCCGGCGAGCAGGCCGAGCACCGCACCGCCGAGCAGCATCGTGAGCGCACCGAGCGGGATCTGCCCCATCGCGAACATCGCCATCGCGCGGCGGGTCGACTCCATACCGTTGCCCAGCAACGCGAGGCCGGTCCCGACCCCGATCACCCCGACCAGCATCCCGCTGAAGCTCCGCATGAGGTCCCCCCGAACTTCCCTTATAGGACACCGCGGAGATTAGCGGGTCGGCTGCCCGCACCGGACGCGTTCACGACAATTCGCCTGACATCGCCTGCAGGGCGGCGCGGGTCGCCTCGTCGGCCGGCAGGAAGGTCTCCAGTGCGAGTTCGGCGAGGGTGACGTCGTGCGGGGCACCGAACGTCGTCAGCGTCGAGTGGAACGCCAGCGTGCCCGCCGGGGTGTCGAGCAGCATCGGGAGCACCACGTCGGAACCGGCCGAGGGCAGCGCGGTCTCCGGCGGGGCCGGGTAGTCGCGGCACTCGGCGAGCAGCGCACCGAGCCGTGGGTCGGCGGTGACCCGGATCTGCCGTTCCAGACGGTGCAGCAGGTGCTCCCGCCACTGCGCGAGGTTCCGGATCCGTGGCGCGAGACCGCCCGGGTGCAGGCAGGCCCGGTAGACGTTCACCGGTGGCCCGAGCACGACCGGATCGAGCCCGCCGAGCAGGGACGTGACGGATCTTCCGGCCAGCTGCACGTCACCCCAGCGGTCGACGACCAGCGCCGGATACGGCTCGTGCGCCGCGACCAGCTGTTCCAGAGCCGCTCGGACCGGCGCGAGATCCGGGTCGTCGAGCGGGCGCTCGGCGTAGGCGGGCGCGAAACCCGCGGCGAGCAGCAGCGCGTTGCGCTCGCGCAACGGGATCTCCAGCTGCTCGGCGAGCGCGCCCAGCAGTTCCCGGCTGGCACCGGAGCGGCCGGTCTCGACGAAGCTCAGGTGCCGGGTGGAGACGCCGGCCGCGAGCGCCACGTCCATCTGGCTGCGGCGCCGCCGGGCCCGCCAGAACCGGAGCATCTCCCCCGGGCCTGCGTTCCGGGACGGACGGACGTTCGCGCTGGTCACCGGCATCACGCTAGCCATACGGCCGCCCGAGTTCGACTACCCGGGAGGTAATGCGGCGTCGTTACCTCCCAGGTCATCGCCCGGCCCCGGGGGTCCGGTCCAGGCTCGGTCCCGGCAGACCGCCGACCCATCCGATCCCGAGGAGCACACCGTGACCGAGACGACGACCGACTTCACCGCACTCGCCCGGCGCTACGTCGAGGCCTTCAACCGGACCGACCCGGGTGCCCGGCGCCGGCTCGTCGCCGAGCTGTTCGCACCGGGCTGCCGCTACGTCGATCCGCTCGCCGATGTCACCGGCCACGACGGCGTCGACGGGTTCCTCGGGACCGTCCAGGACCGGCTGCCGGGTTTCGAGTTCCGGCTGCTGGGCGACATCGACGCCCACCACGACCGGGCCCGGTTCCGCTGGCAGGCCGCACCGCCGGAGAGCTACGCGAGCGGGGCGGAACCTCCGGTGATCGGTTTCGACGTGATCGTGCTGGACGCCGAGGGCCGGATCGAGCAGGTCCACGGATTCCTGGACGCGGTCCCCGCCCCCTGAGCACCGGGCCGCCGCCGTGCCCACCGGAACCGGGTACCTCGGGATCCGGTGGGCGCCGTGGGCACGGCGGGCGCTGTCGGCACAGCGGGCTCGGCGGGGGCTCGGTGCACAGCGGGCTCAGCGCTTCCCGTTGGGCAGCGCCAGCCGGTTGATCGTGCCGAGCACCTGCAGGTACTGCTTCCACAGCGGCCCGGAGGTGTACTCCAGCCCGTACTCCTCGCAGAGCGACCGCACCTCGGGAGCGATCTCGGCGTAGCGGTTGCTCGGCAGATCCGGGAACAGGTGGTGCTCGATCTGGAAGCTGAGCTGGCCGGTCATCAGGTGGAAGAACCGGCCGCCGTCGAGGTTCGCCGAGCCGAGCAGCTGCCGGACGTACCACTCGCCTCGGCTCTCGTCGGCCAGCTGCTCCTCGGAGAACTGCACCGCCCCGGCCGGGAAGTGCCCACAGAAGATCACCGCGTGCGACCAGACGTTGCGCACGACGTTCGCGGTGAGGTTCCCGGCGAGCACCGGCAGGAAGAACGGTCCGGCCAGCGCCGGGAACGCCAGGTAGTCCTTGAAGACCTGCCTGCCCGTCTTGCGGCCGATCGACTTGACCTGCTGCCACACCCGCGACCAGGACTTCTCCCCCGCGGCGACCTTCTCGACCTCCAGGTCGTGCAGCGCGACGCCGTACTCGAAGAACAGGCTCAACAGGAAGTTGTAGAGCGGGTTGCCCAGGTAGTAGGGCGTCCACCGCTGCTCCTCGGACAGCCGCAGGATCCCGTAGCCGACGTCGCGGTCCTTGCCGACGACGTTGGTGTAGGTGTGGTGCAGGTAGTTGTGCGAGTGCTTCCACTCGGCCGACGAGGAGACGTTGTCCCACTCCCACGTCGACGAGTGGATCTTGGGATCGCGCATCCAGTCCCACTGGCCGTGCATGACGTTGTGCCCGATCTCCATGTTCTCCAGGATCTTGGCGATCGAGAGCATGGCCGTGCCGGCGATCCAGGCCGGCGGCAGGACGCCGGCGAACAGCAGTGCGCGCCCGCCGATCTCCAGCGCCCGCTGCTTGCCGATGACGTCACGGATGTAGGCGGCGTCGGACGCGCCGCGCTCGTCGAGGACGCGGTCCCGGATGGCGTCGAGCCGGCGGCCCAGCTCCTCGATCTGCTCGGCGGTCAGCGCGGTGGTGGCCTGCACGTCCGCGCGCCGGGTCGAGGGGACGAGCTCCAGCAGCGGCCGCTGCGGCTGCCGGACGAGGCCGGTCTCCTCCGGGCCGGGCTCGGAGTCGGTGACGGTGGTGTCGAGCGTGGCGGTCATGGTGGACCTCCTCGGGTCGATGGGAAGCCGGGCCGGACGATCCGGGCTCCGGTGACGGTCGGTGGTGCCGGCCGGTGGCGCGCCGGCCCGGGGCGACGGAGTGGCCCCGTCGCGGGGACCGGGTGGCGGCCGGAGGGGCCGGGCGCGGTCCGCCGTGCTCAGGGCAGGTCGATGCTCGCCGGGCCGCAGGCGGAGTTGATGCAGGTCTGGACGAGATCGCCGGGCTCCCCGTGCGCCTGCCCGGTCCGCAGATCGCGGACCCGGCCCTCGCGCAGCGGCAGCACACAGCCGAAGCAGATGCCCATCCGGCACCCGCTGGGCATGATCTTCCCGGCCGACTCGCCGGCCTCCAGCAGGCTCTGGCCCGGCTGCACCTCGACGGTGCTGTCACCGAGCTCGACGGTGCCGCCGGTCCCCTCGCTCTCCCGTGCGGGCGGGGTGAACCGCTCGACCACGACGTCGTCCCAGGCGTCGGTGAGGGCGTCGAGCAGCCCGTCCGGGCCGCAGGCGTACACGGTGCGGGCGGCCCGGTCGGGTACGGCGGCGTCCAGGCTCGCCGGATCGAGCCGCCCGGTGACCCCGCTGTGCCGCTGCACCACGCGCAGCGACGGATGCCGGGCGGCGAGCCCGGCGAGCTCGGCGGCGAAGATCGTGTCCTGCGGGGTGCGGGCGCTGTGCACGAGCACGATGTCGGGCATCGGTGCGGCGGCCGCGGCGAGCGTGCGGAGCATGCTCATCACCGGGGTGATCCCGCTGCCCGCGGTCACGAACAGCAGCCTGCCGGGCAGCGGATCGGGCAGGGTGAACCCACCTGCCGCCTGCTCCAGCTCGACGACGGTGCCGATCGGCACGTTGCGGACGAGCTCGGTGGAGACCACCCCGCCCGGCACCTCCTGCACGGTGACCGTGAGGTGTTCGGCCGTCTCCGGCGAGGACAGCGAGTAGCTGCGGCGGTACCGGACGCCGTCGACGTCGATCCCGATCCCGACGTACTGGCCTGCCCGGTGGCCGGCCCAGGCCCGGCCGGGTTCGATCGTGACCGACACGGCCCGGTCGGTCTCCCTGCGCCGCGCCACGACCCGGCCGCGCAGCGACGTCGTCGACCACAGCGGATCGAACAGGGTCAGGAAGTCCTCGGGCAGCAGCGGCGTGGTGAGCGCGCTCACGGCAGCCAGCAGCCGCCGGGGCCGGGCGGGAGCCGAAGCAGCGGATCGGAACATGACATCAACTCTGCACAACTTGATGTCACATAGCAACCCGCAACGATCGGTCGCCTGTGTCACATGGGTTAGTGCTACGGTTCATGTCATGGTGGACGAGGACGCTGACCTGGAGGGATGGCGCACCATCGACGAGCTGGCCCACGCCAGCGGAGTCACGGTGCGCAACATCCGTGCCTATCAGTCGCGCGGGCTGCTCCCGCCGCCCGAGGTACGGGCCCGGACCGGCTACTACGGCCCGGGGCACGCCGCCCGGCTGGAACTGATCAAGGACCTGCAGGACGAGGGCGTCAAGCTCGACACCATCAAGAAGCTGCTCGACACCACCGGTGGCTCCACCGAGCAGGTCGTGCAGTTCATCCGGACCGTCCGCGCGCTGTTCGCCCCCGAGACCCGGCAGATGGTTCATCTCGCCGAGCTCGCGCAGCGCTACGAGTCGACCGACACCGGCCTCGCCAAGCGCGGGGTGAAGATGGGCCTGCTGCGCGAGGTCGGCGAGGACACCTACGAGGAGATCAGCCCGCGGCTGATGACCGCTGCGGCCGAGCTGACCGGCCTGGGCATCCCGATCACCCGCTCGCTGGACGTCGTCGAGCAGGTCCGCAAGCACGCCGACGCCGTCGCGAAGCTCTACGTCGATCTGTTCCTCGGCGAGATCTGGCAGCCCTTCGACGCGTCCGGACGTCCGGACGACCAGTGGCCCCGGGTCTACGAGACGATCGAGCGGCTGCGTCAGATCTCCGGCGAGGTCATGATCGCCGTGCTGGAGCTGGCCGTCGCCGAACGGGTCGACGTGACCTTCGGCCGGGACATCGTGCGCAACGTGCGCACCAGCAGCGCCGGGCCGACCAGCGGACCGGACGCCGAGGCCGGGGCGGGCGCACCCGACCCGGCCTGAGCAGCCGTCAGTTCAGCAGTCCCGCAGCCCGCAGCGCCGCCCGGACGTCCTCGTGGTGCCACTCGTCCAGCGGCACCAGCGGCAGCCGGATCCCGCCGGGCATCAGGCCCAGCTCGGCGAGCGCCCACTTGACCGGGATCGGGTTCGGCTCGGAGAACAGCGCCGAGTGCAGGCCCGCCAGGTCCGCGTCCAGCGCGGACGACGTCTCGGCGTCGCCGGCGACCGCGGCCTTGCACATCCGCGCCATCGGCTCGGGGGCGACGTTCGCCGTCACCGAGATGTCGCCGTGGAAGCCGGCCAGCATCGAGGCACGGGCGGTGCCGTCGTCGCCGGAGTAGAGGGCGAAGTCGTCGAGCCCGAGCGCGACCAGCTCACGCACCCGGTCCAGATCGCCCTTGGCCTCCTTGAGCCCCACGATGTTCGGGATCTCGGCGAGCCGCGCGACCGTCGACGGGAGCAGGTCGCATGCCGTCCGGCCGGGGACGTTGTACAGGTACTGCGGGATCGCGACGGTCTCGGCGATCCGCTTGAAGTGCTGGTAGAGGCCCTCCTGCGGAGGCTTGTTGTAGTACGGCGTGACCAGCAGCGCGCCGTCGGCACCGGCCGCACGGGCCGCCCGGGTCAGGTGGATCGCCTCGTCGGTCGAGTTCGCGCCGGTGCCGGCGATCACCGGCACCCGGCCGTTCGCCACCTGGATCGTGCGACGCATCACCTCGGTGTGCTCGAGCACCGAGAGCGTCGACGACTCACCGGTCGTGCCGACCGAGACGATCGCGGACGTGCCGGCGTCGATCTGCCGTTCGACGAGCTCACCGAGCGCCGTGTGGTCGACCTCGCCGTCGTCGTGCATGGGGGTCACGATCGCGACGATGCTTCCGGTGATCATGCCGAAACCTCCTGGTACCTCTGCCGTCCCGGCCAGACGGTAGCAAGTAGCTGGGAGAGTTCCAGCGGGTAACGGACCCCGGGCCGGCGGGCTCAGCCGAATGCGAGCCGGGCCGGCTCCACCGAGCGCCGGATGCGGCGCGCGGCCTGCACCGCCACCAGTACCGCCGCCACCACCGCGACCAGCGCGACCGCGACCGGGCGGTCGTTCGCCGCGATCGCGACGAGCGCCCACACCACGGCGGCGGCGAACCCGGCGAACCCGGCCGTCGTGCCGATCACCGACAGCACCACCGCGGTCAACATCACCAGCAGCAGCACCGCGGCCGTCTGCGGGAGTGCGCCCTCGCTCGGCAGGCCGACCGCCACCCCGGCCGCCATCAGCCCGAGCAGCAGCGCACACGACGCCCAGCCCAGGTACAGCGCCACCGGCAGCCGGAAGACCAGCCGCTCCGTCCAGCCCTGCGCGGTCTCCCGGGACAGCCGCCCGTAGGTCACGGCCAGCACGACGACCAGCGCGATCAGCACCAGCTGCGCGGTGATCACCCAGCCGTTCGAGAACGCCAGGATCCACAGCGGGTTCAGCACCGCCGACGCGGCGAGCCACCAGCCGACCCGGCGGTGCACCGCCCGGCCACGCTGGGCGGGCAGCAGCGCGTATCCGGCGTAGGCGAGGAACCCCAGGTAGATCAGGCCCCAGATGGAGAACGCCCAGCCGGCCGCGAGCAGCGGGGTGTCGTAGGCGCGGGCCACCTCCCCGACCCCGGCCCCGCCGAATGCCGAGACCAGCACCTGCACGATCGCGAACGCCGCCACCAGCACGCCGCGTACGAGGTCTGCGGTGGTCGGGCGAGGAGTGAGCACCGTCATCCGCACATGGTGAACCCCAACCGGCCCGTCTGCCATCCGGCCAACGGGCGTCACACGATCATCAGGTCGTCAGGAGGTCAGCGGGAACACGAACAGGTGCACGTCGCGGACGTCCTCGGCGCCGAGCCGCACCCCACGCGGGAGCAGGCCGTACTCGACGAAGCCGCGGGCGGTGTAGAAGGCGGGCAGCGACGTCCCGCCGCGGGCACCGAGCGTGAGCATCTCGACGCCCATCTCCCGACCGTGCGCGACGGCGGCCTCCAGCAGGACCGTGCCGAGCCCACGGCCCTGCAGATCCGGCCGGACCATGAGCCGCTGCACGTCCGCGCGGTGCGCGGCGATGCCGCTGCCGCGGGCCAGGAAGACCGTGCCGTCGGGGGCCGTCTCGTCGCCGAGGACGAGCATCCGCAGCGCCCCCGACCGGACGCCGTCGATCGTGGCCGCGGCCAGGCCCCGGATCTCGGCGGGATCCCAGCCGGGCACGAAGTCGACGGCGCCGCCCGCCTCGGTGACGGCGATCCAGAGCTCACCGAGCGCGCGGGCGGTGTCCGGGTGCGGGTCGACGATCCTGCGCGGGACGCCGACCTGCGCCGTCACAGGTTCGGGAACCAGAGCTTGATCTCCCGGTCGGCCGAGGCCGGCGCGTCCGAGCCGTGCACCAGGTTCGAGCCGGTCTCCAGGGCCAGGTCGCCCCGGATGCTGCCCGGCGCCGCCTTCTCGACCGGGTCGGTCCCGCCGGCCACCTGGCGCCAGGCGGCGATCGCCCGCGGACCCTCGACGACCGCGGCGAGCACCGGGCCGGAGGTGATGAAGGAGATCAGCTCCTCGAAGAAGGGCTTGCCGTCGTGCTCGGCGTAGTGCTGGGTGGCCAGCTCACGGTCGACGGTGCGCAGGTCGAGTGCGACGAGATCGAGGCCCTTGCGCTCGATGCGGGAGACGACCTCACCGACGAGCTTGCGCGAGACCCCGTCGGGCTTGACCAGGACGAGAGTGCGTTCAGTCACGCCCGTCAGGGTAACGACGGCCGGTGCCGTCACCGGACCCGGTGTCACACACCGTCGGTCAGGTCACGCAGGGCCGCCGCGTTCAGGTCGAGCTCCCGCAGCCCGCCCTCCGACACCGCGATCACCAGATCGAACACGGCGTCCTGATCGGGGCGGATCCGCTCCCCGTTCAGCACCAGGAAGACGGCGGTCACCGACCACCCCAGCCGCTCGTTCCCGTCGACCAGCGCGTGGTTGGTACAGACGCTCTGGAGCAGCGCCGCGGCCTTGCTACCCCTCCTGCTGCGACGGCAGCGTCCCGGCCGCCATCCGCCGGGCCACCTCCCGGCGCATCCACACCAGGATCACCCAGACGATCACGAAGGCGAGCGCGACGATCGCCAGCGACGGCAGGAACACGAACGCCGCGATCACCAGCAGGACCTGCAGCACCAGGGCCGCGTTCAGCCCCCACGACCGGCGTTGCAGCCCGGAGGCCAGGATCATCGCGACCGCCAGACCGACGATCACCCCGATGCCGAGCCCGGTGGACCCGCTGCCGAACCGCGGCAGCACCAGCAGCGCCAGCAGCACCACGATCGCCTCGAGGATCAGCGTCGCCGCGAACACGCCGCGGGCGCCCTTCATCGGGTCGGTGGGCGGCGGTCGCACGCCCTCGGGGACTCCGGGGATCTCGCTCACTCGGGCTCCTTGCCGAACAGGGCGCGGGCCTCGCCCGCCGTGACCACCGAGCCGGTGACGACGACGCCGACGCCCGATCCGCCCGCTTCCTCGGCGAGCTCACCCGCCTGGTCGATCGCCAGCTGCAGCGACGGCTCCACGCTGACCCGGTCGGCGCCGAACACCTCCGCGGCCAGCGCGCCCAGCTCGTCCGGGTTCATCGCACGCGGCGACGCGTTACCGGTGACCACGACCTCGTTCAGTACCGGTTCGAGGCCCTCGAGGATGCCGCGCGCGTCCTTGCCCTGCAGCACGCCGATCACCCCGACCAGCCGGGTGAACCTGAACTCCGTGGTCAGCGCCCTGGCCAGGGCGGTGGCGCCGGCCGGGTTGTGCGCGGCATCGAGCAGCACGGTCGGTACGTCCGGCCCGCCCTGCACCGGCTCCAGCCGGCCCGGGGAGCGCACCGAGGCGAACGCGGCGCGGACCGCGTCCGGGTCCAGCGGCTGCGCGGTGCCTGCCCCCACCAGCGCCTCGGCGGCGGCCAGCGCGACGGCCGCGTTCGCCGCCTGGTGCTCGCCGTGCAGTGGGATGAACACGTCGTCGTAGCGGCCGGACAGGCCCTGCAGCTCGAGGCGCTGACCGCCGACGGCGATCTCCCGCTCGCGGACCCCGAACTCGGCCCCCTCCCGGGCGACCTGCGCGCCGACCTCGGCGCAGCGCTCGATCAGCACCTCGGCGACCTGCTTGTCCTGCGCCGCGAGCACCGCGACCGAGCCGGGCTTGATGATCCCGGCCTTCTCCCGGGCGATCCCCACGATGTCGTCGCCCAGGTACTCGGCGTGATCGACGCCGATGGGCAGCACGACCGCCACGTGCGCATCGGCGACGTTGGTGGCGTCCCAGCGGCCGCCGAGCCCGACCTCGATCACCGCGGCCTCGACCGGGGCGTCGGAGAACGTCGCGAACGCCATCGCGGTGAGTACCTCGAACTTGCTCAGCTGCGGTTCGTCGCCCCGCTTGGCATCGAGCAGCTCGACCACCGGCTCCACCTCGCGGTAGGCCTCGACGTAGCGCTCCGGGCTGACCGGCCGGTTGTCGAGGTTGATCCGCTCGGTGGCCCGCTGCAGGTGCGGGCTCGTGTAGCGGCCCGTCCGCAGGCCGATCTCGGTGAGCAGGGCGTCGATCATCCGGGACGTCGACGTCTTGCCGTTCGTGCCGGTCAGATGCACCACCGGGTAGCCGCGCTGCGGCTCGCCGAGCGCGTCGCACAGGGCCTGCATCCGGTCCAGCGACGGCTCCATGACCGACTCCGGCCAGCGCCGGTCCAGCACCGCGTCGACCGCGAGGAACTCCGCGTAGCCGGCGACGGTGGACTGGGCGGGCACCACGTCGGGGTTGTCGCCGCCGCGGATCTCCTGCAGCACGGCCGCGATCACGGCCTCCTGAGCGTCCTTCTCCGGTGCCTCGGCGGCCGCCGCACGGCCGGCCGCAACGGACCGGTCGCCGTCCTCCGGGGCGGATCCGCCGGACTCGGTGTTGCTGTCGGCGTCACCGGAGTCGGAGTCGGCGTCACCGGTGTCGGAGTCGGCGTCACCGGTGTCGGAGTCGGCGTCACCGGTGTCGGAGTCCTCGGTGTCGGAATCGGAGTCGTCCGCGCCGGCCCGGCCGGCGGGGTCCGCCTCGGGATCGGCTTCATCCCGGCCGAAGCCGCCCTCGGCCCAGCGGTCCCCGCCGTAGGTCGGCGAGTCCTCCTCGTCGAACTGGTCGTATTCGAACCGGTCGTCCTGTGGTGCCACGTGCTCAGGCCTCCGGCAGCGCGGCCAGCCGCGCCGCGATCCGCTCGATGTCCGCCAGCGCGGCGGAGTGCCGCTCGCGGATCCCGTCGACCACCTCGGCCGGGGCCTTCTCGGTGAACTTCGGGTTGTTCAGCTTCTTCTCCGCCTGGTCGCGTTCCTTCTCGGCGACGGCCAGGTCCTTACCCAGCCGGGACCGCTCCGCGGCGACGTCGATCGCGCCGGAGGTGTCCAGCTCGACGGTGACCGGGCCGCCGGAGGTCGTGACCTCGAACGTCGCCGACGCGGAGAACTCCGGGCCCGCGACGTCGAGCCGGTTCAGGAACCGGACCGCCCGCTCGTGCGCGGCGAGCCCCGCGTCGGACAGCCCGACCAGCCGGGCCGCGACCGACCTGCGGTCCGGCAGGCCCTGCTCGGTCCGGAAACGGCGGATCTCGGTGATCACCTTCTGGACGTCGGCGACCCGGGCGAACGCGGCCCGGTCGACCGGTGCGCCGGTGTCCGCGCCGGTCGGCCAGGCGGCCGTCACGACCGTCTCCCGGCCGGTGAGCGCGGTCCACAGCGCCTCGGTGACGAACGGCGCGATCGGGTGCAGCATCCGCAGCAGCGCGTCGAGCACGTGGCCGAGCACCGCGCGGGTGCCCGGCTCGGTGGCCGGGTCGTCGAGCTGGGTCTTGCACAGCTCCACGTACCAGTCGGCCAGCTCGTCCCACGCGAAGTGGTAGAGCCCCTCGGTCGCCTTCGCGAACTGGTAGGAGTCGAGCAGCTCGTCGGTCTGCTGCCGGACCTCGGCGAGCCGGCCGAGGATCCACCGGTCGGCGTCGGTGCGGTCCGTCTCCGCCGGAAGGGCCGAGGCATCGGCTGCCGTGACCCCCTTCGCGAGTGCGAACCGGGTGATGTTCCACAGCTTGGTGGTGAAGTTCCGGGACCCGGCGACCCACTCCGACGACAGCGACATGTCGGTGCCCGGGTTGGAGCCGCGGGCGATGGTGAACCGCAGCGCGTCGGCGCCGTAGTCGTCGATCAGGGCCAGCGGGTCGATCACGTTGCCCTTGGACTTCGACATCTTCTTGCCGTGCTCGTCGCGGATGAGCCCGTGCAGGTAGACGTCCCGGAACGGGGTCTGCCCCATCGCGTACGTGCCGAACATCATCATCCGGACGACCCAGAAGAACAGGATGTCGTAGCCGGTGACCAGCACCGAGTTCGGGTAGTACGCGGCCAGGTCCGGGGTCTCGTCCGGCCAGCCGAGCGTGGAGAACGGCCACAGCCCGGAGGAGAACCAGGTGTCCAGGACGTCGGAGTCCTGCCGCCAGCCCTCGCCGGTCGGGGGCTGCTCGTCCGGCCCGACGCAGACGATCTCGCCCGCCGGGCCGTACCAGACCGGGATCCGGTGGCCCCACCACAGCTGACGGCTGATCGTCCAGTCGTGCATGTTGTCGACCCAGTCGAAGAAGCGGCGCTCCTGCTCCTTCGGGTGCAGCGTGGTCGCCCCGGAGCGGACGGCGTCGCCGGCGGCCTTCGCCAGCGGCTCGACCTTGACGAACCACTGCAGGCTCAGCCGGGGCTCGATCGGCACCCCGGTGCGCGAGCAGTGCCCGACCGAGTGCAGGTAGGGACGCTTCTCGGCGACGATCCGGCCCTCGGCGGCGAGCTCGGCCCGGATCTCGCGCCGGGCCTCGAAGCGGTCCATGCCGTCGAAGCGGGTGCCCGATCCGGCGATCGTGCCGGTCTCGTCCATGATCGTCGGCATCGGCAGGTCGTGCCGGCGGCCGACCTCGAAGTCGTTCGGGTCGTGTGCCGGGGTGATCTTCACGGCGCCGGAGCCGAACTCCGGGTCGACGTAGTCGTCGGCGATCACCGGGATCCGCCGCCCGGTGATCGGCATCTCGATCTCGGTGCCGACCAGGTGCCGGTAGCGCTCGTCGTCGGGGTGCACGGCGACCGCGGTGTCGCCCAGCATCGTCTCGACCCGGGTGGTGGCGACGACGACCGAGGCGTCGCCGTCGCCGTAGCGCATGGAGACCAGCTCGCCCTCGACCTCGGCGTGGTCGACCTCGATGTCCGAGATCGCCGACCGCAGCGCCGGGGACCAGTTCACCAGGCGCTCGGCCCGGTAGATCAGCCCGTCGTCGAACATCTTCTTGAACACGGTGGCGACCGCGCGGGACAGCCCGTCGTCGAGCGTGAAGCGCTCGCGGGACCAGTCGACGCCGTCGCCCAGGCGCTCCATCTGGCCCAGGATCGAGCCGCCGGACTCGGCCTTCCACTCCCAGACCTTCTCGACGAAGGCCTCCCGGCCGATCGCGTGCCGGTCGGGCTCGCCCGCGGCCGCCATCCGCCGCTCGACGACGGACTGGGTCGCGATGCCGGCGTGGTCCATCCCGGGCAGCCACAGCGCGTCGTGACCCTGCATCCGGCGGCGCCGGGTGAGCACGTCGATCAGCGTGTGGTCCATCGCGTGGCCCAGGTGCAGGCTGCCGGTGACGTTCGGCGGCGGGATGACGATGCTGAAGGCCGGCTTGCCCGACGCCGGGTCGGCCCGGAAGTAGCCGCGCTCGACCCAGCGGCGGTACATGTCGCCCTCTACCTCGCCGGGGGTCCACTTGGCGGGCAGTTCGGCGGTACGCGCTGGCAGGGTCTCGGTCACATGTCAAGTCTACGAGCCACCACCGACAGGATTCCGGCCCGGGGTTCGGTATGGATGCGCGCTCCGCGAGCTCCGCTCAGCTGCCGAAGTGCGCCTTGGGGATGACGCCGTGGATGCCGACGGTGCGGTCCACCACCTGGGAGACCGCGAAGTCCGCCGCCGCCGACAGGTAGGCGTAGGCGGTCGCCCGGTCCATCCCCCGGTCGACCTCCAGGAAGTCCAGCGCGTTGACCACGGCCCGGCGCATCGCCACCCCGAGGTCGGTCTCCTGGCCCCCGATCACCCCGTCCGGGTCGGACAGCCCGATCGGCACCCAGGCGTCGGGCGTCTCACCGAACGGATAGCCGAACGCGGGCGACGGCGCGGTCCCCTCCCCCGGCCGGCAGACCGTCAGCCGGAAGGTGGCCCGCAGCGAGCCCTCCAACGCGGTCAGAGCCACCTCCCCGTCACCCATCGCCAGGTGCGGGTCACCCACGTAGAACAGCGCACCCTCGGATCGGACCGGCAGGTAGAACGCCGAGTCCGGGCCGAGCAGCCGGATGTCGATGTTGCCGCCGCCCAGCGTCGGCGGGATCGAGTTGAGCTCCGGGGCGGTCTCCGAGCCGGCGGCCGCGTGCGCGACGCCCATCGTGCCCATGAACGGGCGCAGCCCGAACGCCACCTCCTGCCCGTCGCCGTAGGGCAGCACGCCCTGCGGCAGGCCGTCGTCACCCGGCCGGACCGCGGTGAACAGCGAGACGTTGCCCTGGCGCTGCGGGTCCCCGGTGTCCCGGCCGTCGGTCGCGACCGGCGGCATGATCTCGTCCAGGGTGATGCCGTCCGGGGCGCCACCGTCGCGGGTGCGGGCCAGCGCCCCCTTGCCGTGCCGGCTGGAGATCACGCCGTAGGGCACCCGGGGGACCGCGGACAGGGTCTCGATCTTCAGCACGTCGCCCGGCCGGGCACCCTCGACGAAGATCGGCCCGGTGATCACGTGCGGGCCGTCGGTGTCGAAGTCGCGCGGGGTGCGCCGGTAGTCGCGGGCGATCGCGATCGCATCGCTCAGCACCCCGTCGGCGGCCACCCCGTGCCGGGCGAACCAGGCCACCGGGTCGCGCCCCTGGTCCTCCAGGATCCCCTCGTGCGAGACCGTGTCGATGGTGACCGTCTGCCCGGAGCGCACGGTCAGCACCGGCTCGGCGCCGATCGCGGGGACGTAGCCCCAGCGCACGGCGTCCGGGTCGGAGCCGAGGTAGTGGTCGCCGGGGATGTCGCCGGTACCGGGCTGCAGCGGGCCGTCGAGCAGCACGCCGCGTGCGGCCGCGGGGAGCACCGCGCCGCCGCCCGAGCAGCCGAGCAGCCCGCCGGTGGCGGTGACGGCCGCGGCCGCCCGGAACAGGTCACGACGGCCGAGGGCGAACAGCGGGGAGCGGGAATCGGACATGTCAGGAACCTTCACTCGTTCCCGTTACGTCCGGATCACCGTCGGAGCACACCGCGTTACGGCGCTACGCCGGCAGAAGGACCGCCCATGCTCTCGGCCACCCGGTCGAGCGCACCGCCGACCCGTCCCGGAACGAGTCCGGATCGACCGTCCGCACCTGCCCGGACGACGGCTCGTAGGCCCGCCACCGGCCGTCCGACCCGGCGCCGACCACCAGCACCCAGTGCCGCGGCAGCCGGGGCGAACCGACGAGCACCGGTACCGGCTGCCCGGCGTCGGCGACCCGGCGCAGCACCGCCCGGGTGGCCGGGCGGACCCGGAACCGCCCCGCGGCCGGCGCGTGCCGGTGCAGCCAGGCCCGCATCCCCCACGGCGTCGTGCCCAGCGCCCGCGGCCACAGCCGGTTCGCCTGCCGGTGTGCCAGTCGCTGCGCGGCCCCGAACCGGGCGCCGACCGCGCCGGGCCATCCGGATCCGGTGAGCGCGGCCGTCATCACGAGCACCGACGGCCCGCACGAGACGCCGTCGACCTGGCGGCCCAGCACGGTCCCCGCCCGCAGCGCGCCCACCGAGCCGTCCGGCCCGGGCTCGGGGGTGCTCATCGCGCCGACCGGGCAGGCAGCGGCTCGGCGGTCGGTCTGCGCACCCGGGCCCGGCCGGGCAGCACGGGCTCGGCCGGGTCGTGGATCCCCGGCGCGCCGCCGGCGGGACGCAGCGCGGCCCGCCACACCGCGCTTCGCACCTCGTAGGGCATGCGGGCGACCCTAGTCCGTGCGTGCCGGCACGCGTCGGGAGAGCGCAGGCGGACCGGGAGCGCACGGACAATCGGCCCGGCCCGGCCCGGCGGGGCGGAGCGGGCGGGCGGGCGGAGCAGCGCAGGCGGGGTGGAGCGGCGCAGGCGGGGCGGGGCAGGCGGGGCGGGGCGAGATCGGTCGAGGCCGGGCGCGATCCGGGCGGCCGGGACCGGCATCGAGGCCGGGCGGACGGTCCCGGGGTGGCGCCGACCGCCCGGCGAGCCACGACCGGCTGCCACCCCGGGCGGTCGCACCGGCACCGGGCTAGCCTCGCGCGATGAGTGAGACCACGCTGTCCCCCGAGGTCGTCGCGTTCCTCAACGAGGGCACCCGCACCGGAATGCTCGGCTGGACGGGGAAGGACGGCCGTCCCCTCGTCGCCCCGGTCTGGTTCCTGGCGGAGGACGGCGTGCTCGTGTTCAACACCGGGGCGGGCACCGCGAAGGGGCGGGCGCTCGTCCGCGATCCCCGGGTGGTGCTCAGCGCGGACCTCGCGGCGCCGCCGTACGCGTTCGTGCAGGTCCAGGGCATCGCCGAGATCAGCGACGATCCCGACGAACTGCTGCGCATCGCGACCGCGCTGGGCGGCCGGTACATGGGTGCGGACCGGGCCGAGGAGTTCGGCCGGCGCAACGGGGTGCCCGGCGAGCTGGTCGTCCGTATCCGGCCCACGAAGGTCATCGCCTCGCTCGACGCGACCGCCTGACCTCACCGCACACCCCTTCGCCCCGCGGCACACCCGTTGCAGCAGGTGTGCGGCGGGGCGAAGGGGTGTGCGGCGGGCCAGTCGGCGTGGCGCGGGGCCGGCGAGCGCGGCGCAACGCTAGCCGGCGAGCCGCGGGGCCGGCGGGTGTGCGGCGAGGGCGGCGGGTGTGCCGTCAGGCCGGGTGCAGTGTGCGACTCCAGAGCGAGGCGCCGGTCTGGTCGCGCAGGTGCACCGTCAGGGAGGAGCCGTCGCCCGCCACGTCCAGCTCGCCGAAGTGCTGGAAGCCCTCCAGCGGTGACGCGCCGTCCCGGGCCGGGCCGCGGACGAACTCCGCACGCGGACCGAACGTCGGGTCCAGCTCGTTCGGCCCGAACGCCCCGGCGTGCAACGGCCCGGACACGAACTCCCAGAACGGGTCGAAGTCGTCGAACGCGGCCCGGTCCGGCGAGTAGTGGTGGGCGGCGGTGTAGTGCACGTCCGCGGTCACCCAGACGACGTTGCGTACCCCCTTGCGGGCGATCGCGGTCAGCACGCCGGCGATCTCGGACTCCCGCCCGCTCGGTGGGCCGGGCTCGCCGTTGGCCACGGCCTCCCAGGCGGTGTCGCCGTCCGGGACCTGCACGCCGATCGGCATGTCCGACTGGACGATCTTCCAGGTGGCCCGGGACGACGCCAGCGACTCGACCAGCCAGCGCGCCTGCTTCTCACCGAGGATCCGCTCGTCGGCACCGGTGTTGACGGTGTTCGGGCCGCGGTAGCTGCGCATGTCCAGCACGAACACCTCGACGTGCGGGCCGAACGACAGCTTCCGGTACACCCGGCCGTCGACGGCGGTCCGCGGGTCCAGCGGCACCCACTCGTGGAACGCCTGGAACCCGCGGGCGGCGAGCACGTCGACCCGCTTCTCGTTGACGTACTGCTCCCCCACCTCGCCGGTGAGGATCTCGCCGGGGTACCAGTTGTTGGTGACCTCGTGGTCGTCCCACTGGTTGATCTGGGCGACCGATGCGGTGTAACGGCGCAGGTGGTCGTCGAGCAGGTTGTAGGCGAACTGGCCGCGGAACTCGGCCAGGCTCTCGGCGACCTTGGCCTTCTCCGGGGTCGTCTCGTTGCGCCAGACCCGGCCGTCGGGCAGTGCGACCGTCTCCTCCAGCGGGCCGTCGGCGTAGACGGTGTCCCCGCAGTGCAGGAACAGGTCGGGCTCGCGGTCGGCCATCGCAGAGAAGATCGTCATACCGCCGAGGTCGCGGTCGATGCCCCAGCCCTGCCCGACGACGTCGCCGGACCACTGGATCCGCACCGGCTCGCCCGGTCCGGGCAGCGCCCGGAACGACCCGGTCAGCGGCTCGCTCGTGCTGCCGCCGTCGAGGTCCTCGGCGACGACGCGGTAGTGCACGCGGCCGTGCCCGGCCGGCACCCGGAGTTTGCCGGTCAGATCGGTGTCCGGGGTCAGCACCGGGCCGGGTATCCGGCGGGCCGCCCGGAACTCCGGGTTGTCGGCGACCTCGACCACCATCCGGGACGGCCGGTCGGCGCGGGTCCACACCAGGCCCGAGCCGGGCAGCACGTCCCCGGCCTGCACCCCGTGGGTGAGGACGGGTCGGCCCGCCCGGATCAGGCCCGGTCCGGCGGAGGCGGTGGCGGGGAGCCCGAGCGCCGCGGCGCCGGCGATACCGCCGGCGACCGCGGTGCGCAGCAGGGCGCGGCGGTTGAGGAGCTGTCGTTCGGAGACCACGACCGCTGATGCTCACCCGTCCGGATGACCGCGTACCCCCGTCCGGCTGACGACCGGATGAACGTCGGGCGCCCGGCTCGTCAGCCGAACAGGGCGGGGATCTTCAGCACCAGCTGGTAGAGGCCGTAGGCGAACGGCACCCCGACCCAGATCCACGCCAGCACGGCGCCGACCCACTGCATCGGCCCCCACGCGGCGGCCCCGGTGATCTCCGGTGTGCTCACGACTGCGCTCCCTTCGACTCGGCGGCGGCACGGTCGGCCGGTGCGTCCGGCTCCGGCTCGTGGTGCTTCGCGTCCACCGGCTTGATCAGCTCGTTGCAGACGAAGGCGATCACGAGCAGCACGATCATGATCGCGAACGCCGTGGTGTAGCGGCCAGGGCCCTCGACCCCGGCGTCGATCCGGGCGTCGGCGATCGCGTTCACGATCAGTGGCCCGAGCACACCGGCCGTCGACCAGGCCGTCAGCAGCCGGCCGTGGATCGCGCCGACCTGGTAGGTGCCGAACAGATCCCGCAGGTATGCCGGGACGGTGGCGAACCCGGCGCCGTAGAACGACAGGATCAGCACCGACGCGACCAGGAACAACGCCCTGCTCTGGTTCGGGACGAGCGTGATCAGCAGATACAGCAGCGCACCGACACCCAGGTAGATGCGGTACATGTTCTTGCGGCCCAGCACGTCGGACAGCGACGACCAGGCGATCCGGCCCAGCGAGTTCGCCAACGACAGGATCGAGACGAACCCGACGGCCGCGGCGGCCAGTGTCTCGGCCGTGCCGGTCTCCGCGAAGAAGTCCTGGAAGATCGGGTTGGCCCGCTCCAGGATGCCGATGCCGGCCGTCACGTTGAAGCAGAGGACCACCCAGAGCAGCCAGAACTGCGGTGTCCGCAGCGCGTTGCGGGCCGACACCTGACCGGCCGAGATCATCCCCGACTTCTTCGCCTGGCTCGGCGTCCAGCCGGCCGGCGCCCAGCCCTCGGCGGGCACCCGGATGAGCAGCCAGCCCACCGACATGAACACCAGATAGATGGCGCCCATCGCCAGGAAGGTGTTGCCGATCCCCGGCACCGACGGCGTGTCACCGCTGGCCCCGAACGTGGACAGCAACGACGCGGTCAGTGGCGATGCGATGAGCGCGCCACCGCCGAATCCCATGATGGCCAGGCCGGTCGCCAGCCCCGGCCGGTCCGGGAACCACTTGATCAGCGTGGACACCGGGGAGATGTAGCCGACCCCGAGCCCGATCCCGCCGACGAAGCCGTAACCCAGCACCACCAGCCAGAACCAGCCCAGGTGCAACCCGATCCCGGAGATCATGAACCCGGACACGAAGCACGTCGTCGCGACGACCATCGCCCAGCGCGGACCGTTCGCGTCGACCTTGGTACCGAACAGTGCGGACGACAGCCCGAGCATGATGATCGCGAGCGTGAACGGCAGCGCGCTCGCGACACCCGAGATGTCCAGCCCGCTCTCCAGCGGCGCCTTGAACGCACTCCACGCGTACGCCTGGCCGATCGCCAGATGGATGGACAGCGCGGCCGGCGGAACGAGCCAGCGGCTCCATCCCGGCGGTGCGACGATGCGCTCCCTCGTCAGAAACCCGGCCGTCATCGGCCCTCCTTCAAGCTCGTTGATAGCGCAACGCTAAGTAGCCGTTCGGAGTAGAGCAACCGGAGTAGACGTCGATCTGATCACCCGTCGCACACACGACGACGCCGGCCCCACCACAGGGTGGGACCGGCGTCGTCGATACCGGACGTACGTACTCAGGCAGAACGGTCGCGGCGCTCCCGGCGTGGGGACTGCGTCCGCGGGACGATCGTCGGGTTGACGTTCTCCTTGACGGTCTCCGCGGTGACCACGACCTTGGCGACGTCGTCCCGGCTCGGGATGTCGTACATCACCGGGAGAAGCACCTCCTCCATGATCGCCCGCAGGCCACGGGCGCCGGTACCGCGCAGGATCGCCTGGTCGGCCACCGCATCGAGAGCGTCCTCGGCGAAGTCGAGCTCCACACCGTCCATCTCGAACAGCTTGCGGTACTGCTTCACCAGCGCGTTGCGCGGCTCGGTCAGGATCTTGACCAGGGCGTCCTTGTCGAGCGATGTCACCGAGGCGACGATCGGCAGCCGCCCGATGAACTCGGGGATCAGGCCGAACCGGATCAGGTCCTCGGGGAGGGTCTCGGCGAACCGCTCCGCGGAGTCCATGTCCTTCTTCGAGCGGATGTCCGCGCCGAAGCCGATGCCGGACTGGCCGACCCGCTCACCGATGATCCGCTCCAGCCCGGCGAACGCACCGGCCACGATGAACAGGACGTTCGTAGTGTCGATCTGGATGAACTCCTGGTGCGGGTGCTTGCGGCCGCCCTGCGGCGGGACGCTCGCGGTGGTCCCCTCCAGGATCTTCAGCAGCGCCTGCTGGACACCCTCGCCGGAGACGTCCCGGGTGATCGACGGGTTCTCCGACTTGCGGGCGATCTTGTCGACCTCGTCGATGTAGATGATCCCGGTCTCGGCCCGCTTCACGTCGTAGTCCGCGGCCTGGATCAGCTTCAGCAGGATGTTCTCGACATCCTCACCGACGTAGCCGGCCTCGGTGAGTGCCGTCGCGTCGGCGATGGCGAACGGGACGTTCAGCAGCTTGGCCAGGGTCTGCGCGAGGTAGGTCTTGCCGCAGCCGGTGGGGCCGAGCATCAGGATGTTCGACTTGGCGATCTCGATGCCGTCGCCGCCGTCGCCACCGCTCGCGCGGTTCCGCTCACCGGCCTGGATGCGCTTGTAGTGGTTGTAGACCGCCACCGAGAGCGTGCGCTTGGTGACGGACTGACCGACGACGTACTGGTCCAGGAACTCATGGATCTCGGCGGGTTTGGGAAGCTCGTCGAGCTTCACCTCACCGGCCTCGGCCAGCTCTTCCTCGATGATCTCGTTGCAGAGATCGATGCACTCGTCGCAGATGTAGACGCCGGGGCCGGCGATGAGCTTCTTGACCTGCTTCTGGCTCTTCCCGCAGAACGAGCACTTCAGCAGGTCCCCGCCGTCGCCGATGCGTGCCATAGGTGTCGATCCCCAGTCCTGGTCCGGCGTTCTCGCGTCTGCCCGTCCGACGAGCCGGAGCTCGACCGACGCGGCGTGGCTCCGACTTCTTTCCGCAGGCCCCCGAAGCCACGTCGAGGTCTCCGGAAGAGACGGTACCTGCCCGGACCCGCCGCCGGGGACTCCCGAGGAGTCCGATTCGGCGGCGGGTCGGCGGGCGGTCACCGGTGGCGCGGCCGCCACCGATGACCGGATATCGCTTACCTGCCGCTGGTGGCGGACAGCTTCCTGCTCTGCACGATCTCGTCGACCAGGCCGTAGTCCTTGGCCTCCTCGGCCGTCAGGATCTTGTCCCGGTCGATGTCCTCGCGCACCTGCTCGGCAGTGCGGTTCGAGTGCCGCGCGATGACCTCCTCCATCCGCTTACGGATGCGGGAGATCTCGGTCGCCTGGATCTCCAGGTCCGACACCTGGCCGTAGACGCCCTGGGTGGCCGGCTGGTGGATCAGGATGCGGGCGTTCTCGACCGCCATCCGGCGCCCCGGGGTGCCGGCGCACAGCAGCACGGCCGCCGCCGACGCCGCCTGCCCGAGGCAGACCGTCTGGATGTCCGGGCGGATGAACTGCATCGTGTCGTAGATCGCCATCAGCGACGTGAAGGACCCGCCCGGCGAGTTGATGTACAGCGAGATCTCGCGGTCCGGGTCCAGCGACTCGAGCACCAGCAACTGCGCCATGGTGTCGTTCGCCGAGGTGTCGTTGATCTGCTCACCGAGGAAGATGATGCGCTCCTCGAAGAGCTTGTTGTACGGGTTCGACTCCTTGACCCCGTAGCTGGTGCGCTCCACGTAGGACGGCAGCACGTACCGGGCACGGGCCGGGTCCGGCGCGTAACCGCCGGGTCCGCGCAGGTCGGCCATCGACTCGGGGTGGCGCGGATCGAAGGTGCTCATCAGGCGCTCCCGTTCTGCGATCCCGCGCCCGGCGCCCGGCCGGCGTGGGTCACGACATGATCGACGAAGCCGTACTCGAGGGCCTCCTGCGCCGAGAACCAGCGGTCCCGGTCGGAGTCCCGCTCGATGGTCTCGACGGTCTGGCCGGTGTGCTGGGCGATCAGCTCCGCCATCTCCTTCTTGGTGCGGCGGAACTGCTCGGCCTGGATCGTGATGTCGGCTTCGGTGCCGCCGACGCCCGCCGAGGGCTGGTGCATCATGATCCGCGCGTGCGGCAGCGCGAAGCGCTTGCCGGGGGCTCCCGCGGAGAGCAGGAACTGCCCCATCGACGCGGCCATACCCATCACCGTGGTCGACACGTCGCACGGGACCAGGTTCATCGTGTCGAAGACGGCCATGCCGTCGGTGACCGATCCACCCGGGGAGTTGATGTAGAGCTCGATGTCCTTGTCGGGGTCCTCGGCCGCGAGCAGCAGCATCTGCGCCGCGATCCGGTTCGAGATCTCCGCGTCGACCTGCTGACCGAGCACGATGATCCGCTGCTGCAGCAGCCGCTCGTACACCGAGTCGGACAGCGACATGGCGCTGATTCCGGACCGCATCTGCGACCCGGTACCGCGGCCCTGGAGCGGGCCGGTGTCCTGCTGGCTCACTTCACCCTGCTTTCCGAAGTCTCGTCCGGCCTGCGCGGGACGCCGGCCGGATCGGAGAAAGTCTTCCTCTGGATCGCTCTCGTTCTCCGGTTGTCGGGTCTTGCGAACCCGCTCCGGCCCTTGTCGGGACCGGTTCGGAGCCGACCCTACGCGGACCGGCGGGCCCACGTGGGGAGCAACGCCCGATGTTCGCCGAGAGCGCACCGACCGGGCCGCCGGAGCGCCGACCGGACGTACCGATCGGCGCCCCGGCAGGGCCGGACGGCCAGGTCAGGCCTTGACGTCGGCCTTGTCGCCGGCCGCGTCGCCCGCACCGTCGGCGTCCGCCGCAGCGGTGTCGTCGGCGGTGTCGGCAGTGTCATCGGAGGACTCCACGACCTCGCCGGGGACCTCCTCGACGATCTCGGCGTCGTCGTCCGACCCGAGCAGGTCGGACAGGTCGACGGCGTCACCGTTGGGCAGCGTCACCGACGCCGACCGCACGGCCGTGATCAGCGCCTTGGAGCGGCGCACGTCCTGGTAGATCACGCCGAGCTGGCCGGCCTGCTGGATCTGCTGGACGAACTGCTCGGGCGGCATGCCGTACTGCTGGGCCTGGTAGACGATCCGCTCGGTGAGCTCCTGGTCGCCGACCGAGATCTCCTCGGAGTCGGCCAGCGCGTCCAGCACCAGGCGGTACCGGACGGCCTTCTCCGCCTCCTCGCGGTTCTCCGCGTCGAACTGCTCGCGGGTCTTGTCCTGCGAGGACAGGAACTCGGCGAACTTCTCCTCGTCGTGGTCGAAGGCGTGCACCGCGTCGTGCGAGCGGGTGTCCACCTCGGCCTGGACGACGCTCTCCGGCAGCGGGACCGGGTCCTCGCCGACCCGGGCGCCCTCGACGAGCTTGTCGAGCAGCCGGTCGCGGGCCTGCGCGGCCTGCTCCATCCGCTTCGACTGGCCGAGCCGCTCGCGCAGGTTCTCGGTCAGCTCGTCCAGCGTGTCGAACTCGGACGCGAGCTGGGCGAACTCGTCGTCGGCGTCGGGCAGGTGCCGCTCCTTGACCGCGGTCACCTTGACGGTGATCTCGGCCTCGCGGTCGGCGTACTCGCCGGCGACCAGCGTGGAGGTGAAGGTCTTCTCCTCCTCGGCCGACATGCCCTGCAGCGCCTCGTCGATGCCCTCGATCAGGCCGCCCTGGCCGACCTCGTACGAGAAGCCGGTGGTGGTGGCCTCCTCGATCTCCTTGCCGTCGACGGCCGCGGAGAGGTCGATCTGGACGTAGTCGCCGTCCGCGGCGGGACGCTCGACACCGGCCAGGGTGCCGAAACGGGCCCGCAGCTGGTCGAGCTGCTCGGTCACATCGGACTCGGCGACCTCGGTCTCGTCGACCTCGACGGTCAGGCCGGCCAGGTCGGGGAGCTCGATCTCCGGGCGGACGTCGACCTCGGCGGTGAACGCCAGGCGCTCACCGTCGGCGATCTCGGTGACCTCGATCTCGGGGCGGCCGATCGGGGTGACGTCCTCGGACGACACCACGGCCTCCTGGTACTTCGTCGGGATCGCGTTGTTCACGACCTCGTCGAGGACCGGGCCGCGGCCGATGCGGGCCTCCAGGATGCGGGCCGGCGCCTTGCCCGGGCGGAAGCCGGGGATGCGGACCTGCTCGGCGATCTTCTTGTACGCGCGGTCGAAGTCGGGCTTGAGCTCGTCGAACGGCACCTCGACGTTGATCCGGACGCGCGTCGGGCTGAGGTGCTCGACGGTGCTCTTCACGGTGGAACTCCTTGGGCGGTACGGCTGTACGAACGGGCCGCATGGGAGCGGCCCCCGGTCTGTGCTGTGACCCACCTGCCGGTACGGCGGACGACCTCGCAGGTCGCTCCTGGCCGGGTGCGAGCACGTCGGACGTGCTCGGGTGGCGGTGGGGCGCCCGCGCGAGTCTAGGCGAGGCCGGTCACGTCGCGTCGGGCCGGGCGTAGGTCACGTCGCAACCGCACCGACGTCGGCCACGGTGACCTCCACCTCGAGGGTCTCGTCGCCGAGCACTCCGCGGACGCCGGCGGCGACCTCGTCGGCTATCTCACCGAACGGCCTGCCCAGCGCGACGACCACCGCGATCTCCACCGGGTCCCCCAGTCGCACGCCGTACACCCGCAGGCCCGGCAGGTAGGAGGCGACGGTGCCGAACGGGCCGCCGTCGAGCCGCAGCACGGAAGGATGCTGCAGGACGGCCGCCGCCACGTCCTCGGGCCCGGGGCCCGTCCGCTCGGTCACCCGGGCACCTTAGCGACACCGGAGCGCGACCGCCGGGCCCGCACACGGCGGCGCCCCCGGACGGATCCGGGGGCGCCGACGGCGACGAGTCGTCGGAGCTCAGTCCTTCGTGAAGGTGTCCTTGATCTTCTCGCCGGCCTGCTTGAGGTTGCCGCTGGCCTGGTCGACCTTGCCCTCGGCCTGCAGGTCCTTGTCGTCGGTGGCCTCGCCGGCGGCCTCCTTGGCCTTACCGCCGAGCTCCTCGGTCTTGTTGCTGATCTTGTCTCCGAGTCCCATGAGCGGTTCCCCTCCGGAGTGCGTGTCCGACGGGCGCGCGGACCGTGCCCTCGCTACCGTCGCTGTCCCGAGGCGGGTACCCCACCGACCCGTTCTCACACATCGAGGAGCGATGCACGCACGTGCAGGCCACCGACCCGGCACCCCAGCGCGGCCCGCGATCCGGCGGACCGGCGTCCGCGGCGCCCCGGGTCCCGGGATCGGCGGTACCGGGCTCGGCCCGCTCCGAACTCGACGAGCAGACCCTCGTGGCCAGGGCCCAGGACGGTGACGTCCACTCCTTCGCCGAGCTCGCCCGCCGGCACCAGGACGCGTTGTTCCGGGTGGCGGTGCGGGTGCTCGGGCAACGCGCGGACGCCGAGGACGCGCTGCAGGAGGCGCTGATCGACGCCTGGCGGCGGATCGGGACCTTCCGCGGCGACGCGGCGTTCTCCACCTGGATGTACCGGATCGTCACCAACCGGTGCACGGCGGTGATCCGGCGGAAGCGCCCGACCGTCCCGCTCCCCGACGACGACGCTCCCGGTGCGATGCTCGACGCGGGCTCCGGCTCACCGGAGCGGGCCGCCGAGGTCGACGCCGAGCTGGCCGCCCTGTCCCGTGCGCTCGCCGACCTGCCCGGCGAGCAGCGCACCTGCTGGGTGCTGCGCGAGCTGGAAGGCCTGGGCTACGCGGAGATCGCGCACATCACCGGAGCCTCCGAGACAGCCGTGCGCGGCCGTCTCCACCGGGCACGGACGGCGCTGGCGGAGAGGATGCGGGCATGGCGGTAGAGCAGGTGGAGCCGTTGGCCTGCGGCCGGGACGCCGCCGACGTCTGGGAGCACGCCGAGGCCGGCACGCTGGACGAGCACGAGCTGAGCTGCCCGCACTGCCGGTCGGCGCGGGCCGATCACGACCGGCTCGGCGGGCTGGTGACCCGGATGGCGGCGGAGCCGTTGCGTCCCCCGCCCTCGGTACTGGAGCAGGTGCTCGGCGCCGTCGTCGCCGAGCTGCGCCCGCACGAACTGCTGGCACTCGGCCCGGACGCCTGGCTGGGCCGGCCGACGGCGGAGGCCGCGCTGCGCCACGTCGTCGACTCGATGGGCGGGCTGCGCGCACGGCACTGCCGGATCGAGCAGCACGGGCCGGTCGGGGACGGCCCGGTTCCGGTCTGGGTCCGGATGACGGTGACGGCCCGGTTCGGGGTCGACCTGGCGTCGGTCACCGCCCGGGTCCGGCAGATGGTCATCTCGGCCGGGGAGGGGACACTCGGTGTCCCGATCGCCGGCGTCGACATCCATGTGGAGGACCTGTGGGACGACGCGGCGGAGGTCCGGCGATGACGACCAGATTGCGGGTCTCCGATCTCGCGCTGGCGCGCGTCGCCGCGCACCGGGCCCGTGCGGTGCCCGGCGTGGTGATGCTGGTCGGTGACATGACCCAGACGCTGCTCGGGCTGGCAGCGGACTGGCTCCCCCGCGAGCCGGTACCGCCGGAGCTCCGCAGCCACGGCGTCGTCGCGACGGTGCACGGCCGCGAGGCCGAGGTCCGGGTGACGGTGGCGATCCGCTTCGGCACCGGGTGCGCCGCCCTCGCCGAGCAGGTGCAGGCCGAGGTGGCGCAGGAGATCGCCGCGACCACCGGGCTGGTAGCCCGGGTCCGCGTCACGATCGCCGAGGTCATCCTCCCCGAGTGACCGGGCCGGTCCCGGCGAGTACGCAGTCCCCGCAGGTCCCGCCGCCGGGGACGTGCACGTAGAGACAACAGGAGCGGCGCCGGAAGGCCCACCCGTCCGACGACCCCCGGCCGCTCCCGGGCCCGCGCAGCACGGCCCCGGTGGCACCGGACGGCAGCGGCCCGCGCAGCACGGGATGGTCGGCGAGCACGTCGAGCAGGGCGAGGAACGCGGGCCGGTCGGCCGGGCGGGCCGAGTCCATCACCCGGGCGGCCCCGGCGACGGCGGACACGACGTTGCCGCGCAGCACCCGCCCGGACACCCGCACCCGGGCACCGACGGCGTCGTAGAGCGCCTCCAGGTGCGTGCCGGCGAGTTCCCGGGCCAGCAGGTCGGCGGCGCCGGCGGGATCGCGGCGCGGATCCGGCGTCCGGATCGCGGCGGGCCCCGACCCCGGCGCGCCCACCGGCAGCCCGGGGGCCCACGGGTCCTCGCCGTCCGGGTCCCGGTGCAGGTCCGCGAGCCGAGGCAGGGTCGCGTGCAGCGCGACCGCCGCGAACGGCGCCGACACCAGCCGGGCGGCCATCCCCTGCACCGCGATCGACGCGGCGACCCGCTGCCCGGTGCCCAGCGCCGTCGCCACCTGGTCGATCCGGGCCGACAGCGGATCGGCCGGACCGGGCGGGGCGTACAGCTCGTCCCAACGCCGCCAGCCCGGCCCCGCGGGGACGGCGACGGCGAACCACGGACCGATCCGCGCGACATCGGCGAGCACGGCAGCGATCTCGGCGGACGCGGCGGTCTCGTCGGGCGGGACATCGGTCGGGCGCATCGGGCACCAGTGTCCGGTACCGCCCGGTGACGCGCCCGCAGCATTCCGGTAACGGTTCGGCCCCTGTCCCGGCCCGGTCCCGGCCCCGGCCCCGGCCCCGGTTCGGCCTTTGTGACGATTCGGCCCCGGTGCCGGTTCAAGCCCCTTGTGACGATTCGGACTCTTGTAACGGATCCACCACTGTCAGCGATCTCATCCAGCGAGAGGCCACTCCCGGCCGATGGTCACGCTCTGCTCACCGTCCGGATACGGGACGGCAACGTCTGCCTGCTCGAATGGCCAGCGATCCACATCACGGGGCCGACGGCCGATCATCAGTAGCGCGCTCGGGTAGCGGCGTGCGACTCTGTGCTCTCGCCAGACCGCACTCGCCGGGGTGTGCGGTCGAACCGTGCCGCAGGGAGTTGGCCGGGTACTGGTAAGTCAGCGCCCGGCCGCTAGGCGTGCCCGAAGGAGAAAACTCCGCCGGTCACCACACCCGATGGCACGGAGCACCCGAACGGTCCGCATCCTACGCCCCCTCCCGGGTGCCCGCTGTATTCTGGAAACCCTTTTCGGACCGCAGCGAGCTGCCGGTTCCCGGGTCGTCCGATGCGGGTGGCAGAGGTGCACCGAGACGACAGGAGGAGCAGTTGGCCGCGATCAGTGACCAGACGCGTCGCCCCTCGCCCGGTGGTCTGTATGCCGCCGATCACGAGCACGACGCCTGCGGTGTGGCCATGTTGGCCGACGTCACCGGCAAGCGCGACCACTCCATCGTGCAGAAGGCCATCGAGGCACTCCTGCGCCTGGAGCACCGTGGTGCGCGCGGTTCCGAGCACAACACCGGCGACGGCGCAGGGATCCTGATCCAGGTCCCCGACGGGTTCTACCGCGAGGTCACCGACTTCGAACTGCCGGCGGAGGGCGCCTACGCCGTCGGCATCGCGATGCTCCCGCAGGACCCGGAGCTGGCCGACGCCGCGGTGCGAGCCGTGGATGCGCTGGCCGCCGAGGAGAACCTCACGGTCCTGGGCTGGCGTGAGCTGCCCACCGATCCCGAGGCAGCCGACCTGGGCCCGACCGCGCTCGCCGCGATGCCCACGTTCAAGCAGCTGTTCGTCGCCGGCGCCGAGCTGACGGGCGACTCCCCCGAGAGCGCACCGGTCGGCATCGAGCTGGAGCGGCGCGCGTTCTGCCTGCGCAAGCGGGTCGAGCACAGCCACGACACCTACTTCTCGTCGCTGTCGCCGCGCACCATCATCTACAAGGGCATGCTCGCCGAGCCCCAGGTCGCGGCGTTCTACCCCGATCTGACCGACGAGCGCGTGACCTCGGCGCTGGCGATCGTGCACTCCCGGTTCTCCACCAACACGTTCCCCGCGTGGCCGCTGGCGCACCCGTTCCGCTACGTCGCGCACAACGGTGAGATCAACACGCTGCGCGGGAACCGGAACTGGATGGCCGCCCGCGAGGCGCTGCTGGAGTCCGCGAACCTGCCGGGCGACCTGTCCCGGCTGACCCCGATCGTCACCCCCGACGCGTCGGACTCGGCCACCTTCGACGAGGTCCTCGAGCTGCTCCACCTGGGCGGACGCAGCCTCCCGCACGCGGTGCTGATGATGATCCCGGAGGCCTGGGAGCACAACACCGAGATGTCCCCGGCCCGGCGGGCGTTCTACGAGTACCACTCCACCCTGATGGAGCCGTGGGACGGACCGGCGCTGGTCGCCTTCACCGACGGCACCCAGATCGGTGCCGTCCTCGACCGCAACGGTCTGCGCCCCGCCCGCTACTGGGTGACCGAGGACGGTCTGGTCGTGCTGGCCTCCGAGGTCGGCGTGCTGGACGTCGAGCCGGACAAGGTGGTCCGCAAGGGCCGCCTGGAGCCGGGCCGGATGTTCCTCATCGACACCGAGCGCGGCACGATCGTCGACGACGACGACATCAAGGGCGAGCTCGCGGCCGAGCACCCGTACGCGGAGTGGCTGCACGCCGGCCTGATCCGGCTCGACGAGCTGCCCGCCCGCAAGCGCGAGTTCCCGTCGCACGAGGCCCTGACCCTGCGCCAGCAGGCCGCCGGATACACCGAGGAGGAGCTCAACCTCCTGCTGCGGCCGATGGCCGTCACCGGTGCCGAGCCGATCGGCTCGATGGGCAACGACGCGCCGATCGCCGCCATCTCCGAGCGCCCGCGCCAGCTCTACGACTACTTCATCCAGCTGTTCGCGCAGGTCACCAACCCGCCGCTGGACGCGATCCGCGAGGAGCTCGTCACCTCGCTGTTCAGCCAGCTGGGCCCGGAGCAGAACCTGCTCGACGCCACGCCGGCGCACTGCCGGACGATCGTCGTCCCGTTCCCGGTGCTCACCAACGACGATCTCGCCAGGGTCGTGCACATCAACGACGACAAGGAGTTCCCGGGGTTCGCCTCGCACGTCGTCCCCGGTGTCTTCCTGGCCCGCGACGGCGGCAAGGGGATGCTGTCCCGGCTCGCCGAGATCAAGCAGGAGGTGTCCCGCGCGATCGACGGCGGCGCCCGGATGATCGTGCTCTCCCAGCGCGGGGTCGACTCCGAGCACGCCGCGATCCCGTCGCTGCTGCTCACCGGCGCGGTGCACCACCACCTGGTCCGGGAGCGTTCCCGGACCCGGGTCGGGCTGATCGTCGAGTCGGCGGACGCCCGCGAGGTGCACCACATCGCGCTGCTGCTCGGCTACGGCGCCTCGGCGGTGAACCCGTACCTGGCGATGGCCACCGTGGAGGATCTCGCCGAGCGCGGCGACATCCCCGGCGTCGACGGCCGGACCGCGGCCAAGAACCTGGTCAAGGCGCTCGGCAAGGGCGTCCGCAAGACCATGTCGAAGATGGGTGTCTCGACCGTCGCGTCCTACACCGGCGCGCAGATCTTCGAGGCCGTCGGCCTGGGCCGCGACGTGGTGGACTCGGCGTTCACCGGGACCACCTCCCGGCTGGGCGGCGTCGGCTTCGACGTCCTCGCCGAGGAGGTGCTGGCCCACCACCGCCGCGCGTTCCCCGCCGACGACGTCCGCGCGTCGCACCGGGCACTCGCCGTCGGCGGCGAGTACCAGTGGCGCCGCGAGGGCGAGCTGCACCTGTTCAACCCGCAGACGGTGTTCAAGCTGCAGCACTCCACCCGGTCCGGGCGCTACGACGTCTTCAAGGAGTACACGAAGGCCGTCGACGACCAGTCGAAGCGGCTGATGACGCTGCGCGGCCTGTTCGCCTTCAAGGAGGGGCTGCGCCCGCCGGTGCCGATCGACGAGGTCGAGCCGATCGAGTCGATCCTGACCCGCTTCGCCACCGGCGCGATCTCCTACGGCTCGATCTCCCAGGAGATGCACGAGACCCTGGCGATCGCGATGAACCGGATCGGCGGGCGGTCGAACACCGGTGAGGGCGGCGAGGACCCGGACCGCTTCACCCCGGACCAGAACGGCGACTCCCGGCGCAGCGCGGTCAAGCAGGCCGCATCCGGCCGGTTCGGCGTCACCAGCGAGTACCTGGTCAATGCCGACGACATCCAGATCAAGATCGCGCAGGGCGCCAAGCCCGGCGAGGGCGGTCAGCTGCCCGGCGGCAAGGTCTACCCGTGGATCGCGACCACCCGGTACTCGACGCCCGGGGTCGGCCTCATCTCGCCGCCGCCGCACCACGACATCTACTCGATCGAGGACATCAAGCAGCTCATCCACGACCTGAAGAACGCCAACCCGCGGGCCCGCATCCACGTGAAGCTGGTCTCCCAGGTCGGTGTCGGGACGGTGGCTGCCGGGGTGTCCAAGGCGCACTCCGACGTCGTGCTGATCTCCGGTCACGACGGCGGTACCGGCGCGTCGCCGCTGTCGTCGATCAAGCACGCCGGTGGCCCCTGGGAGCTCGGCCTGGCCGAGACCCAGCAGACGCTGGTCGCGAACAACCTGCGCGACCGGATCGTCGTCCAGGCCGACGGCCAGCTCAAGACCGGCCGGGACGTGGTGATAGCCGCGCTGCTCGGCGCCGAGGAGTTCGGTTTCGCGACCGCTCCGCTGGTCGTCTCGGGCTGCATCATGATGCGGGTCTGTCACCTCGACACCTGCCCGGTCGGCGTCGCGACCCAGAACCCGGAGCTGCGCAAGAAGTTCGACGGCAAGGCCGAGTACGTCGTCAACTTCATGAAGTTCGTGGCCGAGGAGGTGCGGGAGTACCTGGCGCAGCTGGGCTTCCGCTCGATCGACGAGGCCATCGGCCGGGCCGACGTGCTCGACGTCGACGCCGCCGCACAGCACTGGAAGTCCCGGCATCTCGACCTGTCGCCGATCTTCCAGGTCGGCGGGGACGGCGAGGACGTGGCCCGCAAGCGGACCCGCGAGCAGGACCACGGCCTCGACAAGGCCCTGGACAACACCCTGATCCAGCTCGCCGAGGGCGCGCTGCGCAACGGCGACCAGGTCCGGCTGGACCTGCCGGTGCGCAACGTCAACCGCACCGTCGGGACCATGCTCGGCTCCGAGCTGACCCGGATCCACGGCGGCAAGGGCCTGCCCGACGACACGATCGACATCACGTTCACCGGCTCGGCCGGGCAGAGCTTCGGTGCGTTCGTGCCCAAGGGGATCACCCTGCGGCTGGTCGGCGACACCAACGACTACTTCGGCAAGGGGCTCTCCGGTGGCCGGCTGACCCTGCGTCCGGACCCGTCGGCGCCGTTCACCGCCGAGGACAACGTGATCGCCGGCAACGTGATCGGCTACGGCGCCACCTCCGGCGAGATGTTCGTCCGCGGCGTCGTCGGCGAGCGGTTCTGCGTGCGCAACTCGGGTGCGGTGGCCGTCGTCGAGGGCGTCGGTGACCACGGCTGCGAGTACATGACCGGCGGCCAGGTGGTCGTCCTCGGGCGGACCGGGCGGAACTTCGCCGCCGGGATGTCCGGTGGTGTCGCCTACCTGCTCGACATCGACCGCAACCGGGTCAACCCGGAGATGGTGGATCTCGACCCGCTGGGCGACGACGACCGGGCGATCCTGCGGGACCGTGTCGAGCGGCACCACGCCGAGACCGGCTCCGAGGTCGCGCGGGCGCTGCTCGCCGACTGGGAGGCCTCGGTCGCGCGGTTCGGCAAGGTCATGCCCAAGGACTACAAGCGCGTGCTGCTCGCGACGGAGAACGCCGAACGCGAGGGCCGGGACGTGAACGAGGCGATCATGGAGGCTGCACATGGCTGAGGTGACAGCACGGCACACCAGCGACGAGGCGGCAGCAGCGCGCACGGGGGAGGCCGCTCATGGGTGACCCGAAGGGCTTCATGACCACCCCGCGCCGGACGCCGGCGCGGCGCCCGGTGGACCTGCGGCTGATGGACTGGCGCGAGGTCTACGAGGACTTCCCGCGCAAGAGCCTGGAGTCGCAGGCCGGCCGCTGCATGAACTGCGGCATCCCGTTCTGTCACCAGGGCTGTCCACTGGGGAACCTCATCCCCGAATGGAACGACCTGGTGTACCGCAAGGACTGGCGGGAGGCGATCGAGCGGCTGCACGCCACGAACAACTTCCCGGAGTTCACCGGGACGCTGTGCCCCGCGCCCTGCGAGGCGGCGTGCGTGCTGGCCATCAACGACGACGCCGTCACCATCAAGCAGGTCGAGATCGAGATCATCGACCGGGCCTGGGACGAGGGCTGGGTCGCGCCGCAGGCGCCGTCGGTGAAGACCGGCAAGAAGGTCGCCGTGGTCGGCTCCGGGCCGGCCGGTCTGGCCACCGCCCAGCAGCTGACCCGGGCCGGGCACGACGTCGTCGTGTTCGAGCGGGCCGACCGGATCGGCGGTCTGCTGCGCTACGGCATCCCCGAGTTCAAGATGGAGAAGGCGCGGCTCGACCGGCGCCTGGAGCAGATGGTCGCCGAGGGCACCCACTTCCGGGCCTCGGTCGACGTCGGCACCGACATCACCGTCGAGCAGCTCCGCTCCGAGTACGACGCTGTGGTGCTCGCCGGCGGTGCGACGGCGTGGCGCGATCTCCCGGCCGACGGCCGCGACGCCGAGGGCGTCTACCAGGCGATGGAGTTCCTGCCGTGGGCCAACCACGTGCAGCAGGGCGACATGGACGCACCGCCGATCTCGGCCGAGGGCAAGGACGTCGTGATCATCGGCGGCGGTGACACCGGCGCCGACTGCCTGGGCACCTCGCACCGTCAGGGTGCGCGCTCGGTGACCCAGCTGGAGATCATGCCGACACCGCCGGAGCACCGCACCGAAGGGATGCCCTGGCCGACCTACCCGATGGTCTACCGGGTCTCCTCGGCGCACGAGGAGGGCGGCGAGCGGCTGTTCTCGGTCAACACCACCGAGTTCGTGTCCGACGCCGACGGCAAGCTCACCGGCATCCGGATCTGCGAGGTCAAGCGGGGCGACAACGGGTTCGAGGCCGTCGAGGGCACCGAGCGCGAGCTGCCCGCCCAGCTGGTGCTGCTGGCGATGGGCTTCGTCGGCCCGGAGAAGGGCAAGCTGCTCAACGACCTGGAGGTCGAGCTCGACGAGCGCGGCAACGTCGCCCGCGACGACAGCTACATGTCGTCGGTGGACGGTGTGTTCGTGGCCGGTGACATCGGCCGCGGGCAGTCGCTGATCGTGTGGGCGATCGCGGAGGGCCGCGCGGCGGCCGCCGGGGTGGACGCGTTCCTCACCGGGCGCAGCGTGCTCCCCCGGCCGATCGACCCGACGGACCGCCAGATCTCCTGATCCGGTCCGCGGACGAACGAACGGGGGCCCGGCCGTACGGCCGGGCCCCCGTTCGTCTCAGTCCAGCCGTTCCAGCTCGAACGCGTCGTCGCCGATCCAGATCCGCAGGCCGTCACCGTCGTCGGTGACGTAGCCGTCCTCCTCCTCGCCGAGCTCGCGGATCGCGCCCATCGCGAGCCGGTTGAACTCGACGACGCCCTCCCCCGCGTCGATCGGGCGGTACTCACGGGCCAGGAGTGCGGTGCGGCACTCGGTCGCCAGCCAGGCGGCGTTCTCGGGACCGACCTCGACCCGCCAGCGTTGTTCTGCCATGCCGTGCATTATGGCGCACGTCACCCCGCCCGTCACCCCGCCCGTCGCCCGCCTGATACCGACGATCGCGAGGGTGCGTCGTGCAACGGCGTGAACGGAACCGATTCACCGCCCGTCGCGGACACGACGCCGCTCGCGGTCGGATCGGAGACTGACGCCACTCGCACCACAACTCCCGGCCTTCTCGTGCGTTGAACCGGGCGACCGGCACCTGCAGAACCGGGAGCCCCTGTCGGTGCCGGGCACCATCGGGACACCGGGCATCGCGACTTCGTCGCGGTCCCGGTTCCCGGTGGTGTATCCCTTCCGGACGTGCCGTCGGGCCCGACCGATGAGTCCCCGCCACCCGGCCGGTCTTCTCCGGTGAACGCTGCGGGAGGTCCGCGGCGACCGCATCCCGGAGGTCCACAGTGACTGCCCAGCTCGCGATCCGTCCCGCCCTCTCCCCCGCCGCGCACCGGACGTTGTGGGTGCTGCAGATCCTGCTCGGGCTGTTCTTCGTGATCGCCTCGGCGGTGCCGAAGTTCTACGGCGACCCGTACGCCGTGGCCGTCTTCGACGAGATCGGTATCGGCCAGTGGTTCCGCTACCTCATCGGCGCGTTCGAGCTGGCCGGCGGGATCGGGCTGCTGACCAGGCGGTTCGCCGGGCCCGCCGCCGCCGGCCTGGTCCTGCTGATGATCGGTGCCGCGGTGGTCCAGGCCGCGGTGCTGCACGGCGGACTGCTCGTGCTGACCCCGATCGTGCTGGGGCTGCTCGCCGCCGCGATCGCCTTCGGACGCCGGGAGACCTTGCGCACAGGGCGCTGACCAGCGTTTACCTCCGTACGGGCCCGGGAATCCACGAGCAGAACGAGCGCCGGGAGCCCGGCGCACCCGTGCAGTCCACGTACAGGAGGAACCGCCATGGCCGACCGCCATGTGAAGCCGGTCGACGACGGCTGGACCGTCGTGAAGGAGAACGCCCAGCGCCCGAGTGCCAAGGCCGGCACCCAGGCCGAGGCGATCACCCGGGCGGTGGAGATCATCGCCAACGACGGCGGCGGCAACCTCGTCGTGTACGGCACCGACGGAGCCGTCCGCGAGCGGCGCTCGGTCGACTCCGGCGCCGAGGAGACCGGCGGCACCGCCGCGAAGGCGGCGGCCGGAGCCACCGCCACCGCCGCGGCCGACACCGCGTCGAAGGCCGCCTCGGCCACCGCACGCACCGCGGACGAGGTCGCCTCGGACACCCGCACGACCGGGAAGAAGGTCGCCGGGGAGACCCGCAACGCCGCCGCGGAGGCCGCAGGCACCGCGAAGGCGGGCGCCGAGAAGGCGGGCGTGGAGGGCCGCAAGGTCTCCGAGAACGGCAAGGCGCCCGGCAACGCGGGCAAGGCGGCCGCCGACGCCGCCCGGACCACCGGCAAGCAGCTGGCGGACAACGCCTCGCGCACCGGCCGCCAGGTCGCCGGTGAGGTCGGTGCCTCCGCCGGGCGCTCCGCGGCGGCCGTGCAGGCCGCGGCCGGGCGCGGTGCCGACACCGCGGTGCGCACCGCGGACCGGGCCGCCCGGGTCGGTGAGACGGTCTCCGACGACATCGACGACACCGGTGCGAAGCTGGCCCGTCGGCTCTACGAGCGCGGTGAGCGGGCGGCGACCCAGCTCGACGAGTTCGCCGCGCGCGTCTACAAGCCACTCAACCCGATCCGGTTCGGCAGCCGGGTCGCCGCCGGAGCGGTCGCGACCGCCTTCGGCGTCTCCGGCGCCGTGGTGTCGCGGGCCGGGACGCTGTTCCAGCGCGGCACCCGCCGGGCCACCGGCCGCTGACCGCACCCGTCGTACCCGGGGGCCCCGCCACGGCGGGGCCCCCGTTGGTCGGTCAGGGCCGCGGGCTCAGCACGTAGTCGCCGGTCTCGTCCTGCCAGGCCATCCCGACCAGCTCCCTGGCCCGGGCCGCCTTCGCGAACGACAGGAAGCTGCCGAAGCCGTAGCGCTTCTCGGTGAACTCCGGGACCCGCTTGCGCAGCTGGTCCTTCAGCCCGGACAGTTGCGGTGGGCCGCCGGCCGCGGTCAGTTCGCGCACGACGTCGACGAGCAGGCTGAACGCGTCCTGGTCGGCGTCCGGGTCGTCCGGGACGCCGACCTCGGGGTCGCCCTGCGCGGAACCGGCGGTGAGGGCGACGGCGCCCTGGCCCTCCAGGTGCCGCAGCAGCTCCCCGAACCCGCGGAAGCCGTGATCGGCCTCGTCGAACGTGGGGTCCTTGCGCAGCACCGCGCGCTTGAGCCGGGACGCGAGCACCGGGCCGTCGGCCTGCCGGGACAACCCGGCCAGTGTGCTCACCACGAGCCCGGCCACGTCGCGCTCCTCGGCGCCGGTGGTCGCGGTCTCCTCCGCGTCGGGCCCGCCGGGCGCCGCCCGGAACATCACGTCGAACGGGGCGGGCTCCGGCTCCACCGGGGCGGCGGCCGGGACCGGAACCGGCGGCGCCGTGCTCGTCGCGGGTGGCCGGGTACCGCGGCGGCGGCGCGGCGGGGCGGGCTCACGGGTCGGTTCGAGACCCGGCAGCCGGTCGTAGAACAGGAACTCGTCGCACGCCGGGGGAAGCAGTGCCGAGGTGGACGACTGCACGCCGATCCCGATCACCCGCTTGTCCAGCTCGCGCAGCTTGTGCATCAGCGGGGTGAAGTCGGAGTCGCCGGTGGCGATCGCGAAGGTCGTCACGAACTCCCGCTCGTAGGCGAGCTCGATGGCGTCGACCGCGAGCTTGATGTCGGCGGCGTTCTTGCGGGAACCACCGATCCGCTGCGGGATCTCGATCAGCTCGACCTGGGCGCGGGCCATCAGACGCCGGTCCTCGTCGAACGCCGACCAGTCGGCATAGGCGCGTCGCACCACCACCCGGCCCCGCTCGGCGAGTGCGTCGGCGACCGGCCCGAAATCGAACGGGACGACGCCGAGACCGTCGCGCGCGCCGATCGCGAGGTTCTCGTAGTCGAGCAGCAGTGCGATGCGTTCGTCCTCGTGGGCCACCGCGGAAGCCTACGGCCGGTGCGGGCCGGCGGCCGGATCGGGCACGCCGACCGGTGGGCCCTCCGTCCGGCGCACCGGGTGACCGAGGACCCTGCCGCGTCCGGCCGGCCGGGTGCACGCTCAGCAGGTCCACCGATGGGAGGGCCCCATGACCGACCGGAGACCGCAGGGCGGCACCGTCCTGATCGCGCTCACCTCAGCCGACCACCGCACGCTGCGGGCCGCCGCGGAGATCGGGCACGAGCTGTCCGTGGCCGGGCTGCGCCCGCTGATCACCACCGCCGGGGACGTGTCGTCGCTGGCCGGGGTCCGGGCCGTCGTGCTGGGTGGCGCCTGGGACCGGCCGTGGGCCCGTGCGGCGGCCCGCCGGTTCCTGCGACGGCACAGCGTGGTGCTGCGGGTCCGGCCACTGTGGATGTTCGATGCGGCTCCGCTGCTCGGACCGGTGCCGCGCCCGCACCCGGGGCCGGCCCCGGAGCTCGAGCTGCGCGCACCGGTGCAGGCACCCGGTGCCGACGGGTGGGGCTCGTGGGCCGCGGTCGTCGCGGCCGAGCTGGCGACCGGTGCCGCACCGGAGCTCGGTGCGCCGGCCGCGGCGGTGCCGGCCCGGTGAGCTCCGAGGCGCCCGCGCTCCCGCTCCCCGACACGGTCCGGCACGCTGTCGCGACCGCGTTGCTCGCGCCGTCGGTGCACAACGCGCAGCCGTGGCGGTGGCGGATCGCGGCGGACCGGGTGGAGCTGTACGCCGACCCGGACCGGCGGCTGCCCTTCACCGACCCGGACCGGCGCGACCATCTCGTCAGCTGCGGGGCGGCGCTGGCCACCCTGCACGTGGCGCTGGCCGCCTCCGGGATCGGGCACCGGATCGAACGGTTCCCCGGCGACGATCGCGACCACCTCGCGACCGTCCGGTTCACCGGGCGACCGCCGACCGCGGCCGACCGCACCGACGCGCTGCTCGCCCCGGCGATCCGGCGCCGCCGGACCGATCGCAGGCCGTTCCGCGACCCGGGCCTCGCCGACCACACGCGGGCCGCGCTGCGTGCGCGAGCCGCGCGCTACGACGTCACCCTGCACACGGTCACCGACGCGGCCGCCCGCAACCACCTCATCGAGCTGGAGCGGGAGGCGGCGCGGGAGCTGCGGTCGCGTCCCGGACAGGCCGCCGAACTGCTGGTGTGGACGCACCGCTACGCGGACTCCCGGGACGGCGTGCGCACCGGTTCGATCCCGGCCGGAGCGCCCCGGCCGCGCGAACCGGAGATCGGTGTCCGGTTCCCTGCCGGGTCGCTGCCCGTGCCACCGCTCGCCGCGGATCGCGCGACGATCCTGGCGCTGAGCACCCCGGCCGACGACGACCCGGCCCGGCTGGCCGCCGGGGAGGCACTCGGCGTGGTGCTGCTCGCCGCGACCCGCGCGGGGCTCGGCACCTGCCCGCTGTCGCGGGTACTGGAGACCGTCTCCACCCGCTCGGCGCTGGCCACCCGGGTGCTGCACACCACCGACCACCCGCAGCTGCTCATCCGGGTCGGTCGCGCACCCGATGATCGGGAGCTGCCTGCCACCGGGCGGCGGCGGCTCGCCGACGTGCTGCTGCGCGGCGACCGGACCGCTCGCCGTGACCCTCCGCGTCAGCGGTGACCACCGTGACCGCCGTGACCGCCGACACGGACCATCGGTCCATCCGGCCCGGGCCCATCGGTCGCTGCGCCCGGCGGCCGGCTCCCACTACCGTCGGCGGCACCCAGCCCGCTACCCGGAGGCGATCGTGACGATCTCGGTGTTCCTGCTCGACGACCACGAGATCGTCCGGCGAGGGCTCGCCCAGCTGCTCGAGCTGGAGGACGACATCGAGATCGTCGGCGAGGCGGCTACCGCGGCGCAGGCCGTGGCCCGGCTGCCCGCACTGCGCCCGGACGTCGCGATCCTCGACGTCCGGCTGCCCGACGGCGACGGGGTGAGCGTGTGCCGCGACGTCCGCTCCGCGGTCACCCCTCCACCGGCCTGCCTGATGCTGACCTCTTACGCCGACGACGAGGCGCTGTTCGGCGCGATCATGGCCGGCGCCTCGGGCTACCTGCTCAAGCAGGTCGCCGGGGTGGATCTGGTCGGCGCGGTCCGCACGGTCGCCGCAGGCGGCTCGCTGCTCGACCCGAAGGCGACCGCCGCGGTGCTGGACCGGTTGCGCCGCGGCGCCGATGCCGACGCCGATCCCCGCTACGACGCGCTGAGCCCGCAGGAGCAGCGGATCCTCGAGCTGATCGCGGACGGGCTGACCAACCGCCGGATCGGCGACGAGCTGCACCTGGCGGAGAAGACCGTCAAGAACTACGTCTCCTCGGTGCTGCACAAGCTCGGTTACTCGCGGCGCACCGAGGCCGCCGTCTACGCCGTCGAACGCCGCCGCACCCGGCACTGAGGCACGGGCCTCACGGCAGCGGGACCGTCCAGAGCACCCGGGTCCCGATGGTCGGTGAGTCCAGCGTGCACTCCCCGCCCAGCTCGGCCGCACGATCGGCGAGATTGCGCAGCCCGCTGCGCCGCTCGGTGCCGCCGAGCCCGCAGCCGTCGTCGGTGATCTCGGCGGTCAGATCGTGCCCGGCGGCGACGGTGACCGACAGCGTGCTCGCCCCGGAGTGCCGCACCGCGTTCGTCGCGGCCTCCCGGACGACCGCCAGCAGGTGCGCCGCGACTGCCGGCGGGACGAGCGTGTCGACCGGTCCGGTGGTGTGCACCGAGGTCGCGATCCCGGACTCCGAGGTGACCTCTGCGACGGTGTCGAGCAGCGCGCGGCGCAATCCGCCGGTGCCGTGATCGGCGGTGTGCAGGTCGAAGATCGTCGTGCGGATCTCGCGGACGGTCCGGTCCAGCTCGTCGACGGTCTGCTCGACCCGCTCGCGCACGTCGGCGTCGGTGGTGCGGCGCAGCGTGCCCTGCAGCTTCAACCCGACCGCGAACAACCGCTGGATGACGTGGTCGTGCAGGTCGCGGGCGATCCGGTCGCGATCGGCCAGCACCGCCAGCTGTTGCTGGGCGCGGTGCTTCTCCCCCAGTTCCAGGGCCAGCGCTGCCTGGTCGGCGAACGACACCAGCAACGGCACCTCGGACGGCCGGAACGGCGGGTCGCCCGGCTCACGCTGAGCGATCAGGACTCCGATCACCCGCTCCACGGCCCGCATCGGGACGGCGACGGTCGGGCCCCCGCCGGGCCCGCCCTCGTCCGCGGGGGCGTTCAGGATGGCCCGCGGGCTCTGTGCCAGTACCGGCTGCAGACCCTCGACGACGTCGCGCAGCAACGTCCCGCCGAGCCCGCCCGATGGCCACGGCCGGCCGGCGGTGGCGCCCTCACGGAAAGCGCCCGCGGAGTCGGGCCCGAGCGCGATCAACGTCCCGCTGGCGCGGGACAGCTCCAGGCAGCGGCGGGCGACCAGAGCCAGCGAGTCCGCCTCGCCGGTCCCGGCCAGCACCTCACCGCGGATCTCCGCCGAGGCCTCGAGCCACTGCTGGCGCAGCAGTCCCTGCTCGAACAGGTCGGCGTTCTGCACCGCGATCCCGGCTGCCGCGGCGAGCGCCTGCAGGATCAGCTCGTCGTCCGCGGTGAACTCGGCCGCCCCGACCTTCTCGGTGAGGTAGATGTTGCCGTAGACGGCCTCCCGGACCCGGATCGGGACGCCGAGGAAGCTGCGCATCGGCGGATGGTTCGGCGGGAAACCGGCCGATGCCGGGTGCGCCGACAGATCGGCGAGTCGCAGCGGGCGGGGATCCTCGATCAGCTGGCCGAGCAGTCCCTTGCCCTCCGGTGGCCTGCCCAGTGCGGCGCGGGTCGCCGGGTCCAGGCCGACGTCGATGAAGCGGGCGATCGAGCCGTCCGGGGCGAGCACGCCGAGCGCGCCGTAGCGGGCGTCGACCAGGTCGACGGCGGACTGCACGATCCGCTCCAGCGTCGCGTCCAGCTCCAGCCCGGCTGCGACGTCGAGCACCGCGTCGAGCAGCTTCTGCATCCGCCAGCGCGCTGATGCGATCTGGCCGAGCCGGTCCTGCACCTCGCCGATGAGCTCATCGAGCCGCAATCCGGACAGCATCCGGGCGAGCTCGCCCGGCGCCGGCTCCGGCTCGGTACTGCCTTCCATGCCGCTCACCCTTCTCACTCCCCGGCGCCGAACCTGGCACCCCAGGCGTACTCGCACAAGCGTTCCCGACGGTTACCCCCGCAGCCGGGCGGGCCCGCGGTCCCGGTCACGGCGGGACCTTCGCACCTGACCCCGCGGTGCGGACCCCGCCAGGATCGGAGCGTCGACCGGGCGGGACCGAGGCGCCGTCCGCGAAGGGGGACCGCATGGACGCGACCTTTCACCCCGGCGCGGTCACCGGCGCGCTGGGGCTGGACGGGGAGACCACCGCCGCCGTGCTCCGGCTCGCCACCCGGGCGCCGTCGCTGCACAACAGCCAGCCGTGGCGGTTCCGGCTGCTGCCGGACCGGATCGAGCTGCGCGCCGATCCGGAACGCCGGCTGCCGGCCGCCGACCCGACCGGGCGGGAGCTGCGGATCGGGTGCGGTGCCGCGCTGTTCACACTGCGGCTGGCACTGATCGGCGCCGGGATCCGCCCGCTGGTCAGCCGTTACCCGCAGCCCGGCGATCCGGACCTGATCGCGGCCGTCCGGCACGGCGGCATCGTGCGCGCCACTCCCGAGCAGCGCAGGATGCTGGAGGCGGTGCCGCGCCGGCGTACCAACCGGCGGCCGTTCCGGGACACCGCCGTGCCCGAGCCGGCCCGGTCGGCGCTGCGCCGCGCCGCCTTCGAGGAGGGCGCCTGGCTGCAACTGGTCACCGATCCGGCGCAGCTGGCCGAGCTGGGCAGACTGGCCCGCGAGGCGCACCGGGTGCAGGGGGCGGACGCCGGGTTCACCGCCGAGCTGGCCGCCTGGACCGGGCGGTCCGGTTCCCGCGACGACGGGGTTCCCGCCTCCGCCGGTGGTCCCTGCCCGCCGCCGAACCAGCCGTGGGTGCTGCGCGACTTCGGTGGCGACGCCCATCCGCGCCCGGCGCAGGCCGCCTTCGAGTCCGATCCGCTGATCGCGGTGCTCAGCGTGCACACCGACGGGCCGCGCGAGGAGCTACGGGCCGGTGAGGCGTTGCAGCGGGTGCTGCTGACGGCGACCGTGGCCGGGCTGTCCGCGTCGTTCCTGTCCCAGCTCGTCGAGGTCCCGGACGTCCGCGAGCAGGCCAGACGGCTGTTCGGCGGGACCCGCCCGCCGCAGGTCTTCCTGCGGCTGGGACACGGCGTCCCGGTACCGGCGACGCCGCGCCGGGCCCCCGAGAAGATCGTCGATTCCGTCTGAACACCGGTCCGGGCCCACGTGGGGGTGGGCCCGGACCGGTCCCGCGGCGGGGCCCCTGCCCGGGCGGGCCGAACGTCCCGGCCACGGCGGACCACCGGCGCCGCGGCGCCGGTCCTCCGCCCGGTCCGCCCCGGCTCCGCGACGGCGAGGCTCGGATCCGACGGCCCGGACGACCGGGCCACTCATCGGCTCGGAGGGGCGCTGAGATCGGATGAACCTCGACCTGGCGCGGTGGCAGTTCGCTGTCACCACCGTGTACCACTTCTTGTTCGTGCCGCTCACGATCGGCCTGTCGGTGCTCGTCGCGAGCATGCAGACGGTCTGGTTCGTGACCGGCGACGATCGCTGGCTGCGGATGACGAAGTTCTGGGGCAAGCTCTTCCTGATCAACTTCGCGATGGGCGTGGTCACCGGGATCGTCCAGGAGTTCCAGTTCGGGATGAACTGGAGCGACTACAGCCGGTTCGTCGGCGACGTCTTCGGGGCGCCGTTGGCGATCGAGGGCCTGCTGGCCTTCTTCCTGGAATCCACCTTCCTCGGGCTGTGGATCTTCGGCTGGGACCGGTTGTCCCGGCGGGTGCACCTGGCCTGCATCTGGCTGGCCGCCATCGGCACCGTGTTGTCGGCGTACTTCATCCTGGCCGCGAACTCCTGGATGCAACATCCGGTCGGGTTCGCGGTGAACGAGGCCACCGGACGGGCCGAGCTGAACGACTTCGCCGCTCTGCTCACCAACTCGACGGCGGTCGCCGCGTTCGGCCACACGATCACCGCCTGCTTCGTCACCGCGGGCATGTTCCTGGTCGCGATCAGCGCCTGGAACCTGGCCAGGAGCAGGTTCCCGGAGGTCTTCCGGCCCTCGATCCGGCTGGGCCTGTGGACGGTCCTGGTCGCGAGCCTCGGCGTGGTGCTGACCGGCGATGTCCAGGCCCGCCTGATGACCCGGCAGCAGCCGATGAAGATGGCCGCGGCCGAGGCGCTCTGGGACACCGTGGCGCCGGCCTCGTTCTCGATCTTCACGATCGGCACCCCGGACGGCACCCAGGAGCTGTGGAGCCTGCGCGTCCCGCGGCTGTTGTCGTTCCTGGCGACCGGCACCTGGGACGGGCAGGTCGAGGGCATCAACCAGCTGCAGGCGCAGACGGTGGCCACCTTCGGGCCGGGCCTCTACACACCGGACATCGCGATGACGTACTGGATGTTCCGGTTGATGATCGGTTTCGGGTTGCTGGCCGTGCTGGTCTCGGTGATCGGGCTGTGGCTGACCCGCCGCCGGGCGGGCCGGTTCCCGGCCTGGTTCGGCACGGTGGCACTGCTCGGGCTCGTCACCCCGTTCGCCGCGAACTCGGCGGGCTGGATCTTCACCGAGATGGGCCGCCAGCCGTGGGTGGTGTTCGGCGTGCTGCAGACCGCGGACGGGGTGTCGCCGTCGGTCGGCTGGGCATCGGTGCTGACCTCGTTGATCGTGTTCACGCTGCTCTACGGGGTGCTCGCAGTGGTCGAGGTGGTGCTGCTGATCCGGGCCGTGCGGGCCGGCCCACCGCCCGGGGAGCCCGTGGCGGGCGCCGAACCGGCACCCGTCGCCGATCCGGCTCCGAGCTACTGAGGAGGACGACGTGGAACTCGTCGACGTGTGGTTCGTCCTGATCGCGGTCCTGTGGACCGGCTATCTGTGCCTGGAGGGCTTCGACTTCGGTGTAGGGATGCTGCTGCCCGCGGTGGCCCGCGACGAGCACGACCGGCAGGTCGCGCTCGGCACGATCGGCCCGGTCTGGGACGGCAACGAGGTGTGGCTGCTGGTCGCGGGCGGCGCGACGTTCGCGGCGTTCCCGGAGTGGTACGCGAGCCTGTTCTCCGGGTTCTACCTGGCGTTCCTGCTCCTGCTCGTGGCCTTGATCCTGCGCGGGATCGCACTGGAGTACCGGGCCAAGGAGCCGCGCTGGGCGCCGGTGCTGGACCGGATCCTCACCGGGTCGTCGCTGGCCGCGGCGCTGCTGGTCGGCGTCGCCCTGTCGAACATCGTGCGCGGTGTCCCGCTGGACGCCGATCACGAGTTCACCGGGACCCTGCTCACCCTGCTCAACCCGTACGCGCTGCTCGGCGGGGTGACGCTGGTGCTGGTGTTCGCGCTGCACGGGGCGGTGTTCCTGGCGCTGAAGACGGACGGGCCGGTGCGCGAGCGGTCCGCGGCCGTCGCGGCGTCTGCCGGGCTGCTCGCCGTCCCGGCCGGTGGGGTCTTCCTGGTGTGGACGCTGCTCGACGGCGCCCCGCTGTGGGCGCTCGCCCCGGTCGCGGTGGCCGCACTCGGCCTGGTGCTGGCGACCGTGCTGGTCGCCCGTGGCCGGGAGGGCTGGTCGTTCACGGCGACGACGGTTGCGATCGTCGCCGTGGCGGTGACCCTGTTCGGGTCGCTGTACCCGGACGTCCTGCCGTCCACGATCGATCCCGCGTTCTCGCTGAACGTGGTCAACGCGGCGTCCACGCCGTACACCCTGACGATCATGACCTGGGTCGCGGGGATCTTCACGCCGATCGTGCTCGGCTATCAGGCCTGGACGTTCTGGGTGTTCCGCAGGCGGTTGACCCGGGCCGACCACGGCGCCCCCGCCGAGCTCGCCGGGGGCGCCTCGTGACCGCCGGCCTGATCCCGCCGGCGGCCCCGGGGAGGGCTCAGGGGGCGCCGAACCCGGCGGCCTCCAGCACCTGCCGGCCCTCGTCGCCGTTCACGTAGTCGACCCACTGCTGGGCGAGGGCCTGGTTCTGGGTGTCGCGCAGCACCGCGATCGGGTACTCGTTCACCGCCTGCGCCGCCTGGTCGAAGTCGACGCCCTGGGCCTGCCCGTTCGAGGCGGTGACGTCGGTCCGGTAGACCAGCCCGGCGTCGGCGTTGCCGGTGGTGACCTTCTGCAGCACCGACTTGACGTCCTGCTCCTCGGACACCGCGGGGATGTCGACGCCGGCGGCCTGCTCGATCTTCTCGGTCGCCGACCCGCACGGCACCTGCGGCGCGCAGACGACCGTGCGCAGATCCGGGTTGACCAGGTCCTGCAGCGACGCCACCGCCTTCGGGTTCTGCGGGGCGACGGCGATCTGCAGCGTGTTCGTCGCGAAGACCACGGGCGCGCCCTCGGCCTTGTCCGCGTCGGTCACCTTGGTCATGTTGTTCTGGTCGGCCGACGCGAAGACGTCGGCCGGCGCGCCCTGGTTGATCTGCTGGGCCAGCGCCGACGATCCGGCGAAGTTGAACACGACGTCGGTGCCGGGGTTCGCCGCCTCGAACCGCTGCTCCAGCTCCTCGAACGTGCCTGTCAGCGACGCGGCGGCGAACACGGTCAGCGTGCCGCCCCCGGCCTGCCCGCCCTGTTCCTGGTCGCCGCCGGTGTCACCCCCGCCGCAGCCGGCCAGCACGGCCAGCGCGGTCGCGGCCAGCGCGGCACCGACGGAGCGGGGAACGGATCGGCTCTTCACGTGGGCTCTCCCGGTACTCGACGACATGCCCGCAGCACCGATCGTCGAAACCGGAGCTGCGGTATCGCGAGGATGATATGGACGCATCAGCGTCATTGCCAGGGCGGGATCCACGCAGATCGGAGATCAGCTCCGGCGCGCTCCTGCTCGAGTCGCTCGGATTCGTGGCGCTCGCGTGGGCGCGCGCCGCGTAGGGCCGGTACATCGGCACCGGATCGGCGCGGGTCGCGGGGGCCGGCGCGGCAGCCTCGTCCGCACGGCATCGCTGCCTCGGCTCCGTCCGCCCGAGTTCGTCGTGTCCGCACGGGGACCGTCGCGTTCGTACCGGGGATCGTCCGCGTCGACCCCATCCGCACGCACGAGATCGCCGCGTCCGCACGAGATCGCCGCGTTCGCACGAGATTCGCACCCGTGCGAACACCGCAACCCCGTGCGAGCCCACGCGAGCTGCGCACGGGACCCGCGCCGCGCTACCGAACGACCGGCGCCCCGCCCCCGCTCACGCCGGATCGCTCCGCCCGCACGGGGACCGCCACGACGGCCCCATCCGCACGGGGTCGCCGCGTTCGCACGGAGTTCCCCCATCCGCACGGGGTTGCCGTGTTCGCACGGGATCCGATCCCGTGCGAACACGACGATCCCGTGCGAACACCGCGCGCCTTCGGCCGGTCGCCTAGGCCGCCGCCGCATGGGCGGTCGCCGCTCAGGCGGCTGCGGCGGCCACCGCGGTTGCCGCGCGAGTGCCGCGTGGGTGCCGCGCGGGTGCCCGGGACACCGGCCCCGGGCGCGGTCGACCGGATTCGGCGGGCGGGATCGGCCGTCGCTTCCTAGGCTCGGTCCGTGGCCCATCACGATCTCGCCGTCGTCGGCACCGGCTCCGGGAACACCATCGTCGACGAACGGTTCGCCGGGCTCGACGTGGTGCACGTCGAGGCCACCCGGTTCGGCGGCACCTGCCTCAACGTCGGCTGCATCCCGACGAAGATGCTCGCCCACACCGCGGAGATCGCCGAGTCGGTGCGCACCGCCTCCCGCCTCGGGATCGACGCCCGGATCGACCGGATCCGCTGGCGCGACATCGTGGACCGCGTGTACGGCAGGCTCGACCCGATCGGCGACGACGGCCGCGAGTACCGCAGCGAGCACGGCACCGTGCACATCGGGCACGCCCGGTTCACCGGGCCGCGCGCGATGACCGTCGAGCTCGCCGAGGGCGGTACGACGGCGTTCACCGCCGATCGCATCGTGCTCGCCACCGGCGGGCGCCCGGTGGTGCCGCCGCCGGTCGCCGACTCGGGCGTCCCGTTCGACACCTCGGACACGATCATGCGGATCGGCGAGCTGCCCCGGCACCTCGCGGTGCTCGGTGGCGGCTACATCGCCGCCGAGCTCGCGCACGTCTTCGGTGGTCTCGGCTGCGAGGTCACGATCGTCGAGCTCGCGGACACCCTGCTCGACGGGATGGACGAGACCGTGACGGAGCGGTTCACCGCGGCCGCCCGGGAGCGGTTCGACGTCCGCACCGGGCGCTCGGTGGAGCGGGTCACGGGCAGCGCGGGTGACGTCCGGCTGCACCTCGACGACGGCACCCAGGTGCGCGCCGACCGGCTCCTGGTGGCGGCCGGCCGCATCCCCAACGGCGACCGGATGGACCTCGCCGCCGGTGGCGTCGCCACCCACGACGACGGCCGCGTCCGCGTCGACCGGCACGGCCGCACCACCGCCGACGGCGTCTGGGCGCTCGGCGACGTCAGCACCCCGCACCCGCTCAAGCACGTCGCCAACCACGAGGCCACGATCGTCGCGCACAATCTCGCGCACCCCGACGACCTGCGCACCGTCGACCACGACCGGGTCCCGGCGGCGGTGTTCGCGAGCCCCCAGGTGGGCACGGTCGGCCGGACCGGGCAGCAGTGCCGCGCGGAGGGCCTGGCGCACCGGACCGGCCTGCACGAGTACGGCGACGTCGCCTACGGCTGGGCGATGGAGGAGCAGCGCGGCTTCTGCAAGATCATCACCTCGCCGGACGGGACACTGTTGGGGGCGCACGTCCTCGGCCCGCAGGCGTCCGTCCTGGTCCAGCAGCTGGTCCAGGCGATGGCGCTCGGGACCACCGCGCAGCAGCTCGCCGACGTGCAGTACTGGATCCACCCCGCGCTGTCCGAGGTCGTCGAGAACGCGCTGCGCGACGCTCAGTAGGCCGGTGCCCGCCGCGTCGACAGCTGGGTGACAGCGGCCAGCCCGATCAGCACGGCCAGCACCACGAGCCCGATCACGATCGCCGGGAGCGCCGCACCGAACAGCAGCGCCACCGCACCGCCGACGACCAGGATCACGGCCGCGAGGTAGCGGCTGCGCCCGGCAGCACCCGTCCGGCCGCGCAGGTAGATCGTGTTGCCCGCGAGGTAGAGCAGCGGTCCGCCGATCGAGACGAGCACCAGCGCCGGGCCGTTCTCCGGATGCGTCAGGTGCACCTCGATCCCGACCGCGAAGAGCACCGCACCGGCGACCATGAGTCCGTGTGCGTAGGCGAACGCCGCCCGGGCCGCCCCGGCGCTGTCGTCGCCGTGGGAGGCCGGAGCGTCGTGACCGGCCAGTGCGAAGTACGACCACCAGAGCGCGACCAGCCCGGTGAACCCGAGCCCCGCGATCAGCACCGCGTACGGGGTGATCGGCTCCAGCTCGGACAGCGTGAAACCCATGATCAGGATGGACTCGCCGAGCGCGATGATGAAGACCAGCCGGTTGCGTTCGGCGAGGTGCACGATGTCGATCGGCCAGCTCCGCATCGGGGTCGAGCCGAGGCCGGGGACCCGGAACTCGACCCGCGGCCCGGCCAGGTCGACCGCGACCGCGAGCCCCCAGACGACCAGCCGGGCGGTCGGCGGCAGCAGCGCGCCGAGCAGGAACAGGCCCCCCGCGACCGAGCTCCAGACCAGCAGGTTCCGGTAGTTGCGGGAGAGCACGTGGCCGCGCATCGCGATCCACATGAACAGCGGCCGCCCGATCTGGGCCGTCGCGTAGCAGGCGGCGAAGAGCAGGCCACCGTCGCTGAACGCGGTCGGCAGGGCCAGCGCCATCCCGAGCGCGGCCAGCATCAGCAGCGCGTTGAGCAACCGGACCGACGTCCGCGCCGGGTCGAGGTAGTTCATCGCCCAGGCCGAGTAGTTCCACAGCCACCACACCGCTGCGAACAGCAGGGCCGTCTCGAGGGCACCGCGCGGGGTGAGGTGGTAGAGCAGCGTGTGCGAGACCTGGATGATCGCGAACACGTAGACCAGGTCGAAGAAGAGCTCGATCGGCGCGACCTCGGAGTCGCCGTCCCGCCGCAGCAACCGCGGTGACCCGCTCCGGATCGTCATCTGCCGCAGGGTACCGGCGCGGCGACGAGGCTCCCTGCCGGTAGGGCCGTTGCGCCTACCCGCCCGTTCCGCCCCGGCGCTAGCGTCGCCCCGAGCCACCGCAGTGGATCACCTGTGGGCGGGAGGAGGAACCGGCACATGACGACAGCAGGTCCCGGCGACCCGACAGCGCTCGTCGCGCTCGCCGTCCCGCCCGCCGATCTCGCCCCGGGCGGCTCCGGGGGCGGGCTCCTGGTGCTCCTCGCCGGGCTGGTGCTGTGCCTCGGCGGCGCCCGCTCGATCCTGCTCGCCGCGGGTGCCGCCGGGTTCGGCCTCGCCGGCGGCCTGGCCTCGGCGCTCGGCGGGCCGGTCCCGGTCACGGTGCTCGTCGGCGTCGCGGGCGCCGCCGGGGCGGTCGCGCTGGTGCGCTTCGCTGCCGGGGCCGCGGTCTTCGTCGTCGGCGGGCTCGCCGGCGGCGCCGCCGTGCTGGGTCTGCTGGCCGCACTGCCGTCCGGCGGCGGGCTGTCCCGGATGCTCACCCTCGTCGTGGTCGCGGCGGCGGCGCTGGTCGCCGGCCTCGCGCTGGCCCGGGCCAGAGGCATCGTGCTGCGGATCGCCACTGCACTCGGCGGCGCCGCGCTGGTCGTGCGCGGCGTGATCTCGGCCGGGCCGGCGTTCCTCGCCGGGCTGCAGGCCCCGGCGACCCCGCTCGAGAGCATCGCCGCAGTGGTCGTGCTCGTGGCGCTGGCCTACACCGGGTACCGGGTGCAGGTCTCGTTCGACCGGCGACGGGCGACCGCCTGAGGAGCCGCCGGAACACCACGGCGGCCCGCGTGGTTGTCGGGGGCATGTCGGACAACCAGGACACGGTCGTCACGGACGACCCGGCACAACACCGCTACTCGATCGCCCTGGACGGGGTTCGGGTCGGTCTCGCGGCCTATGTGGACGACGGCGAGCGGCGGATCTTCCACCACACCGAGATTGACGACGCCTACGGCGGCCGGGGCCTGGCCGGGACGCTGGTCCGCGAGGCGCTGACCGACACCCGCGCCGCCGGGAAACGGATCGTCCCGATGTGCCCGTACGTGCGGCGCTGGGTCTCCTCGCACGAGGGGTTCGCCGACGTCCTCGATCCGGTCACGCCCGCCGTGATCCGGACGGTCGAGCAGGCCCTGCGATGAGCGGCCGGGTCCTGATCGACAAGCAGAACCCCGAGGTGTACGCGGCCATGCGACGGGCCGTACGCACCGTGCGGGACGCGGCCGAGGCGGCCGGGATCGACCGGGCGCTGATGGAGCTGCTCAACGTCCGGGTCTCCCAGCTCAACGGCTGCGAGATCTGCCTGGACATCCACTCGCGGGCGGCGATCACGGCCGGGGTCACCCCGCAGCGGCTCGCGTTGCTGCCGGCGTGGCGGGAGAGCCGGATCTACGACGCCCGTGAGCGCGCCGCGCTGGAGATCGCCGAGGCGGTCACCCTGACCGCGGCGACGCACCTCGACGACGAGGCCTACGCGAAGGCCCGGTCCGGCCTCACCGACGACGAGACCTCGGCGCTGATCTGGGCCGCGATCACGATCAACGCGTTCAACCGCATCTCGATACTCTCCCGCCATCCGGTGCCGGAGCGGGACGCACAGGGCAGGACGACCACGGGAGCACTGCGATGAGCAACGTCGAAGCCGTCCCCGAGGAGGTCGTGTGCGGCGGTGGCTCCGCCCGGGCCGAGCTGGTGACACCCCGTGAGGTCCCGCTGGGCGGCCCCCGGGCGATGACCGTGCGCCGCACCCTCCCCCGCCGCGTGCGCTCGCTGATCGGGGCCTGGTGCTTCATCGACCACTACGGGCCGGACCGGGTGTCCGGGACCGGCGGGATGGCCGTCCCCGGACACCCGCACACCGGGCTGCAGACGGTGTCCTGGCTGTTCGAGGGCGAGATCGAGCACCGCGACACCACCGGCGCGCACGCGATCATCCGTCCCGGCGAGCTGAACCTGATGACGGCCGGATCGGGCATCGCGCACTCCGAGTACTCCACCCCGGACACCGAGACCCTGCACGGGGTCCAGCTGTGGCTGGCGCTCCCGGTCGCGCACCGGGAGACCGCCCCGGGGTTCGCCCACCACGCGCCGTCGCCGATCCGGCAGGACGACGCGACGCTGCGGGTCTTCCTCGGCTCGCTGGCCGGGTCGACGTCACCGGTACAGACGTTCTCGCCGCTGCTGGGGGCCGAGGTCGTGCTCCCGGCGGGCGGACGGCTGTCGGTTCCGGCGACACCGTCGTTCGAGTACGGGGTGCTCGTCGACACCGGCTCGGCGGACGTGTGCGGCACCGCCGCCGGATCCGGCGAGCTGGTCTACCTGCCGCCGGGGGCCTCCGGAATCGAGATCCGGGCAACCGGCACCGGTGAGACCCGGGTGCTGCTGCTCGGCGGGGAGCCGCTCGACGAGCAGATCGTCATGTGGTGGAACTTCATCGGCTCCTCGCACGAGGAGATCGTCGCGTTCCGCGAGCAGTGGCAGCAGGAGCGCGCGGCCGGCGGGTCCGAGCAGGGCCGCTTCGGCACGTTCCCGGACGCCTGGGACTCGACGCTCCCGGCCCCCGAGCTCCCGAACGCGCGGCTCACCCCGCGGGAGTGACCTGCGCCGGATCCCGGTCCGCGAGTTCGACGAGCATGTCGGCGACCCGGTGCAGGCCGTGCGCGAGATCCGCGGGCTCGGGCAGGCCGGGCTCGGCCGCGGTCGCCGCCATGCTCGGCAGCACCGCAGCGAGCAGGCCGTCGGTCAGCTCGCGCCCGGCGCCGGTCAGCTCGACCAGCACGATCCGCCGGTTGTCCCGCGGTCGGAGCCGCGCCACGAGTCCGCGCCGCTCCAGCCGGTCGACCAGCGCCGTGACGCTGCCCTGGCTCAGGCCGGTGCGCTCGGCCACCTCGCCCGCCCGAGCCGGCCCCGCCATGGCGAGATGGGTGAGCGTGACGACCTCGGGGACACCGAGCCCGAACCGGGTGCCGACGGCCAGCCGGTAGCGGTCGATGCCGTGGGCGAAGGCGTGCACGCCCGCGAGCACCGCCCGGGCCTGCTCGGACGCCTCCGGCATGGGCGAGAACCTTCCGACGACGATTTCTCGATCGGCGAACACTTTGACTGCCGAAGTCAGGATCTGTCATCGTGGTGCAGATCACATCCGTGGTCATCCACCGTCGACGACGCCGGTGCCTCGCTCCCGCCCCACCTTCCGGAGGTTCCGATGACGGCTGCGCCGCTGCACCCCGGGTCCGACGACGCCGAACACCTCCGGTACGCACTGCGCCACGTGCTGGCCGGGCTCGCGCTGCCCGCGCAGCGCTGGCAGATCCTCGCGCACGCCACCGACTGGGGTGCCCCGGCGAGCCTGCGCCAGCGCCTCGCCGCGCTGCCCGAGGGCACGTACCGCAGCTACGAGGCGATCGTCGCGGCGGCGCTGGCCGCGCTGCGCCGCTGACCTCGCCGACCGGCGGGACCGACCGGCAGGGCCAACCGGCGAGACCGACCGGCAGAGCCGACCGGCGAGACCGACCGGCAGAGCCGACCGGCGAGACCGACCGGCGGGGCCGAGCCTGCTCAGCCGTGCTCGGCCCGCACGACGGCGACCACCCGGCGCAGCTGTTCCAGCAGCAGCTCGGGATCGCGCCCGTCCGGCTCGACGCTGCCTTCGACCCGGCCGATGTCGCCGCTCAGGTCGGCACGCAGCTCACGCAGCTGGTATCGGCGCGAGCGCAGGGTCACCAGCACCTTGGCCAGCCCGTCGCCGCCGTCGGCGACGAGCAGGCTGAACGGATGGGCGTCGCAGGCGGCGGGCGACGGTGCACCCTCGACAGCCGAATCGACAGCGGAATCAGCGGGGGCATCGACGGAACTCGGTGTGGACATCGCAGACATCTCGGATCTCCCGGTCGGCTGGTGCGGAGGATCCGGCCAGGTCCGGTGGCGGCACGACGGCACGCGCGCCGGCGACCTGGGTTCAGCCGGCGCGCCGGATAATGATCAGTCCGCGCACGTCGACGAGGGTAGCAGCCCTCAGGTCGTGCAGCTGCCGTCGGCGCACGTCCGTCCGTCGTCGCCGACCGGGGTGAGCGGGTGCGCGTCCGCCCAGGCGCGGTCCAGTGCCTGCCCGAACGCCTCGGCCGGCTGTGCGCCGGAGACACCGAACCGGTCGTCGATCACGAAGAACGGGACGCCGGAGATGCCGTAGCGGCGGGCGAGCTCCTGATCGCCGCGGACGGCGTCGAGGTAGCGATCCGAGCCGAGCACCGCGCGGGCATCGGCCTCTGGCACACCGGCCGAGGCGGCCAGCTGCGCCAGGGTGTCCGGGTCGCCGACCGGCTCCCCCTCGGTGAAGGACGCGCGCAGCAACCGCTCCTTGAGCGCGCCCTGCAGCGACGCACCGCCCAGCTCCCACGCCAGGTGCAGCAGCCGGTGCGCGTCGAGGGTGTTGCCGTGCCGGGCGATGTCGAAGCGGAACTCCAGCCCGTCCTCGGCGGCGGTCGCGGTCACCCCGTCCAGCATCTCGCGGGCCTGCTCGACGCTCACGCCCAGCTTGGCGGCCAGCGGCCCGGGCCCGCTTTCGCGCTCACCGGACGCCTGCGGGTCGAGCTGGAAGCTGCGCCAGCGCACCTCGACGTCGTCGCGGTGCGCGAAGCCGGCCAGCGCCGCCTCGAACCGCCGCTTGCCGATCGCGCACCAGGGACACACGACGTCGGACCAGATCTCCACCTTCACGTCCGGGGTAACGCCGCCCGTGCGGCCGGCGATTCCCGGCCGGGTTCACCGCGCGCGCCGGTCCTGCAGCCGCTGCAGCTTCCCGACCGACCGCTCCAGGCTGTCCGGGTCGACGATCTCGCAGGCGACCGTCACCCCGACGGTCTCCTTGACCGCCCGGATCAGCTCGGCCGCGGCGGGCTCGCGGCGGCCGGCCGGGGTGTCGTGCCGGGCCTCGACCCGGACTGCGAGCGCGTCCATCCGGCCCTCGGTGGTGAGCACCAGCTGGAAGTGCGGCGCCAGACCCGGCGTGCGCAGCACGATCTCCTCGATCTGGGTCGGGAAGACGTTCACCCCGCGCAGGATGATCATGTCGTCGGACCGGCCGGTGATCTTGGCCATCCGGCGCATCGCGGGCCGCGCCGTCCCCGGCAGCAGGGTCGTCAGATCCCGGGTGCGGTACCGGATGATCGGCAGTCCCTCCTTGGTCAGCGAGGTGAACAGCAGCTCGCCCTCCTGGCCGTCGGGCAGGGACGTCCCGTCGAGCGGATCGACGACCTCGGGCAGGAAGTGGTCCTCCCAGATGTGCAGACCGTCCTTGGTCTCCACGCACTCCTGGGACACGCCGGGCCCCATCACCTCGGACAGGCCGTAGATGTCGACGGCGTGCATGTCCGTCCGGTCCTCGATCTCGATCCGCATCTGCTCGCTCCACGGCTCGGCGCCGAAGATCCCGACCTTCAGCGACGTGCTCCGCGGGTCGACGCCCTGGCGGGCGAACTCGTCGAGCAGGGTGAGCATGTAGCTCGGGGTCAGCATGATGACGTCGGGCTCGAAGTCGCCGATGAGCTGCACCTGGCGCGGTGTCATCCCGCCGGAGATCGGGATCGCCGTCGCACCGAGCTTCTCGATGCCGAAGTGCGCGCCGAGCCCACCGGTGAACAGGCCGTAGCCGTAGGCGTTGTGCACCCGGTGGCCCGGGCGTCCGCCGGCGGCCCGGATCGAGCGAGCCATCAGCGTGGCCCAGTTGTCGATGTCGGTCGCGGTGTAGCCGACCACGGTCGGCCGGCCCGTGGTGCCCGACGACGCGTGCACCCGCGCGATCCGCTCGCGCGGCACCGCGAACATGCCGAACGGGTAGTTCTCGCGCAGATCGGCCTTGGTGGTCATCGGGAACCGCGCGATGTCGGAGAGCTCGCGGCAGTCGTCGGGGTGCACCCCGTGCGCGTCGAACCTCGCGCGGTAGTGCGGCACGTTGTCGTAGGCGTGCCGCAGCGACCACTGCAGACGCCGCAGCTGCAGCGCGCGCAGCTCGTCGACCGGGATGCGCTCCTCACGGTCGAGCAGTTCCGGCGGTGGGCTGTCGCCGAGTCGGCGTGCGGTGGTGGTCATGCGTCCTTCTTCGCGACGAGGGTGAGCACGTCGTAGCGGGCGACGGATTCGCCGTCCTGCCGGGTGACGTCGGCGTCCCAGCGCACCTCGCCGTAGTCGGCTGAGTCCCGCGGGGTGAGCTGCTTGCAGGTCAGCGTCACGGTCAGCTCGTCGTCGAACCGGACCGGGGTGAGGAACCGCAGCCCGTCGACGCCGAAGTTGGCCAGCACCGGCCCCGGATCGGGATCGACGAACAGTCCCGCGGCGAGCGAGACGACCAGGTAGCCGTGCGCCACCCGCTGCCCGAACAGCGGGTTCGCCGCGGCCGCGGCCTCGTCCATGTGCGCGTAGAAGGTGTCGCCGGTGAACTCGGCGAAGTGCTCGACATCGGCTTGGGTGACCCGGCGCGGCCCGGCGACCAGGCAGTCACCGGGGCGCAGCTCCTCGAGGTGTTTGCGGAACGGGTGCACCTCGGAGGTGTGCCGCTGCGCGCCGGTGACCCAGCGGCCGGTGATCGCGGCGAGCGAGTCGGGATCGGCCTGGATCGCGGTGCGCTGCATGTGGTGCAGCACCCCGCGGATACCGCCCATCTCCTCGCCGCCACCGGCCCGGCCCGGCCCGCCGTGCACCAGCTGCGGCAACGGCGAACCGTGCCCGGTGGACTCGCCCGCGTCCCGGGCGTTGAGCACGTGCACCCGGCCGTGGAACGGCGCGATGCCGAGCACGACCTCGCGGACGAAGGCCGGATCGGCGGAGACGACGGACCCGGCGAGCGAGCCCTGGCCGCGGGCGGCGTAGTCGATCAGCTGATCGGTGGTGTCGTAGGGCAGCACCGTCGACACCGGGCCGAACGCCTCGACCTCGTGCGGCTCGGCGCGGTCCGGGTCGCCGACGAGCAGCAGCGGGGAGACGAACGCGCCGCGATCGGCGTCGGCGCCGGTGACCTCGACGTGGTCGGGATCGCCGAACACGATGCGCCCGGCGGCGCGCAGCGCCTTCACACTGCGGCGGACCTCCTCGCGCTGGTCGAGACTCGCCAACGCCCCCATCCGGACGCCCTCCGCTCCGGGGGCGCCGACCACGACCTTCGCCAGCCGCTCCGACACCGCCTCGACGACGGCGTCGACCTGCGCACGCGGCACGAAGGCGCGCCGGATCGCGGTGCACTTCTGCCCGGCCTTGACCGTCATCTCGGTGCTCAGGGCCTTCACGAACAGATCGAACTCAGGTGTGCCGGGCGCGGCGTCCGGGCCGAGCGCTGCCAGGTTCAGCGAGTCGGCCTCGGCGGAGAACCGCACCGAGTTCCGGACGATCCCGGGGTGGCTGCGCAGGGTCTGCGCGGTCGACGCCGAGCCGGTGAACGACACCAGGTCCTGCCCGGTGAGGTGGTCGAACGTGTCACCGAGCGAGCCGGCGACGAACTGCACGGACCCCTCGGGCAGCAGGCCGGAGCCGATGATCAGCTCGACGAGCTCCGCGGTGAGGAACGCGGTCGGCGACGCCGGCTTGATCAGCGTCGGGACGCCGGCGAGGAAGGCCGGGGCGAACTTCTCCAGCGGCCCCCACACCGGGAAGTTGAACGCGTTGACCTGCACCGCGACCCCGCGCAGCGGGGTCAGCACGTGCTGACCGAGAAACGTCCCGCCGCGGCCCAGCGGCTCGACCGCGCCCTCGACGTGGAACGTGTCGTTGGGCAGCTCGCGCTTGGCCTTGGAGGCATAGGCGAGCAGCACCCCGATGCCGCCGTCGACGTCGAACTTCGAATCCCCGAGCGTGGCGCCGGTGCGGGCGGAGACCGAGTAGAGCCGCTCGCGGTGCTCACGCAGGTGCTGCCCGAGTGCCTTCAGCAGCGCGGCGCGCTGGTGGAAGGTGAGCTCGCGCAGGGCCGGGCCGCCGGTCCGGCGGCCGTACGCCAGTGCCCCTGCGACATCGAGGCCGTCGGTGGAGAGCCGGGCGACCTCCTCGCCGGTCACCGCGTCGTGCAACGGTCGCCCGTCACCCGTCCCGGCCTGCCAGGAGCCCGAGAGATGGCTGCGGAGCAAGGTCATCGGCGACGCCTCCGGAACTGTCCGTCGTGCGGCCGGCTCTAGACCGACCGTTCGTTCGGCACGGAACGCTAGCACCCCTCGGGCCGCTTGGGGAGAGGTTCCCCGCCGATGACCGGGGACCGATCGTTCGGTCGGCGGCTAGGCTGCCCCCATGTCCGACCCCGTGCAACCCGCCGTTCTCGTCGCCCGCGACGACACCGATCCCGCCGTCGCGGTGGTCACGCTGAACCGGCCCGCGAAGTACAACGCGCTCACCGTCGAGCTGAAGGAGGCGCTGCTCACCGCGGTCGCCGAGGTCACCGGCGACGAGTCGGTGCGCGCGGTCGTGATCACCGGCTCCGGGAAGGCGTTCTGCGTCGGGCAGGATCTCGGCGAGCACGCGACGGCGCTGGAGAACGATCCGTCGACCGCGTTCGACACAGTGCGGGAGCACTACAACCCGCTGATCCTGGCGATCACCGGGACGGCGAAGCCGGTGATCGCCGCGATCAACGGCGCCTGCGTCGGCGCCGGGCTCGGTCTGGCGCTGGCCGCCGACCTGCGGGTGGCCGCCGAGGGGCTGAGCTTCGCCACCGCCTTCACCGGGATCGGGCTGACCGCGGACTCCGGGCTCTCGGCGAGCCTCGCGCACGCCGTCGGCGTCTCCCGGGCCACCGAGCTGCTGCTGCTCGGCGAGAAGTTCACCGCAGAGGACGCGCGCAACTGGGGTCTGGTGCGCGATGTCGTCCCCGCCGAGGACGTGCTTCCCGCGGCGCTCGGACTGGCCCGCAGGCTGGCCGCCGGGCCCACCCGCGCCTACGCCGAGGTCAAGACCGCGATCCGGTTCGGCGCCGTCAACGAGTTGCCCGCGGTGCTGGAGCACGAGGCGGACGCGCAGGCCCGGCTCGCCGGCACCACCGACCACCAGCGCGCGGTCGCGGACTTCCTGGCCAAGAAGGCCCCCACCTTCGAGGGCCGATGAGCTCGGCGGTCCGGCGGGCCCGACGTCCCAGCGGCGGGCGCGACCAGCTGCTGGAGACCGCGGTCGGCGAGTTCATCACCCGCGGCTACGACGCGACCTCGATGGAGGATCTGTCGCGGGCCGCCGGGATCACGAAGTCGTCGTTCTACCACCACTTCACCGGCAAGGAGGCGCTGCTGCGGGCCGCGCTGGAACGCGCGGTCGACGGCCTGTTCGGGGTGCTGTCGCTGCCCGTCGCGCAGACCGGCGGCCCCGCCCAGCGGTTGCGCGCGATCGTCTCCGAGCAGGTCCGGGTGCTGATGCGCGAGCTGCCCTACGTGACGCTGCTGCTGCGGGTGCGGGGGAACACCGAGACCGAGCGATGGGCGCTGGAACGACGACGCGCCTTCGACGCCGCGGTCACCGGGCTGGTCCGTGAGGCCGTCGAGGCGGGCGAGGTCCGCGCCGACGTCGATCCGGCGCTGGCCGCGCGGCTGCTGTCCGGCCTGGTCAACTCGATCGTCGAGTGGTATCGCCCGGGACGGCCCGGTAGCGCCACCCTGCCCGACGACGTCGTGAACGCCGCCTTCACCGGGATCGTCCCGGCGCCGACCGACCGGGCCTGATCCGGCACCGCAGGGCGGCCGGGCCTGATCCGGCACCGCTGGGCGAGGAGGTGGCGGGGCCGGGCGGCAGCCGAGCACGTCACCGGTGCCGCACCGGTGGCAGGTCCGGCACGCAGCCGAGCACGTCGCCGGCGCCGGGTCGGTGCGTCGACCGACCCGGCCCGGTGCGGGACCGCTGCCGTGCCGGGGCCGGAGCACCCGCGCCGGGGTTGTCACCGGGTGCGGCGTGGGACAGGCTTCGTGATGTGGGAGAGCGACGGCGGGCAGCGGCGTGGCAGGCCCGGGCGAACCAGGCGGGCGGGCTGACCTCCCGGGCGCTCGACGAGGAGATCGAGGCGCTGCTGGCCGCGGACCCGGTGACCGACCCGGCAGAGCCCGGCAGCCCGGTGGAACCCGGCGGCCCGGCGGAGTCGGGCGGCCCGGTGGAGTCGGGCGGCCCGGTGGAACCCGGGAATCCGGCGACGGCCACCGATCCGCTGCGCCGGGAGAGCGCCTCCGCCGCACCGGCCCCGGACGCACCGGCGGACCCGTCCGCACCGGAAGGGCAGGACCCGGCCCGGTGACCTCGCCGGACCGGGCCACTGCGCCGCACCGCGGGCGCCCGACCGGCCACACCGGCTCGGTCGTCGCCCGGGCGCTCGGCGTGCTCGAGGCGTTCGGCCCCGACCGGCCGGCCCTGACCCTGAGCGAGCTGGCCCGGCACGCCGGGATCCCGCTGTCCACCGCGCACCGGCTGGTCGGCGACCTCACCGGCTGGGGCGCCCTGGAGCGGGACGAGACCGGCCGCTACCGGATCGGGCTGCGGATGTGGGAGCTCGGCGCGCTCGCCCCGCGGGGGCAGGCACTGCGGGAGACCGCGCTGCCGTTCCTGGAGGACCTCTCGCACGTCACCCGGGAGAACGTGCAGCTCGCCGTCCGGGAGGGCACCGAGCTGGTCTTCGTCGAGCGGCTCGCCGGATCCGGTGCGGTGCCGGTACACACCCGGGTCGGCGGCCGGTTCGGGCTCACCGCGACCGGCGTCGGGCTGGTGCTGCTCGCGCACGCACCCCCCGAGCTGCAGGAGGAGGTCCTCGCCGGGCACGTCGAGCGCTACACCCCGTTCACGGTGACCGACCCGGCCCGGCTGCGGCGGATACTCGCCGACGTCCGCCGGGACGGGTACTCGGTCAGCGATCGCCAGGTCACCGACGACGCACTGTCCGTAGGGGCCCCGGTGCAGGACGCGCACGGCCGGGTCGTCGCCGCCGTCTCGCTGGTCGTCCGGCGCGGCACCGCAGCCCCGCGGGCACTCGCACCGCTGGTACGGACCAGCGCCCGCGGGATCGGCCGGGCACTCACCGACTGACCAACCTTCCATTTTCCGGAAGTGCGCTTCGCTCGCCCCCGGCGTGGACCGCATCCTCGGTCCTGCCGGGCCGTCCCACCACGCACGGACGTCGCACAGCCGGTACACGCGAAGGAGCGTCGTCGTGAGCACCATTCCCCGCGACCAGTGGTATGTCGCCGCCTACACCGCCGAGATCGGCCGCGAGCTGTTCTCCCGCACCATCTGCGGTGACCCGATCCTGTTCTGGCGCACCGAGGCCGGCGAGGTCACCGCGCACGCCGACCGATGCGTGCACCGCCGGTTCCCGCTGTCCCAGGCCCCCAGCCGACTGGTCGGCGACACCGTCGTCTGCGGCTACCACGGTTTCACCTACGACGCCGGCGGCCGCTGCGTCGCCGTCCCCGGCCAGACCCGGGTGCCGCGCACCGCGCGGCTCGCGCAGTACCCGGTCGTCGAGCAGGACTCTCTGGTATGGGTCTGGATCGGCGATCCGGAACTGGCCGACCCTGGCCGGATCCCGCGCGCGTCCTATCTGGATGCACCGGGCTGGACGACGGTGCGCGGCATGGAGCCGCTGGCCGCCCGCTACTCGCTGCTGGTGGACAACCTGCTCGACCTCTCGCACGAGACGTATCTGCACGGCGGCTACATCGGCACCCCCGAGGTCGCCCAGACCCCGATCAGCACCGAGGTCGACGACGACGCCGGGATCGTCTACGTCTCCCGGCACATGGCCGACGCCGAGTGCCCGCCGTTCTACGAGCGTTCCACCGGATTGTCCGGCCGGATCTCCCGGTGGCAGGACATCGAGTACACCCCGCCGTGCCTGTACAAGCTGCACTCCCGGATCGCGCCGGTCGGCTCGGTCCCGAACCCGGACGGCAGCGATCCGGACGCGTTCCACGTCGAGGTCGTCTACGCGATCACCCCGGAGACCGAGCACTCCACGCACGACTTCTGGCTAGTCGCCCGCGACTTCGCGCTGGACGACGAGGGGGTGTCGGCGTTCCTCGCCGAGCAGAACCGCACCGTGGTGCTGCAGGACGTGGAGGCGCTCGACGTACTGGAGCAGGTGATCGCGACCGAGCCCGCCGGCTACCAGGAGCTGTCGGTCAACATCGACACCGGCGGCCTCGCCGCGCGCCGGATGCTCACCAGGATGGCCGGCGGCGCCGTGCCGGCGGTCCCCGCCCGATGAGCGGGCTCCCGCCGGTGCTGACCGGGGAGCGGGTGCACCGGATCCACTGGGTGCTCGGCACCGACCGGCTGCGCGCGGTCTGCCACTGCGGCGCCGAGCGACTGTTCGACGATCCGGTGGAGCTGTGGGAGTGGCTGCTCGGCCATCCCGACGACCACCGTCCGACCGCGGGAGCGCCCGACCGCTCCCCCGCACTCGCAGGGAGCCCGGCATGACCGATCTCGATCTGGTGGTGGCGGACAAGCAGACCGCCGCCGACGGCGTCGCGCTGCTGACGCTGCGCCGGGCCGACGGCGGTGAGCTGCCGGCCTGGGAGCCCGGCGCGCACGTCGATCTGGTGCTGGGCGCCGACCTGGTCCGGCAGTACTCGCTGTGCGGCGACCCGGCCGACCGTTCCGGCTGGCAGGTCGCGGTGCTGCGTGAGCAGAGCGGACGCGGCGGCTCCGCACACGTGCACGACGTGCTCGCCGTCGGGGACACCGTCGCGGCCCGCGGGCCGCGCAACCACTTCCCGCTGCTGCCGTCGGCGTCCTACGTGTTCGTCGCCGGGGGCATCGGGATCACCCCGATCCTCCCGATGCTCGCCGCCGCCCAGGCGGCCGGTGCGGACTGGCGGCTCGTCTACGGCGGCCGGACCCGCGGGTCGATGGCGTTCACCGAGCTCGCCGAGCGCTACCCGGGCCGGGTGGAGATCCGGCCCCAGGACGAGACCGGACTGCTCGACCTGGCCGGGATCATCGGTGCCGCCGCGGACCGGCCGGTCTACTGCTGCGGCCCGGAGGGCCTGCTCGGCGCCGTCGAGAAGGAGTGCGCGGAGCGCGGCCTGGCCGTGCACCTGGAGCGGTTCACACCGAAGGACGGGGTGCTGGACGGCCCGCGGGACGCGTTCGAGGTGGAGCTCGCCGGCACCGGCGAGGTGATCACCGTCCCGGCCGACCGGTCGGTGCTCGACGTGCTGGAGGACGCGGGCGTCGAGGTGCTGTCGTCGTGCCAGGAGGGGACCTGCGGGACCTGCGAGACGGGCGTCCTGGCCGGGGTGCCCGAGCACCGTGACTCCCTGCTCACCGATGAGGAGCAGGAGGCGGGCGACACCATGATGATCTGTGTGTCACGGTCCCGGTCGCCGCGGCTGGTGCTGGACCTCTGAGGCGCGCACGTAGGGTCGGTGCCGTGTTCGTGAAGGTGTGCGGCCTGCGCAGCGCCGACGACGTCCGGGTCGCCCTGGAGGCGGGAGCCGACGCGGTCGGCTTCGTGCTGCATCCGGCCAGCCCCCGCTACGTCGAGCCGGAGGCGGCACGGGAGCTGGTGGCGCTGGTGCCGGAGCCGACGCTGTCGGTGGTGGTCGTCGCCGAACACACCGCCGCCGACGCCGCCCGGCTGACCCGGGAGATCGGCGCGGACGTCCTGCAGCTGCACGGCCGCTACACCGCCCAGGACTTCGCCGTCGCGGCGGCCGAGCCCGTCCGGCTGTGGCGGGCCACCTCGCTCGCCGACGGTCCCGACCTGCACGTCGGTACCTACGGCGAGGAGGTGCTGCTGCTCGACTCCCCGCGCGCCGGGTCCGGTGAGACCTGGGACGTCGAGTCCCTGGATCCCCGGCCCGACGGCCACTGGCTGCTGGCCGGCGGCCTGACCCCGGACAACGTCGCCGACGCGGTCCGCCGCATCGACCCGTGGGGCGTCGACGTCTCCAGCGGTGTCGAGTCCACCCGCGGCGTCAAGGACCACGCCCGGATCGCCGCGTTCGTGGCGGCGGCCCGTTCGGTACACACCCGATGACCGCGGTTCGCACCCGCTGCGGCGGGTGTGCTGGGCCGCGACGGGGTGCGCACCGCGAGCCGGGAGGATCGGGCACGTGAGCCTTTCGTTGGACGGGATCGTGGTCGTCTCCTGCGAGCAGGCCGTCGCGGCGCCGATGGCCACCCGGCAGCTCGCCGACCTGGGCGCGCGGGTGATCAAGATCGAGCGGCCGGGCAGCGGCGACTTCGCCCGCGGCTACGACGAGACCGTCCGGGGCATGTCCAGCCACTTCGTCTGGCTGAACCGGTCCAAGGAGTCGGTCGCGCTGGACCTCAAGGACCCGGACGACCACGCGACGGTGCTGCGGCTACTGGAGCGGGCCGACGTCTTCGTGCAGAACTTCGCACCCGGCGCGGCGGACCGGCTCGGACTCGGGGCGGCCGCGCTGCGGGAGCGCTTCGGCCGGCTGATCACCTGCTCGATCTCCGGATACGGATCCAGCGGGCCGTACCGGGACGCGAAGGCCTACGACCTGCTGATCCAGTCCGAGGCCGGGCTGGTGTCGATCACCGGGACGCCGGAGGCACCGGCCAAGAGCGGGATACCGGCGGCCGACATCGGCGCCGGGATGTACGCGTTCTCCGGCATCCTGGCCGCGCTCTACGAGCGGGAGCGCACCGGCGAGGGCACCGATCTCGAGGTGAGCCTGTTCGACTCGCTCGTCGAGTGGATGGGCTATCCGCTCTACTACGCCGGCTACGGCGGCACCCCGCCGCAGCGGACCGGTACCAGCCACGCCGCCATCGCGCCGTACGGGACGTTCACCGCGGGCGACGGCACCGACGTGGTGCTGTCGATCCAGAACGAGCGGGAATGGGTGACCTTCTGCGAGGTCGTGCTGCGCCGCCCGGAGATCGCCACCGATCCGCGCTTCGACACCGGGCACCGGCGGGTGGAGCACCGGCCGGAGCTGCACGCCCAGATCGACGCCGTGTTCGGCACGCTCGACGGCACCGAGCTCACCGGCAGGCTGGCCGACGCCCGGATCGCGCACGCCCGGCAGCGCGAACTGCCCGATGTGCTGGACCATCCGCAGCTCACCGCCCGGGACCGCTGGACGGAGGTGGACAGCCCGGCCGGACCGGTGCGCGCGGTGCTGCCGCCGATCACGTTCACCGGGCGGAGCGCCCGGATGGGTCCGGTCCCCGCCATCGGCGAGCACACCGACGCCGTCCTCGCCTGGCTCGACGAGCGGTCGTGACACCTCGGTTTTGGGGGCGGCCCCGCCGGCTGCGCCGTCTGAACCGGCAGGGCCTGAACCGATCGGCGCGCCCGGGCCCGTCGACCGGTATGCCCCGCGGATACCCACTCGCCCGGCTCCCACACACCCCGGTTCGACATTGATACCCCCTGGGGGTATCGTCCGACGGGCGGACGGAGGAGGTACGCGATGCACGGTTACGCCGACAACAAGGACGCGCACGTCAAGCGCATGCGCCGGATCGAGGGCCAGGTCCGGGGGATCAGCAAGATGATCGAATCGGACAAGTACTGCATCGACGTCCTGACCCAGGTCTCGGCCGTCAACAAGGCACTGGAGGCCGTCGCGCTCGGCCTGCTCGACGAACATCTCAAGCACTGCGTCGCCGACGCGGTCGCCGAGGGCGGCCAGCTCGCCGACGAGAAGATCGAGGAGGCCAGCGCCGCCATCGCGCGCCTGGTCCGTTCCTGACATCCCCGCTCCCCGCGGATCCGCACGAGGAGGTACACCCGTCATGAGCACCGCCACCTACACCGTCACCGGTATGACCTGCCAGCACTGTGTCAGCTCGGTCACCGAGGAGATCGGTGAGATCTCCGGCGTCACCGACGTCTCCGTCGACCTACCGACCGGCGCCGTCACCGTGACCAGCGACGCCGACATCTCGGCCGACGCCGTCCGTGAGGCCGTCCGCGAGGCCGGCTACGAGGTCACCGCCGGGGCCTGACCGCCCCGGTCCACCACCCGGTGCGGGTCACGGCCCGGGCGCCGTCCACCCGCATCGGGTCCAACCGAGGGACCCCACGATGAACACAGCCCTCCGGCTGTCCGTCTACGGCGCAGCGGTCCTCCTGCTCGCCGCGGGCGCCTACGTCGCCGGCACCTCCGCCGGGACGTCGACCGGGCATCTGCGCCCACCACCCGCACACGCCGCGCCCCGGGAGGACACTCCGGAGGTCCGGCCCGCCGGGCTGGCCAGCACCGCGGACGGCTACACCCTGGAAGCCGCGACGCCGACCCTGCCCTCCGGCGCGGCGACCGAGATCGCGTTCCGGATCACCGGTGCCGACGGGGCGCCGGTCACCACCTTCGACGTCGCGCACGAGAAGCGGATGCACCTGATCCTGCTCCGCCGCGACACCGCGGGCTTCCAGCACCTGCACCCGGAGATGTCCGGCGACGGCACCTGGCGGGCTCCGGTCACCCTCGACGGGGGCGGCACCTACCGGGTGTTCGCCGACTTCACCCCGACCGGCGGCGAGCCGGCCACCCTCGGGGTCGATCTGTCCGCCCCGGGGCCGTTCGAGCCGGTCTCCCCCCAGCCGAGCCGGGTCGCCCGGGTCGACGGCGGCTACGAGGTGCAGCTCGACGGCGACCTGCGGCCCGGTGAGACCGGCCCGCTCACCCTGACCGTCACCCGCGACGGCCGGCCGGTCACCGACCTGCAGCCCTACCTCGGCGCCTCCGGGCACCTGGTCGCGTTGCGCACCGGGGACCTCGCCTACCTGCACGTCCATCCCGAGGACGCGCCCGGTGCCGGCCCCGGCATCACGTTCCACACCGAGGTCCCGTCGGCGGGCACCTACCGGCTGTTCCTCGACTTCCGGCACGACGACGTGGTGCGCACCGCCGAGTTCACCGTCCCGACCACCGGGAACGCCGCGCCGGCCGACGGGCCCGCGCCGGCAGGGCCGGCCGCACGGCCGGGGCCGGCCGGTGACGAGCACTCGCACGACGAAGGGGGTCACCGATGACCGCGACGCTGCCCGGGGCCGACACCCCGGTGCACGAGATCGAGCTCGCGATCGGCGGCATGACCTGCGCGTCCTGCGCGAACCGGGTCGAGCGCAAGCTCAACAAGCTCGACGGCGTGACCGCCACGGTCAACTACGCCACCGAGAAGGCCAAGGTCACCGCAGCCGACGGGATCGGCACCGACCAGCTGGTCTCGACCGTGCAGGCCGCCGGATACAGCGCGACCCCGGTCCACGCACCGCAGGACGACGACTCCACCGGCGACAGCCCGGACGACGAGGGCGAGGACACCGAGGCGCTGCGCGAGCTGCGGCACCGGCTCGTGGTGTCGGCGCTGCTCTCGCTGCCGGTCGTGGTGCTGGCGATGGCACCACCGTTGCAGTTCGTGAACTGGCAGTGGCTGTCGCTCGTGCTGGCCGCGCCGGTGTGGGCGTGGGCCGGTGCCCCGTTCCACCGGGCCGCCTGGACGAACCTGCGGCACGGCGCCGCCACCATGGACACCCTGATCTCGCTCGGGACGACGGCCGCGATGGCCTGGTCGGTCTATGCGCTGTTCTTCGGGACCGCCGGGATCCCCGGCATGGTGCACCCGTTCGAGCTGTCGATCTCGCGCACCGACGGCGCCGGGAACATCTACCTGGAGGTCGTCGCAGGGGTCACCACGTTCCTGCTGGCCGGGCGCTGGTTCGAGATGCGATCCAAGCGCCGCGCCGGGGCAGCGCTGCGGGCGCTGCTGCACCTCGGCGCGAAGGACGTGCTGGTGCTGCGGGACGGCGCCGAGGTGCTCATCCCGGTCTCGCAGCTCGCCGTCGGCGACCGGTTCGTCGTCAAGCCGGGCGAGAAGATCGCCACCGACGGCCGGGTCGTCGAGGGCCGCTCCGCGGTGGACGCCTCGATGCTCACCGGCGAGTCGGTGCCGGTCGAGGCGACCGTCGGCGACGCCGTGGTCGGCGCGACCGTCAACGCGGGCGGCCGGCTCGTCGTGGAGGCCACCCGGGTCGGGTCGGACACCCAGCTCGCCCAGATGGCGCGGCTGGTGGAGGACGCGCAGAACGGCAAGGCCGCCGTGCAGCGACTGGCCGACCGGATCTCCGGGGTGTTCGTCCCGATCGTGATCGTGATCGCCGCGGTCACCCTCGGGTTCTGGCTCGGCGCCGGGGCGGGCACCTCGGCGGCCTTCACCGCTGCCGTCGCCGTCCTGATCATCGCCTGTCCCTGCGCGCTCGGGCTCGCGACGCCGACCGCGCTGCTGGTCGGCACCGGCCGCGGCGCCCAGATGGGCATCCTGATCAAGGGGCCGGAGGTGCTGGAGTCGACCCGCCGGGTCGACACCGTCGTGCTCGACAAGACCGGCACCGTCACCACCGGGGCGATGTCGCTGACCGGCGTGCACACCGCGGACGGCGCGGACGAGGAGGCCCAGACCACCGCATTGCGCCTGGCCGGTGCCCTGGAGCGGGCCTCCGAGCACCCGATCGCCGCCGCGATCGTCGCGGGCGCCGTCGACCGTGCCGGTGAGCTGCCCGAGGTCAGCGACTTCACCAACCACGAGGGACTCGGCGTGCAGGGCGTGGTCGACGGGCACGCGGTGCTCGTCGGCAGGCCCCGGCTGCTGGAGCAGTGGTCGATGCCGCTGACCGGCGCGCTGGCCGAGGCCGTCGAGACCGAGACCGCCCAGGGCCGGACCGCGGTCGCCGTCGCCTGGGACGGGGAGCCCCGCGCGGTCCTCGTCGTCGCCGACACGATCAAGCCGACCTCCGCCGAGGCGATCGCCGAGTTCCGCAGGCTGGGCCTGGTGCCGGTGCTGCTGACCGGCGACAACCACGCCGTCGCCGGGTCCGTCGCGGCCGAGGTGGGGATCGATCCGGAGGTGGTGGTCGCCGACGTCATGCCGGAGGAGAAGCTGGCCGTCATCGAGCGGCTGCAGGCCGGCGGCAAGGTCGTCGCGATGGTCGGCGACGGCGTCAACGACGCCGCCGCGCTCGCCAAGGCCGACCTGGGCCTGGCCATGGGCACCGGCACCGACGTGGCGATCGAGGCCTCCGACATCACCCTGGTGCGCGGCGACCTGCGGGCCGCCGCGGACGCGGTGCGGCTGTCCCGGCGGACCCTGGGCACGATCAAGGGCAACCTGTTCTGGGCGTTCGCCTACAACACCGCCGCGATCCCGCTGGCCGCGATGGGCCTGCTGAACCCGATGATCGCCGGTGCGGCGATGGCGTTCAGCTCGGCCTGCGTGGTCGCGAACAGCCTGCGCCTGCGCCGCTTCCGCGCACACGCCGTCTGACCCGTCTGCTCCGCGCTCCGAGAGGCACACGAGCGTCGTCGACGGTCGGCTGGACGACGCTCCTGTGCCTCTCGGCGGGGTTCAGGACTCGGCGAGGGCGGCCAGCCGGTCCAGGGAGGCACCGAGCATGTCCGCCGTGGTGGCCCGGGCCCGGACGAGGCGGTTGGCGTCGGTCAGGTCGGTCCAGTCGTAGGTGTGGACGACCCGGGTGCCGCCGTCGTCGAGCGGCTCCAGCTCCCAGCGCCACAGGTGGCCGGGCTGCTCGCGGCCCGGCTCCGAGGGCCGCCAGGCGATCAGCCTGCCCTCGGTGAACTCGACGACGTGGTTCTCCCGGACGCTGCCCTGGGTGAGCAGCATCGAGAACACCTCCCCCACGCCGCGGACCCGCTGACCGGGTGCGGCCTCGACGAGGTTGTCGTTGCCGTCCCACTCCGGCTGGCGGGCCGGGTCGGCGATCAGCTCGAACAGCTGCTCGGCGGGTGCGGCGACGACGCGATGGCTGGTGACGACGGTCGGGGCTGCTTCGCTCACCAGGGCAGTCTGCCATCTCGCGGTCCGACTCGGAACACGCCGTCGTTCCGATCGATACAATACTCAGATCATATAATGCTCGCTGACCACCTCTACCTGCTGATACTCGCATAATTACGACGGATAGATCTGCGTATCGATCGGTCCAAAGCTATTGCGATCACGCCGGTCGAGGTGCTCTCCTGACGTGGCACGGCCACCGCGACGAGGCGGTGCCGCCACTTGCGAGGAGAAACCGATGAGGACGACCCGAGGTGCGATCTGCTGGGAGCCGGGAGCCGGCAAGGGCTGGTCCGTGGAGGACATCGAGCTCGGCGACCCCCGTCCGGACGAGGTCGTCGTGAAGCTGGCCGCCTCCGGCCTGTGCCACTCCGACGACCACATCGACTCCGGGATCTACGTCGGGCTCGATCCGATGCTCGGCGGCCACGAGGGCGCGGGCGTCGTCGAGGAGGTCGGTTCCGCGGTGACCGGGCTCGCCCCCGGCGACCACGTCGTGCTCGCCTTCATCCCGTCCTGCGGGCGGTGCTTCTCCTGCGTCTCGGGCCGGACCCACCTCTGCGACCTGGGCGCGCACCTGTTCGGCGGGGTCGCGCTCTCCGACCGCACGCACCGGGTCACCGCGCGCGGACGCGGCGTCGGCACGATGTGCCTGCTCGGGACGTTCGCGCCGTACGCCGTCGTGAACGAGGCCAACGTCGTCAAGATCCGGGACGACGTCCCGCTGGAGAAGGCGGCGCTGGTCGGCTGCGGGGTCACCACCGGCTGGGGCTCGGCGTTCCACACCGCGGGCACCGAGCCCGGCGACACGGTGGTCGTCGTCGGTGCCGGGGGCATCGGGATGAACGCGGTGCAGGGCGCCCGCTACGCCGGGGCCCGCGACATCGTCGCCGTCGACACCGTGGAGCTCAAGCGCGACCGGGCCGAGGTGTTCGGCGCGACGCACACCGCGGCGTCGGTGGAAGAGGCGTTCGAGCTGGTCCGGGAGCTGACCCGGGGCACGATGGCGCAGCGGGTCGTGCTCACCACCAGCACCGCCGACGGCGCGCTGATCGAGCCGTGCCTGCAGCTGGCGGGCAAGCGCGGGGTGCTCGTGGTCACCGCGATCGCCCCCGGCGACCAGCTGAAGGTCGATCTCGACCTGTTCGCCCTCACCTGTTACGAGAAGCAGATCCGCGGCGGGCTGTTCGGATCGGCGAACCCGCGGATCGACATCCCGCGGCTGCTGGACCTCTACGCCGACGGCGAGCTGAAGCTCGACGAGCTGGTCACCGCCACCTACACCCTCGACGAGATCAACCAGGGCTACCGGGACATGCTCGACGGCCACAACGTCCGCGGCCTGATCCGGTACGCGGACCTGTGACCGTCTGGGACGACGTCGAGCGCGGCCTGTCCCGGGACCCGGCCACCGAGCTGAACACCGCCCAGGAGGCGTGCGGCCGGTGGAGCGACGCCCCGGATCGGCTCGCGCTCGTCGTCCGGCACTCCGACGGATCGCGGGAGCGATGGACGCACGCCGAGCTGTACCGCGCCGCCGCCCGCGCCGCCGGGGTGTTCGCCCGGGCCGGGCTGCGCCGCGGGGACCGGGTCGCCGGGCTGCTCGGCCGCCAGGTGGAGAGCTGGATCGTGGCGCTCGCCGCCTGGCGCAGCGGGCTGGTCTACGTCCCGCTGTTCGGCGGGCTCGGCACCGACGCACTGGCCTACCGGCTGCGGACCTCCGGCACCCGGCTGCTGGTCGTCGACCACACCCGGCGGCGCGCCGCGGCGGCGGCACTCGCCGTCGCGGACCACGATCCGGTCGTCCTCGCCGTCGCGGCCCGGGACGGATCGGGGATCGCCCAGGGCGACACCGACTTCCGGGCCGCGTGCGACGGCGCCGACGACGGCCCGGACCGGCGCACCTCGGCCGCCGACCTGGCGACCCTGCTGTTCACCAGCGGGACCACCGGCGAGCCGAAGGCGTGCACGATGCCGCACTCGGCGCTGCTGTCGGTGCTGCGGTTCGCCCGGCACTCGCTCGGTGCCGGACCGCGCAGCACGGTGTTCACCGCCGCCGACCCGGGTTGGGCCTACGGGCTCTACTCGACCGGTGCGGCGCCGATGGCGCTCGGCTCGCCCCGGGTGCTCTACAGCGGCGACTTCGATCCGCAGGCGTGGTGGCGGATCGTCCGCGAGGAGTCGGTGAGCTGCCTGGCCGCGGCCCCCAGCGCCTACCGCAGGCTGCTCGAGCCGCTGCGCGAGCACGGCGCCCCGCCGGCACTGGAGATCGCCGCCGCGGCCGGCGAACCACTGGACGCCGGGACCGCGATCGGCTGGCGGGACGCCGGCGGGCCCGCCGTGCGCGACGGTTACGGGCTGACCGAGGTCGGCATGGTGCTCGCCGATCTCGCGGGCGGGACCCCGCCGGAGCCCGGCACCCTCGGCGGCCCGGTGCCCGGGTTCGACGTGCTGCTGGTCGACCCGGCAGGCGAGCCGGTCGAGCCCGGCGCCGACGGCCTGATCGCGGTACGACGGCCCCGGCACCAGCTCTCGGACGGCTACGAGAACAAGGCCGACGCCTGGTCGGCGAACTGGCACGGCGACCTGTTCATCACCGGTGACCGGGCCGCGCCGGCAGCCGGTGGGCGGTGGCGCTTCCTCGGCCGGGGCGACGACATGATCGTCGCCTCCGGCTACAACATCGGCCCGGTCGAGGTGGAACGGGTGCTGGCCGACCATCCGGCGGTCCGGGAGGCGGCCGCGGTCGCCGGGACCGGCCCCGGCGGGTCCACCGTCGTGCGCGCCGTCCTGGTGCCCGAGTCCGGCCGGCCCACCGGCGAGGTGCTGGAGCGCGAGCTGGCCGACGCCGTCCGCCGGCGGATCGGGGCACACGCCCGGCCACGACTGTTCACCTACGTCGACGCGTTGCCGCGCAACGAGGTCGGCAAACTGCAACGGGCCCGGCTACGGGCGGAGGGCGACCCGGATGTCTGAACCGCGCAGCACACTGGTCACCGGGGCGTCCCGCGGGATCGGAGCCGGGATCGCCCGGCTGCTGCTCGACCGCGGCGGCCGGGTCGCGGGCAGCTACCGGTCCGGTCGCGCGGACGTCGAGGCGCTGGCGGCCGGGCATCCCGGCCGGGTGCTCCCGGTCGCGTTCGACCTGGCCGAGCCGGCCACCGCCGAGCACGCCGTCGAGCAGGTCCGGGCGCACTGGGGCCGGCTCGACTCGCTGGTACTCAACGCCGGCGTGTGGCACGGCGGCCGACTGTCCACGATGGACCCGGACGTCTGGTGGAGCGTGGTCCGGACCAACCTCGGTGGCACCGCCGCGCTGGTCCGCGCCGCGACCGGGCTGCTCACCGAGGGGACGCAGCCGAGCATCGTGCTGGTCGGATCGGTGGTCGGCGAGGTCGGCTTCGCCGGGGACACCGCCTACGCCGCCGGCAAGGCCGCGCTCGTCGGGTTCGCCCGGTCGCTGGCCAAGGAGCTCGCCCCGGACGGGGTGCGGGTCAACGTGCTCGCCCCCGGTTTCGTCGAGACCGACATGACCTCGGCCGTCCCCGACCGATCGCGGCAGCGGATCGCGGCGGCGACGCTGCTCGGCCGGTTCGGCACCGTCGACGAGATCGCCCGCGCCGCCGTGTTCCTCGCCGACGACGCCACCTTCTGCACCGGCTCGGTTCTGACGGCCGACGGCGGCTGGTCCCTGTGAACCCCTCTGGAGGTACCCCGATGACGGCCACCGGCCTTCCCGACGACGAGTACACCGCGCTGCGCGAGCGGGTGTTCGACACCATCTGGTCGGTGCTCGATCCGCTGGAGCGCGAGATCGAGGACACCGAGCGGATCCCGCTCGACATCGTCGTGCCGGCGCTGCGCGCGTGCGGTGCGTTCGGGCTGATCGTGCCCCGCCGCTACGGCGGTTCCGGCCTCTCGATCGCCCAGTACCTGCCGATCCTCGCCGAGTTCGCGAAGATCCAGGGCGGTATCCGGACCCTGGTGCACGTGCACAACTCGTTCGCGCACGCGCTGTCCGAGATCGGTGACGAACAGCAGCGCGCCGAGATCCTGCCCGGTGCCGCCGTCGGCGAACGCTCGCTCGCCTTCGCGCTCACCGAGCCGGGCAACGGCACCGGGATGGACCTGTCCAGCACCGCCCGGCGCGACGGCGACGACTACGTGATCGACGGCCGCAAGTGGCTGATCACCAACTCCGACATCGCGTCGCACTTCCTGGTGCTCGCCAGGACCGGGCCGCGGGCCGTCTCGGCGATCATCGTCGGCCGGGACACCCCCGGCCTCACCATCGCCGCGCTGCCCGAGACGATGGGCTGCAAGGGCGCCGAGCACGGCGAGCTGACCTTCACCGGCGTGCGGGTCCCGGCCACCGGCCTGGTCGGTACCGAGGGCGACGGGATCGCGCACCTGGAGCGCGCGCTGGAGATCAGCCGGGTGTTCATCGCGGCGTCGTCGCTGGGGACGGCGACCCGGGCGTTCGACCTGTCCCGGGCCTACGCCCGGCAGCGGGTCACCTTCGGCAGGCCGATCGCCGAACGCCAGGCCGTGCAGCGCTATCTCGCCGAGATGGCCGTCGATCTCTACGCGCTGCGCGGGATGCTCGCCGACGCCGCCGCCAAGTGGGATCGCGGCCGCCGGATCCCGGCCGAGGCCAGCCTGCTCAAGCAGTTCGGGCTGGAGGCCGTCGGCCGGGTCACCGACCGGGCGCTGCTGGTGCACGGCGGGATCGGCTACACCCGGGCGCACCCGATCGAACGGCTCTACCGGGACGCCCGGCTCAACTGGCTGGAGGAGGGCCCGCCCACCGTCCAGTACCTGGTCGCGGCCCGCGCGCTGCTCGACGGCCACACCTTCGACGACGCCTTCGATCCGCAGCCGGCCTGAGCCGGACGGGCACCAGTGCCTCGTCGCCGAACGGCGGGGTCGGAATCGGCCGCCGGGTTCGGCCCCGAACGGGGCACTAGCCTCGTGGCCGGGCCGGGACACCGAGGTGGGGGCAGGGACGGACGATGACGGTGATGTCGTACGACGTCAACCGGCGGCGGGTGATCGCGGTCGCGGCGGAGCTGTTCGCCCGCAACGGCTACCACGGCACCGGGATCGCCGAGCTCGGTCGTGCGGCCGGGCTCGGCCGGGGCGCGCTCTACCACTACATCGGGAGCAAGGAGGCCGTCCTCTACGCGATCAGCAAGGACCAGGTCGACTCGATGAACGCCGCCGCCGAGGAGGTGCTCGACAGCGGTCTGCCCGCCGACGAGCTGCTCCGCGAGATGGCCAGGGTGCTGGTGCGCAACATCTCCGACCACCGGTCCGAGTGGGCGGTGTTCTTCCGCGAGTACCAGGCGCTGACCGGGGAGCGGCGGGACGCCGTCGTCGCCGCCCGGGAACGCTACGAGGGCTACTGGCGCCAGGCCCTCGACCAGGGGGTGCGCAGCGGGGTGCTGCGCCCGACGCCGCGGCTGCTGGTGAAGGGGATGCTGGGGATGCTGAACTACACCTACCTGTGGTTCACCCCGGACGGCGACCTGAGCCCCGAGGAGCTGGCCGATCTGTTCCTGGACGCGCTGATCGACGGCATCCGCCGCTGAGCCGGCGCACGCCCGGACCGGGGCGGCACCGCGCCGGACGTCGCGGTCCCGGCGCGGCGGGCAGGCGTCGTTGCGGCCGTGCAGCGCCGGTGCGGGCGCGGCGCCGCCGGGATCAGGCGGTCTGCTCCGCGCGCAGAATCTGTGCGGCGCCGGACATGGCGCGCATCTTGGCGTCCGCGACGCCGCGCGGGAGGTACTTCATGCCGCAGTCGGTGGCGATGACGATCCGGTCCGGGGTGGTGTGGTCGAAGGCCCGGCGCACCCGCCCGGCGACGACCTCCGCCGTCTCCGCCTCCGGATCGGACAGGTCGATCACCCCCAGGATGATCGTCTTCCCGGACAGGTCCTGCAGCACACCCAGATCCAGCCCGGACTGCGCCGTCTCGATCGAGATCTGATCCACCGCACAACCGGCCAGCTCCGGCAGGAACGAATACCCCTCCGGACGCTCGTGGATGATCGCCGCATACCCGAAACAGATGTGCACCGCCGTCGTCCCGGAGACACCCTCGAGCGCCGCGTTCAACGCCGCCAGCCCGTAGGCCCGCGCCGCATCCGGCCGCGCCTGCATGTACGGCTCATCGATCTGCACGACGTCCGCACCCGCCGCGTGCAGATCCCGGATCTCGGCGTTCACCGCCGCCGCATAGTCCATCGCCGCCGCCTCGGCATCGGGATAGTGATCGTTCTGCGCCTGCTGGCTCATCGTGAACGGCCCCGGGATGGTGATCTTCGTGCTCGCCAGGGTGTGCTCCCGCAGGAAGCGCAGGTCGTCGACCTGGACCGGGCCACGCCGCCGGATCGGGCCGGTGATCCTCGGGACCGGGTTCGGGTGCCCGCTGCGGTCCAGCGCGGTGCCCGGGTTGTCGACGTCGACGCCGTCGAGCGCGGTGGCGAGGTGGTTGGAGTAGCTCTCCCGCCGCACCTCCCCGTCGGTCACGATGTCGAGCCCGGCCTGCTCCTGGGCCCGGATCGCGACGAGGGTCGCGTCGTCCAGCGCCTCGGGCAGCAGGTCCGGCGCGACCCGCCACAGCTCCTTGGCGCGGACCCGCGGCGGGAACCGGTCGGCCAGCCGGGCTCGGTCGATCAGCCACTCGGGCTGGGCGTAGCTCCCGACCAGCGAGGTGGGCAGCAGGGGAAGCGAGGTCATGGTTCTCCTGGGGATCGACGACAGGATCAGGTGACCGGGACGATCAGGTGACGGTCAGGTTCAGGCAGCGGTCAGGTTCAGGCGACGCCGACGTTCAGGCGACGGTGACGTTCAGGCGACGGTGACGTCCATGGCACCGATCCGGCTGATGCTCATCTCGAGCTTCTCGCCGGGCGAGATCGGCCCCACTCCCGGCGGCGCGCCGGTGAACAGCAGGTCACCGGGGTTCAGGGTCATGATCGACGAGGCGTAGGCGACGATCTGCGCCACCGGGACGACGAGATCGCGGGTGTTCACCGACTGCCGCGTCTCCCCTCCGCACACCAGCTCGATGTCCAGGTCGGAGCCGTCGCCGATCTCGTCGGCGGTGGCGATCCACGGTCCGAGCGGGGTGAAGGTGTCGTAGCTCTTGCGCCGCGAGCGATCGGCCGCGCTGCGCACGGTGATGTCGAGCCCGGCGGTGAAGCCGAGGACGGCATCGAGCGCCGACTCGGCGGGGATGTCCCGGCCGCCGCGGCCGATCACCACCACGAGCTCGGACTCGTGGTGCACCTCGTGCCCGGCGGCGACGACGTCGGGCGGCAGCACGATCGAGCTGCCCGGCCCGACCACCGAGGACGGGGCCTTGAGGAACACGTCGAAGTTCATCATCCAGGACTCGACCCGGCCGAGCGTGCGTTCCTGCACGCCGTGCATCTCGGCGACGTGGTCGGCGTAGTTGGACGCCGCAGCGACGATCTTGGACGGTCCGAGTACCGGGGCCTGCAGCGCGACATCCGATATCGGGACCGGGGTCCCGTTCGCGGCGGCCTCGGCCAGCGCCGGTCCGAGCGTGTCGAAGTCCCGGCACAGGCCGCGCCACCAGCCGGCGGTGACCGGGTCCGGATCGTGCGGCCAGGGCAGCGTGCCGGTCACGTCGACGACCGTCCCGGCGGCGTCGTCGACCACGCCGAGCCGGGCCGCCCCCGCGGGGCTGTCGAACAGTGCGATCTTCACGATGGCCTCCTCAGCGGGGCGGTGCGGCGAGCGGTGCAGCAGGCAGCGGTGCGGCGGGCGGTGCAACAGGCAGCGGTGCGGCGGGCAGCGCAGCCGACGTCGCGGCGGGCGGTGACACCCCCGGGCCGGGGTGCAGCGCGTCCGGTCCGGTTCCGGCCGAAGCGGTCATCGCAGCTTCTCCAGCTCCAGCTCCAGCTCGGCCGGTGGCGTCCCGATCCCGAAGCGCTGCACGCTCTCCAGCAGCGAGACCCGGCGGATGTAGGCACGTGCCTGCTCCGGATCGGCGGCGATGGCCCGCATGTCGTCCTGGTGGCGGCGGCGCACGGTCTCGTCGCGTTCGCGCAACCGGTCGGTGTTGCGCTGGGTGTCGGCCTGCACGTACTCCACGGCGACGGTGCGCCGGATCCGGTCGTAGGCGTCGAGCTCCGGCTCCGGATCGGCGCCCTCGCGCAGGATCCGGGCGATCCGCCGGGTGGCGTCCATCGCGTCGTGGATGCCGGAGTTGAGCCCGACGCCGCCGATCGGTGAGTTGATGTGTGCGGCGTCGCCGGCCAGCAGCACCGGCCCCGCCCGGAACGACGACGCGACCCGCTGGTGCACGCCGTAGACCTGGTGGTCGATCACCGGGTAGTCCTCGGCCCGCGACGCGATGCCCTGCAGCTGGCGCTGCAGCAACTCCGGATCACGGGCCTGCTCGTCGCTCAGCTCCGCCGGCACCGGCCAGACCACCCGCCACGACTCGGGGGTGCGCAGGATGAACAGCCACTGCTCCGGATCGGCCACGTAGTTGACGTGCCCGAGATCGGGGAGCAGTTCCTGCAGGTCGACCGACGTCGAGGTGATGGCGAAGCGCTCGGGATAGGTGAAGCCGTCGAACTCCACGCCCAGCGCCCCGCGCACGGTGCTGCGCGGCCCGTCCGCGCCGATCACGTAGGACGCGGCGATCTCCCGCTCGCCGTCCGGGCCGTGCACGGTGAGCACCGCGCCGGCGTCGTCGAACCGCAGGCCGGTCACCCGGCTACCGAACTCCAGTCGCGCCGTGGGCTCGGCGCGCAGCCGGTCGTAGAGCATCCGGACCAGGTGCTGCTGGTTGAGCTGCAGCCGGTACGGGTAGCGGGTCGCGTCGGAGAGCAACCGGAAGTCGAACTCGGCGACGAGGCCGTCGCGCCGGTCGCGGAACTGGTAGGTCGGCACGACGAGACCCTCGTCGTGCATCTGTCCGGTGATGCCGATGGTCTCGAGCAGCTCGAGGGTCGCCGCGTGGAACGTGCTCGCCCGCCAGTCCGGCCGCGGCTCGTCGTTGAGCTCGACGAGCACCACGGGGACACCGGCGCACACCAACGCCGCAGCGGCCGTCATCCCGACCGGACCACCCCCGACGACGGCGACGGGCCGCTCGCCGGGCGGGTCCGAAAGGAGGGCTGGGTCACGGGTCATGCGGCGAGGTTAACCAGAGTTTTCCGTTATTGGGCACACTCTCGGATATAGTTCCGCTATGTCGAACGAACTGCCGCAACCCACGGAACCGGGGGCCGGATCACCGACCACCTCGGCGGACAACGTCCTGCTGCTGCTCCAGCTCATCGGCGAGCGCCAGGCGCTGCGGGTCGCCGAGGCCGCCGAGCTGCTCGGCGTCGCCCGGTCCACCGCACACCGGTTGCTCACCACATTGCGGCGGCGCGGCTTCGTCAGCCAGGACCGGCCGAACGGCGCCTACCGGCCGGGGCCCGCGCTCTACGAGGTCGGACTCGCCGCCGTCAGCCGGATCGACATCCGGCGGGTCGCCCGCCCGGTCCTGGAACACATCCAGCAGGAGACCCAGGAGACGGCCAGCCTCGCGGTACTGGAGGGCCCGACGATCCGGTTCGTCGACTGCGTGGAGAGCCCCCGCTCGGTCCGGGTCGGCAACCGGACCGGTGTCGTCCGCCCGGCGCACGCCTCCGCGGTCGGCAAGGCGATCCTGGCCGGCCTGCCGGAGGAGGAGATCGACCGCCGCTACCCGGTCGACGAGCTGCCCGCCGCGACCACGCCCGCCGCGATGACCTCGGCGGCCGACCTGCGCACCGAGCTCACCGAGATCCGCGCCCGCGGTTTCGCCCTGAACTGGGAGGAGAGCTCGGACGGCGTGTGCGCGGTCGCCGTCGCGCTGCGCGACACCCTGGGGCATCCGCTCGCGGGCCTCGGCGTGGCCGCACCGAGCAGCCGGATCGGCTCCCGGGAGGCGATCGCCGAGTTCGCCCCGGTGGTCCTGCGCGCGGCCGAACTGGTGCGGGAACGGCTTCGTGGCCCGCACTGACATCGCCATTCCAGAGAAATTCGACTGTGCGGAATAACGTCGAATATAAGTCCACATACGTAGACAGTTCCTCGGGCAGCGACCTACTGTGACTCGCATCTCGACCGGCGAACCAGGAGGCGCGTACCGCCCTCCGACGAGCTGACCTCCGGCACTGCGGCGCCGGTCCGCTCCCCCGCCGCAGTGGCCGCAACGACGCGTTCTGGAGGACCTGTGCGCAAGCGACTGATGGCCGGAGCCCTGGCCGCCACGATGTTCGTGGCGACCGCCTGCGGCTCCGGCGGGGCCGGTGGCTCCGACGACCTGACCGAGGTGACGGTCAACATCGTCCCGTTCTCCCCGAACGCCGTGCTGTTCCTCGGGATGGAGAAGGGGATGTTCGCCGAGCGCGGGATCGAGGTGAACATCCAGCGCGCCGCATCGCCGGTACCGGTGGTGGCATCGCTCGTCGCGGGCCAGGCCGACTTCGGCTTCGTCACGACCCCGGTGCTGATCAACGCCAACCGGGAGGGCACCCCGGTGCAGTGCGTCAGCCCGATCGACGGTCAGGTGAGCCCGGACCGCGATGCGAGCGCACTGGTCGCCTCCCCGGCCAGCGGTGTGCAGGAGCTCGCCGACCTGGCCGGCAAGACGGTCGCCGTCGTCCAGCTCGCCAGCATCAACCTGATCGGCGCCAAGAAGATGATCGAGGACGCCGGCGCGACCGGCACCGAGTTCGTCGCGATGCCGTTCCCGCAGATGCCCCAGGCGCTCGCCGACGGCCGGGTGGACGCGGCCGTGATCACCTCGCCGTATGTCGAGCAGGCCGTCGACGCCGGTGCGGTCACCCTGGCCAACCCCAGCTCGGATCTGCTCCCCAACAGCACCATCTACTGCTACGCCGCCACCGCACAGGCGCTGGAGCGCGATCCCGAGCTCGCCGGCAACTTCCAGGCGGCGATGACCGAGGCGATCGAGTACGCCCGCGACCACGAGCCGGAGACCCTGGAGACGCTCGTCGAACACCTGGACCTGTCCCCCGAGGAGGCCGCGTCCCAGGTGATCCCGAGCAACTGGGTGCCCGAGATCAACGTCGAGTCGATCGGCACGATCCAGGACCTCATGGCGGAGCAGGGCTCGATCGACAGCACCGTCGAGCCCGGTGACCTGGTCTGGCGGCCCGGCGCGACCGGATAACCCCGAACCCCTCCGACGACAGGGACTTGCGGATGCCAACCCTCAGGCTCGACTCCCCGCACGGCACCGGTTCCGCCGGCGCCGGCGGGCCGGACCCAGGCCGTGCCTCACCACCGCGTCGCGAACCGTTCGTCGACGGCCCGGTCTTCCGGGCCGGTGCGCGGGTGCTGGTGGTGGCCGTCCTGCTCGGCCTGTGGGAGACGGTCAGCCGCTCCGGGCTGCTCGACGCGGGCGCCTTCCCGAGCATGACGGCGACGATGGCCGAGCTGGGCCGACAGCTCGTCTCGGCCGAACTGTGGACGGCGATCGGCGACACCCTGCGGGGCTGGTCGGCCGGCGTGGCAATCGGTGTCACGCTGGCGATCGCGGTCGGCACGCTGCTCGGGCTGAACCGGTTCGCCTACCTCAGCGTCATTCCCGTCGTCGAGTTCGTGAAGACCGTGCCGGTCATCGCGATCCTGCCGCTGGCGATCGTCGTGTGGGGCGCGACCACCGAGATGAAGGTCTTCCTGGTCGCGTTCGGAGTGTTCTGGCCGCTGGTCATCCAGGTCATCTACGGGGTGCGCGCGGTGGATCCGGTGGTCCGGGACACCGCGACCGTGCTGCGGCTGCGCGGCCTGCGCCGGTTCAGCACCGTGACCCTGCCGAGCGCCGCCCCGTTCGTCGCCACCGGCGTCCGGGTCGCGGCCGCCGTCGGCCTGATCCTCACCATCATCGCGGAGCTGATCGGCGGCGCCGAGGGCCTCGGCCTGAGCATCCTCAGCTCGGTCAACGCCGGACCGGAGCGGCTACCCGCGACGTATGCGTTCATCCTGGTCACCGGCGTGCTCGGGGTACTGGTGACCAGCGCGTTCAGCTGGCTGGAGCGCCGGGCCCTGCACTGGCACGAGAGCCAGCGCAACGCCACCGCGAAGGGGGCCCGACCGTGACGACCACCCGTCCTTCCCCGGCCCGCAGTGCCCGCAGCGCCCGGCCCGGCCGGCCCGCCGCGTGGCGGCGACCGCTCACCCAGCTCTGGCGGCTGTGGTTCTTCGTGCTCGTGCTGGTGCTGTGGTGGGTACTGTCGGACGGCAGCACCTCCACGTTCTTCCCACCGTTGCGCGAGATCGTCGCCAGCCTCCACGAGCTCTGGATCGTCGGCGACGCCCGTGGCGAGCTGTGGTCGAGCCTGGGCCACTTCGCGATCGGCTACCCGCTCGCCGGGCTGCTCGGCGTCGGCATCGGGGCGCTGCTGTGGCGCTTCCACCGGGTCGGCGACGCCGTCTCGCCGGTGTTGTACTTCGTCTACGTGGTGCCGACCGCGGCCCTGCTGCCCGCGATCGTCGCGCTGATGGGCATCGGCTCGTCGATGAAGGTCACGATCATCGTGCTCGCCGCGATCTGGCCGACCCTGCTGAACACCCTGGACGGCATGCGCGGCGTCGACCCGGTCAAGCTCGACACCGCCCGGGTGCTGCACATGTCCTCGGCCCGCACGGTCCGCACCGTGGTGCTGCCCGGGGCGATGCCACAGATCATGGCCGGGCTCCGGCACAGCCTGCAGATCGCGGTGATCATGATGGTGGTGAGCGAGCTCATCGCCTCCCGGGCCGGGATCGGATTCTTCATCCTCGACGCCCAGCAGCGGTTCGCGATGACCGAGATGTGGACCGGGATCATCGTCCTGGCCGTCGTCGGGAGCCTGCTGACCTTCCTGTTCATCGCTGTCGAACGTGTCGTTCTCGCCTGGTACATCGGCGCCCGCGCCGTCGAGCAGAAGGGCTGACCCCATGACGTCGTCGAGTGAGACCGTCCGCCCCGACAGCACCCCCGCGGTGGAACCGGTGCTGTCGGTGCGTTCGCTGCGCAAGAGCTACAACACCGGCCGGCCCACCGAGCGGCTCGCCATCGCCGACGTCACGTTCGACGTCGGCCTCGGCGAGTTCGTCTGCGTCGTCGGGCCCAGCGGGGCGGGCAAGACCACCCTGCTGCGCTGCCTCAGCGGGCTGCTGCCCCCGACCTCGGGCGAGGTCCGGTTCGAGGGCACCCCGCTGGACTCGGTGCCGGACAAGCTGAGCGTGGTGTTCCAGGACTACAGCCGCTCGCTGTTCCCGTGGCTGTCGGTGAACCGCAACGTCGCCGTCCCGCTCAAGGTGGCGGGGGTGGGCCGGGAGCAGCGCGAGGCGCGGATCGCCGAGGTGCTGCACGCCGTCGGCCTCGGCGACGTCGGACGCAGCTACCCGTGGCAGCTCTCCGGCGGGATGCAGCAGCGGGTCGCGATCGCCCGCGCGCTCGCGCACCGGCCCGACATGCTCCTGATGGACGAGCCGTTCGCCTCGGTCGACGCGCAGACCCGGTTCGACCTGGAGGACCTCATCCTGCGGGTGCGCGCCGAGCTCGGCATCACCGTCGTGCTGGTCACCCACGACATCGACGAGGCCGTGTACCTGGCCGATCGGGTCGTCGTCCTCAGTGGAGCGCCGAGCCGGGTCGCCGAGATCGTCGAGGTGCCGCTGGAGCGTCCGCGCTCGCAGCTCGCGACCCGCTCCAGCGAGACGTTCGGGACGCTGCGCCGGCACCTGATGGAACTCGTCACCACCCCCTGACTCCACCGGAGGACCCATGTCCCGACCTGCCGCGCACGCGCTGCTCGACGTCCTCCACGACTGGGGCGTCGATCGGCTGTTCACCTGTCCCGGAAGCACCGAGGCGGCCGTGCTCGACGCACTCGTGCACCGCAAGGACGTCGAACCCGTCCTGACCACCCACGAGGGCGTCGCCGTGTCGATGGCCGACGGTCTGGCCCGGATCACCCGGGAGCCGTCGGTCGCCTACCTGCACGCCAACGTCGGGCTCACCAACGGCCTGAGCCACCTGTACGCGGCCCAGCTGGGGTACTCCCCCGTCGTCCTGCTGAACGGGCTCAAGCCCTCCTCGATCCAGGCCCGCGAGGGGTTCACCACCGGTCGCCGGATGCGCGATCTGGTGCACCAGTACGTCAAGTCGGACTGGCAGTCGCTGAGCAGCGCGGCCGTCCCCGAGGACGTCAACCGGGCCGTCCGGACCGCGGTCACCGAACCGGCCGGGCCGGTGTGGGTCGGGATCGGCCAGGAGCTCCTGGAGAACGACGAACCGGTCCCGGTGCCGGAGGCGGCCCGCTTCCGGTTCGACTCGCGCACCGCCCCGACGGCGGGCCCGATCCGGGCGGCGGCCGATCTGCTGGTCACCGCGCAACGGCCGGTCATCGTGGCGGGCAACGAGATCGCCCGGGTCCGTGCGGTCGAGCAGCTGGTCGCGCTGAGCGAGCAGCTCGGGCTCCCGGTGCTGCACGAGGACCGGCGCGGCTTCGAACGGCCCGGGTTCCCCACCGACCACCCGCACTTCCGCGGCCAGTACTCGCCGGACCATCCGCTGGTGCGCGACGCCGACCTGCTGGTGTTCCTCGGCGCCCGGCTGTTCAACGAGTTCGAGCCTGCCCGGGTGCCGCCACTGCCCGACGGCGTCCCGGTCGTGCACGGGCACGGCGACGCCCGGCACATCGCGATGATCCACGGCGTGGACGTCGCACTGGTCGGCGATCAGGGGCTGGTGATCGCCGCGCTGGCGGGCGCGCTCGCCGATCAGGCGCCCCGGACCGTCCCACCGGCCGCCCCCGCACCGGCCCGTACCCCGTCGGGCGGTGCGGTGCTGCGCCCCGGCGAGGTGGTGGACGTGCTCACCGAGTCGCTGCGCGGCAGCACGCTGATCGGCGACGCGACCACCGCCGGCGGCATCCTGCAGCAGCGTGCGCACCAGGCGAGCGGTGACGACTACCTGGTGTCGACGTCCGGCTCGCTCGGCTGGGGCATGGGCGCCGCCCTCGGCGTGGCGATGGGGATGCCCGGCCGCCGGGTCGCCGCCGTGCTGGGCGACGGGGTGTTCCAGTTCGGCCTGCCCGCGCTCTGGTCGGCGGCGCGCAGCGGATTGCCGGTCACCTACGTGGTGCTGAACAACGGCGGCTACGCGGCCGTCGGCTCGGCGCTGCAACGCTTCGGCGGGGACGCGCTCGCCTCGGGCGTGTATCCCGGGGTCGACATCTCCGGGCCGCGGATCGCCGACATCGCCACCGGGTTCGGGGTGCCGGGGCGCCGGGTCACGACGCTGCCGGAGCTACGGGACGCGCTCGCGGACTCCGCCGGTGTCGACCACCCGACGCTGGTCGAGGTGATGACGGAGCCGACGGAGTTCAGCCCGTCCTGAGTGGACACGGTGCAGGATACGTGCCGGTCGCCGGTGGCGGGGCGGCGCACCCTGCCCGATGTCACCTCCGGAGGCGGCGCACCGCACGCCGGACGCCCTGCTCGGTGCCGCACCGCCACCAGGCGGTGCGGCGCCGAGGTCAGCCGGTGCGGACGACGATCCGGGAGCGCTTCGCGTCGAGCACCGGGGAGCCGTCGGGGAGCTCGGCGCCGACCGCGAGCACCGCGGTACCGGGGGCGCCGGACCCGTCGTCCTCCAGCACCTCGGCCCGCAGGGTCACGGTCGCGCCGACCGGGCAGGGGGCCCGGAAGCTGACCGAGGTGGAGAGCACCCGGTCGTCGCCGCCGACCCACTCCCCGACCACCCGGACCAGCAGCCCGAGGGTGAGCATGCCGTGCACGATCACCCCACCGGCCGGGCCGGCCTGCGCCGCGTACGGCTCGTCCCAGTGCAGCCGGTTGAAGTCACCGGACGCCCCGGCGTAGCGGATCAGGTCGGCCTGCTCCACGGTGTGCCGGCGCTGCGGCATCACGGTGCCGGGCCGCAGCGTCGTCGCGGCGGTCACGCCGCCGCCCCCAGGTAGGCGATCGTCTGTCTGCTGGTGGCCACCGGACGCTCCGACGACTCGTCCACGCACTCGATCTCCAGCGTCAGGTAGGTGTGTGCGCCCCGGTCGCGCACATCGGTGATCGTCGGGGTGCAGCGCAGCACGTCGCCGCTGCGGACCCGGCCGTGGAACTCGTACTCCTGGCCGGCGTGCACGATCGCGCCGCTGCCGCCGAGGCCCTCGTCCTCCCGGAGCAGGGCGGCGCCGCGCATCACGGTGAAGCAGGCGGCGAACATCCCGGGCGCCTCCATCGGGGTGCCGACCGGCACGTCCGGCACGGCGAACCCGACGGACGCGGCGTACTCCTCGATCTTGGCGCGGCTCACCTCGTAGCGGTACACCGGATAGCGGTGGCCGATCCGTCCTGTGTCGATCCTGCCTGTGTCGGTACTGCCTGTGTCGGTACTGCCTGTGTCGGTCCTGCCTGTGTCGGTCACTGTTCCTCCTTCGGTCGGTCCTCAGATGTGGGGTGGCGGCGGGCCCGGGCGCAGGGAGGCGGCCGTGTCCTGGAACAGCTCGCCGTCGAGCAGCCCGGCACCGAGCAGCCGTTCCAGCTCACGCCGGCTGCCGAACCGGTGCGCGAACGTGTGCCCCCGTTTCACGAGCACGTGCAGCTCGTGTTCCCAGGTGAAGCCGATGCCGCCGAGCGCCTGCAGGCAGTGCCGCTGCGCCGCGTCGAACGCGCGGCGGGCGAGGACGGCCGCGCAGGTGACCGTGCCGCCCGCGACCGGGTCGCCGCGGTCGACGTCGACGGCGGCACCGCCGACCGCGCTGCGGGCGATCTCGATCTCGACGTGGGTGTCGGCGAGCCGGTGCCGGACGGCCTGGAAGCTGCCGATCGGTACGCCGAACTGGACCCGCGTGCGCGCGTGCTCGACGGCGATCTCCAGCAGTCGCGCGGCGATGCCGACCAGGTAGGCGGCGCCGCCCAGGCGGCCCAGGGTGACGGCGCCGACGTCGAGCAGCAGCGGCAGCGGGTGTCCGGCCGGGCGATCCGCGGGACCGCGGGCGGGCGCTGCGGCACCGCCGGGCGCCGATCCGGGGACCGGGCCGGACGGGACAGCGGTCGTCGGGAGCCGGAACGACCGTTCCAGGCGGTCCGCTGTGGACACCGGATCAGCGGCCGCACCGAGGTCCGGGCCGAGCAGCACGTCACCGTGCGGACCCGGCACGACCACCGCATGGGCGACGTCGAGGTCCGGGGCCCGCCCGGCCGGATCGGCCGCGGTGGCGACCGCGTGGCCGTCGACCACCCGTGCCAGCAGCGGATGGTCGTGGGCGGCGAGCGCGGGGACGGCGACCCAGAGCGTCTCCACCAGCGGACCCGGCACCGGCACCCGTCCGGCCTGCTCGGTGATCGCTGCCAGCTCGGACGGCGCCAGGCCGAGGCCGCCGCGGTCCTGCGGAAGCAGCGCGCCGAACAGGCCCGACTCGCCGAGGACCCGCCAGCCGGGCCCGGGCGGGCCCGGATCACCGGCCGGGTCGGGCCCACCCGGCGCCGCGGCGGATCCCGCCCGCCCCGCCGCGTCGAACACGGGCCGCGCGGCCTCGGCGAGCGAGCGCTGCTCCGCGGACGGGTCGAACAACCGCGACGCCTGCGACCTCATCGGGGCAGTCCGAGCAACCGGTCCGCGACGACGGTCCGCTGGATCTCGGCCGCCCCGCCGTAGATCCGCCCGGCGCGGCTGTGCCACAGGTCCAGGAACTCGGGCGTCCCCTCGGCGGTGCGCTCGTCGCCGAACAGGTCCAGCCCCAGCTCGACGACGTCGAGATCCAGCTCCGAGGAGTACAGCTTCACCACGCTCGACTCCGCGCCCGGCTGCTCGCCCCGCCATGCCGCGGCGACCCGGCGGTCGGTGTGGCAGCGGTAGCCGTGCACCCGGGCGACCAGCGCCCCCAACTCACCTTCGACGGCGGCCCGGTCGAGGTCCGGGCCGATCGCGGTGAGGTCGGCGGCCGGCGCTCCCGGCTCACGTTCGTCGGAGGCCCGGTCCCGGCCGGGGCCGGCCGCGGCGACGTCGGCGGCCAGCGCCGCCAGCCGCCGGCGGCTGCGGGCCGGACCGCCGGCGTCGGGCCCGCGTTCGAACGACAGCAGCCGCATCGCGATTGCCCAGCCGTCGCCCTCGTCGCCGATCCGGTCGGTGACCGGCACCCGGACACCGGTCAGAAACACCTCGGCGAAGCCGGTGCGGCCGTGCACCTGCCGGATCGGGCGCACGTCGACCCCGGGACCGGTCAGGTCGATCGCGAGACAGGTGAGCCCGTGCCGCCCGGCACCGGGCGGGCCGGTGCGGACCAGCGCGAACATCCGGTCGGCGTGCCGGCCGTAGGTGGTCCAGGTCTTCTGCCCGTCGACGACGTAGCCGTCGCCGATCCGGACCGCCCGGGTCCCGACGGCGGCGAGATCGCTGCCCGCGCCGGGCTCGGAGAAGCCCTGGCACCAGATCTCCCCGGCCGCCAGCATCGGCGGCAGCCAGCGCGCCCGCTGCGCCGCGTCGGCGGTGTGCATCAACGCGGGCCCGAGGAAGCGCAACGCGGGACGGGTGATCCGGACCGGACCGCGGGCCCGCTCGTACTCCTCGGCGAAGATCGCCTCGTGCAGGACGTCGCCGCCCGCGCCGCCGTACTCGCGCGGCCAGGACAGCCCGCTCCAGCCGGCGTCGTGCAGGGTGCGTTCCCAGGCCCGGTGCGCGGCGAAGCCCTCGTCGGTGTCGACGTCGGGGAGCTCCTCGACGTGCGCGGCGAGCCAGGCCGCGGCGTCGCCGGCGAACCGGTGGTAGGAGTCCGGTACGTCGACCGGCCTGCGCGAGCCCGCGGTGCTCATCGGACCAACTGCCACTTCGCGACCTTGCCGGTCGCGGTCCGCGGGAGCGCGTCGACGAAGCGGACCGTGCGGGGCCGCTTGAACGCGGCGGCCTGCTCGGCGGTGAAGGAACGCAGCTCCTCGGCCGTGACCCGCTCGCCCCCGGCCGGCACCACCCACGCGACGACCTGCTCGCCGAACCGCTCGTCGGGCTCACCGGTGACCGCGACGTCGCGCACCCCGGGATGGCGGCGCAGGATCTCCTCGACCTCGGCGGCGGCGATGTTGAACCCGCCGGAGAGGATCATGTCCTTGGACCGGCCGGTGATCGACAGCAGCCCGTCGGCGTCGAGCTCGCCCAGGTCACCGGTGGCGAACCAGCCGTCCGGGTCGGTGAACGGCGTCGAGGCGGCCGCGCCGACGTACCCGGCGCCGACCGCGTAGCTCCCCGGAGCGCCGGAGCGCACGAGCACCTCCCCCGCCCCGGAGCGGCTGCGCGGGCCGCCGCCGGGATCGCGCACGGCGAGCTCCACCCCGGGCAGCGCCCGCCCGGACGAGCCGGGCCGGCTGGTGAACTCGGCCGGCGGGAGTGCGGCGGCGAGACCGGTCTCGGTGGAGGCGAAGAACGTCCACAGCTCGGTGTCCGGGAGCGCCGCCGCGACCGCCTCGCGCAGCTCCGGGGTGGTCGCCTCGCCGGTCACGCTCAGCACCCGCAGGCTGCGCATCCGGTCGCCGATCGCACCCGAGCCGACCAGGTCGCGGGCGATGGTGGGCACCATCCCGGTGACCGTCACCCGGTGCCGTGCGACGGCGTCGACCAGGGTCGCGGGCCGGGCGTCGGCGCTGAGCACGGTGCGCCCGCCGGACAGCACCCCGCCGAGCAGCCGGACCTGCCCGACCCGGTGCCCGAGCGGGGTGGAGATCAGCACGGTGTCGGCGGGGGTGAGCCCCAGCAGGGTCGCCGGTCCCAGCCAGGTGCCGAACGCCTGGTTGGCCCGGCTCAACGCGACACCCTTGGGGAGCGCGGTCGTCCCGGACGTGTAGAGCACCGCCGACTCGTCCGACCCGGTGGGACGGACCGGTCCGGCGTCGGCGAGCGCACGCTCGTAGTCCGGCCCGGCCGACAGCACGTCGACGTCGCCGGTCAGCCCGGCGAGGACGTCCGCCCGGTGCGCGCCGCCGTCGGTGACGACCAGCCGGACGTCGGCGTCGGACACCAGATGGCGCACCTCCCGCTCCTGGTAGCGGTCGTTCACCGGCACGGCGGCCACCCCGGCCAGCTGGCAGGCGAAGAACGCCTCGGCCCACTCCCGCCGGTTCGCGAGATAGAGCCCGACCCGCCCGCCCGCGTACGGGACGAGGTGCCCGGCGAGCGCGGACGCCCGCCGGTACAGCTCGGCGAAGCTGGACTCCCCGTGGTCGTCGACCAGCGCGGTGTCGGTGGGCCGCCGGGCCGCGACCCAGCGGAGCTGCTCGGCGACCGTCCAGGGATGCACGGGTTCCTCCTCAGATCGTCCGGCCGCCGTCGACCGACAGCACGGAACCGGTCATGTAGTCGGAGTCGGACGAGGCCAGGTAGACCAGGCTCGGCGCGATGTCCTCCGGCGTGGCCCAGCGGCGCAGCGGGATCATCCCGAGGAACTTCTCCTCCAGCTTCGGGTTCTCCCGCACGTTCGCCGACATCTCGGTCGCCGCGATCGGCAGCAACGCGTTCGCGGTGACGTTGTAGCGGGCCAGCTCGGCCGCGGCGGTCTTCACCAGTGCGACGACGCCGGCCTTCGCGGCCGCGTAGTTCCCGCCGCCGACCTGGCCGCGCACCGCCGCCGGCGACGCCAGCGCGACGAACTTGCCGCGCCCGCGCCCGGTCCAGTGCGGGATCAGCGCGGTGAGGCAGACGAAGGTGCCGGTCAGGTTGACCCTGACGACGTTCTCGAACGACTCGAGGGTCATGTCCTTGAGCATCGCCGGGGCGACGATGCCCGCCGAGTGCACGAACACGTCGACGCCGCCGGCCCACTGCACGGCCTCCTCGACGACGGCCGCGACCTGGTCCGGATCGACGACGTCGACCTTCCAGGCGCGCGCCGTGCCGCCCGCCCGCCCGATCTCGTCGGCGACGGCCTCCGCCGCGCCCGCGTCGAGATCGAGCACGCCGACGGTGGCGCCCTCGGCGGCCATGGCGATGGCACCGGCCCGGCCGATCCCCCGTCCACCCCCGCTCACCAGCACGGACACGTTCTGCAGTCGGCTCATCGGGTGGTCGCTCCCGTCGTGGGTTCGGGTGACGCGGGGGCCAGCCCCAGCGCCGTGACGGCGTTGTCCTTGAGGACGCGCGGCCGGACGTCGTCGGCGATGTCGAGGCCGTCGAAGTCGCGCAGCCAGCGGTCCGGGCTGATCAGCGGGTAGTCGCTGCCGAACAGGACCTTGTCCGGCAGCATCCGGTTCATGTAGCGGACGAGCTTGGGCTCGAAGTACTTCGGCGACCAGCCGGACAGGTCGATGTAGACGTTCGGCTTGTGCATGGCGACGGCCAGCCCCTCGTCCTGCCAGGGGACCGACGGGTGCGCCATGATGATCGTCAGGTCCGGGAAGGTCGCCGCGACCTCGTCGAGGTGCATCGGGTTCGAGTACTTGAGCAGGATCCCGCCGCCGCCGCGCAGGCCCGTGCCCATCCCGGTCTGCCCGGTGTGGAACACGACCGGGACCCCGGCCTCCTCGATGGCCCCGTAGAGCGGGAAGAACCGGTGGTCGTCCGGGTAGAACGCCTGGGTCGACGGGTGGAACTTGAAACCCCGGACCCCGTGCTCGGAGACCAGGCTGCGGATCCGCCGCAGCGAGACCTGACCGCGCCACGGGTCGACGCTGCCGAACGGGATCAGCACGTCGTCGTGCGCGGCGGCGAGATCGGCGACCTCCTCGCTGGGGACGGGGGTGCGGCCGGTCGCGCTCTCGCTGTCGACGGCGAACACGACGGCGCCGATGTCGCGCTCGCGGTAGTACTCGGCCACCGAGCCGACCGTGGTCTGGGTGCCGCTGCCGAACACGGCCGCCGACGCCTTCTGGAACTCGCGGCTCGCGGCGTCGCGTCCGGCCGCACCACCGCCCTCGGTGACGTGGACGTGCACGTCGATCGCCCGTCGGGCGAGGAACGCCTGCGTACCCACGGTCTTCCTCTCGTCGTCGAGATGTTCTCTGGATGTTCTGCAGTGCAGGACACTCTCTTGTATTGTCCTGCTCTACGTGACAGTGCCTGAGACGACGAGCGATCGTCAAGGAGGGAGGATGGTGCGATGACGGAGCCGGCAGAGGCAGTGGCGGCAGTCCCGGCGGCACAGCCACCCCCGGGGGCACAGCCGGCCTATCCGATCGAGTCGGTGGGCAACGCGCTGCGCCTGCTGCTCCTGCTGCGCAGCCGCGACGAGCTGCGGATATCGGAGTGCGCGCGGGAGATCGGGGTGGCACGCTCCACCGCGCACCGGCTCCTGACGATGCTGGAGCACTACGAGTTCCTGGCCCGCAACCCGTCCGGGCGTGGGTACCGCAGTGGGCCCGCCCTGATCGGCCTGGGCATGGCCGCGGTCGGACTCCTCGGCATTCGCGATCGCGCCCGCCCGCACCTGGAGGCGTTGCGCGACGAGCTGGACGAGACCGTCTCGCTGGTGCTGCTGGAGGGACCGACCGCCCGCTTCGTCGACGCGGCGGAGAGCGAGCGGCCGCTGCGGGTGGCCGGGCTCGTCGGGCTGGAGCTACCCGCGCACCGCACCTCGGCCGGGGTGGCCGTGATCGCCGCGATGGACGACGCTCAGCGCGCCGAACGGATCGCCGGCCGGTCCGGGCTGGAGCAGTCGGTGGCGGCCGCCCGCGAGCAGGGCTATGCGTTGGTGCACAACGAGAGCGACATCGAGATCGCCGCCGTCGGGGTGGCGGTCCCCGGGGCGCTCGCCGGGCTGGCGGTGGCCGCTCCGGCCGGTCGGGCGACCGCGGAGGCGGTGACCCGCTGGGCCGCCGCCGCGAACGCGGCCGCCCGCCGGATCGCGATCGGCTGACCGCGGTCCGGCGGGCGGGAGGGCGTATTCGTTACCGGTGACGGGCGTGGATCAGGCGGGCCTGCTCTCCGCGGAGGGCTCCCCCGGGGCACCGCTGCGGTCGCGCAGCGCGATCGGGACCCCGGCCAGGTCCTCGTCGTTGCAGAGCAGTTTGACCTCGTAGTAGATCCCGTCCGGACTGTCGTCGTAGTCGAGATGGACGCCGATCACATCGACCGGCTCCCCCAACCACTTCTGGACCTCCCGCAGCCAGAGCGCGGAACGCTCCAGGGCCGTGGGCAGATCGTCGTCCCGGAATCCCACCGGGCGGAACGGTACGTCCTGGATCTCGTCGTGGCCGTGTGGCGGGCGGGGCAGAGCCCGGGCCAGTCCGGCGTCGTCGAGGTCCAGTGCGACAGACTTCTCGCTCACCACCCCAGCATGGCGCCGCAGCGGAGACGCTGGCAAGCCGGGGGGTTCATCCCACCGTGGCCGGGGCCGCCGGGTACACCCGTTCGCCGGCGTTCAGGGCCGCCCGACCGCCCCGATCAGCGACGATCCCCCGCCGCTGCCGGCTCGCTGCGCGGCGGCGGGCCGCGGACCGGACGTCGCGGCTAACGGGTGGCCGTGGTGACCACCACGGCGGCGATCGCGACCGCCGTGCGGGTCACCGCGCTGCTCACCGCGCCGGCACCCCAGTTGCCCTCCTCGAGCTCCTTGGCCCGCCCGATCACCGCGCTCGACCACTTCGGCCGGGGGTGCAGCGACGGCAGGGTCCCGCTCGCCGAGATCAGCGAGATCACGGCGGCGGTGTGCGGGTCCGGCTCGGCGCCGTCCTCCAGCACGTCGACCACCCGCTGCCGCAGCTCGGTCTCGTGCTGCGAGCCGGTCGAGGGCAGCCAGGTCATCGGGATCAGCCCGAGCATGCGCTTGCGCTCCCTGCGGATGAAGCCCCGTTCGAGCAGCCGCTCGGTCAGCGGCTTCCAGAGGTCACCGAGCTCCGAGAGGAGGCCCTGCACGCGCCGCGGGCGCCGGGCGACGATGTCGTAGGCGTTCTGCAGCAGGGGATCCGGCAGCGGGCCGTCGCCGACGGCGACGATCATCGGGCCGCCGAGCCCGGCCCGGCTCTCGTCGGCCTCGACCCGGCCCAGCAGCGCGAGCTCGACCAGCATCCCGCCGCCCAGCACGTAGGGCAGGGTGCCCGCCCCGGCCGGGGTGCCCGACTTGTCGTCGAGCATCAGCAGCAGCGTGTCCTCGACGATCAGCGTGTCGTCCTGCATGTCCTCCGCCTCCTGTGCTGCCGCTCCGAGCGGCCGCAGGATCCAGTCGACACCATGCCGCAGCGGCACGGTCAACCCGAGCGCCCCGATCGGGGGTGGTCAGAGCCCCGTCCACAACGTCTCGGCGTCGAGCACCCGGTTACGTCGCAGGGTGAGCACCCGCTCGGTCGCGGCGAGCACCCCGGCCACGAGCAGGGTCGCGTTCAGCCAGCCGGGCAGCGACACCGGCGAGCTGAAGCTGCCGACGAGCTCGGCGATCCTGGGTTGCGCGGTGATGAGCTCGAGTGCTTGGGGCACCGCCAGCACCAGGTTGACGGCGAGGATCAGCACGGCCGTCACCGCGATCGCCCGGCTCACGCCCGGCCGGCGCCGGGCGAGCCGGGCGCGCCGGTACTCCAGGGTCCCGGGCGACGGGCGCAGCCGGTGCTCGGGGCCGGAGCCGGGGACCAGGTGGATCCGGGTCGTCCCGTACAGGCCGACGTCGACCTCGATCCGTCCGCCCGGGACCGGAAGGCTCCCCGGCACGTCCGTCGTGGCCGCCCGTCGTCCGTCGAGGTACAGCCGGGCGTCCCCGTCCCCGGCGAGGTCGATCTCGACCGTCCAGGTCGCCGGACGGCCGTCCGGGCCGGGATGCTCGATCTCGTAGAGGTGGCGGTGCAGGATCTCGTGGCGCCGCAGCGGGCGCAGCAGGTCGCCGCTCACGGTGCAGCCGGCCCCCGAGCAGCCGGTCCCAGCGCCGCATGCCTCCGGGCGTCCGGTCCCGGAGCAGCCGGTCCCAGTGAGCTGCCCGGCGGCATCGGCAGCGGCGCGAGCCGGTACGCCGGCGGCTCGGTCCCGTGCAGGTGCCGCACCAGGTAGTCCCAGATCCGGCGCTGCACGTGGTGCATCCGGAGCAGCAGCGAGTGCTCCCCACCGGGCACGATCAGCATGTCGACGTCGCGATCGGCGTCGATCAGCGCGTTCACCAGGCGCATCGTGTGGTACGGGTGCACGTTGTCGTCGAGCTCACCGTGGATCAGCAGGAGCTTGCCGGTCAGTCCGGCCGCGATCGCCGGGGTGGAGATCGCCTGCCTGCCCTCCTCGCTGACGTCGCCGTGGTACTGCTCGGCCCACATCGGCAGGTAGAAGCCCGGATCGTGGTTGCCGGCCACGGACACCCCGACGCCGTAGAAGTCCGGGTGCGCCAGCAGCGCCCGTGCGGTGGCGTACCCGCCACCGGAGTGTCCGGTGATCCCGATCCGGCCGGTGTCCAGCCAGGGGTACCGGTGCCCGAGCTCGCGGATCGCGGCGATGTGGTCGTCCAGCGCGCCGTCGCCGAGGTTGCCGTAGGAGTGGTCCTGGAACGCCTTGCTGCGCCCGGCGGTGCCGCGGCCGTCCAGTGCGACGACGGCGAACCCGAGCGCGGCCAGCGCCTCCGGTTCACCGGAGTGCGGCGAGTCGAACGCCGGCCCGGCCCGGTACACCTGCGGCGCACCGTAGATGTGCTCGACGACCGGGTACCGGCGCTCCGGGTCGAAGTCGTGCGGGCGCCACAGCAGGCCGTACACCGGGGTCCGCCCGTCGGCGGCGGTCGTCCGGAACCGCTCCGGCGGGGACCAGCCGAGCGCCGCCAGGGCCTCGGTGCCGGGCTGCTCCAGCTCGACCAGCAGCTGCCCGTCACCGCCCAGCACCCGCGAGCGGGGCGCCCGGTCCACCGACGACGCCCGGTCCACCAGGTAGCCGCCCTCCGGCGGGCTGACGGCGTCGTGGTCGAGGTCGTCGTCGGTGAGCCGGGTGAACCCGCTGCCGTCCAGCCCGATCCGGCAGATCTGACGCACGTACGGGTCGCTCCCGACGAGCCCGGCGGCCACGAACCACAGCTGCCTGCGCTCCTGGTCGACCCACAGCACCGACCGGACCGGCCACTGACCGCTGGTCACCTGCGTGACCTGCGACCCGTCGGCCGAGTACAGGTAGAGGTGCCCCCAGCCGTCGCGCTGCGACCACCAGAGGAACTCCCCGGAGTCCAGCACCCGCGCCATCGGCGGGTCGCCGAGCTGCGGGGTCGGGTCGACCCGGGTCTCGCCGGTCTCCCGGACCAGCACGGTGCTCTCCCCGGTGCCCGGATCGAACCGGTGCAGCTCCAGCGCCCGGGCGTCGCGCGGCTGGCGCAGGAAGTGCACGACGTCGCCCTTCTCCCCCGTCCACCACGCATAGACGAGCGCGGTCGGGTGCACGACGGTCGCCGGCTCGTCCTGCTGCCGGACGATCGTGCGCGCCGCGACGTCGATGACGTTCCAGGTCATCGACGCCTGGTTCTCGTCGCCGGGCATCGGGTAGCGGTAGCGGTGCTCGACCGGGCGCCCGCCGTCCGGCGGCGACGACTCGACCAGCACCTGCTCGGGCAGGCCACGCTGGTCGAGGCGGTGCACGAGCAGCCGGGTGGAGTCCGGTGACCAGGTCAGCAGCCCGAACGTTCCCAGCCCGAACGCCCGCATCAGCGCCCGCGCGCTCATCGGGTCGGGCAGGCTGCCGTACTCGTGGCCCGGCTCGGCGTCGTCGGTGAGCGCGATCTCCTCGCCGTCGTCGCGGGAGCGGACGTACACGTTCCCCTCCCGGGTGAACGCGACCCATCTCCCGTCCGGGGAGACGATCTCCCCGGGGGCGGGGGCGGGGTCCTCGATCCGCGTGCACTCACCGCCGGCGTCGGACCACTCCCAGCGCTCGCCGAACGCGGTGAACCGGACGACGTCGTCGTCGCGTCCCGGGATGTCGAACTCGACCTGCAGCAGCGGCAGCGCGTCGGCCTCCACCGGGTGCCCGGATGCGGTGGACAACGCCGCGGCGAGCCGCTCGTGGTCGAACGCGGGCTCGCGGGTGCCGTCGGCCGGGTCGACCAGCAGGTGCCGATCCCCGATCCGGTACCGGAACCGGGCGCCGCCGCGCTGCCACTGCGGCCGCACCATCGGCGCCTTCCGCGCCCGGTAGGGCAGCAGCATCTGCTCGGCACGGGCGTAGTCGGACGCGGTGAGCCGGGTCATGTCGGATGTCTCCCTCGCTGTGGTGCACCGTCAGGTCGTCACCGTCGACGAGACACCCGGCCGCCGCGGCACACTCAACGACCTGTGACGTGCGCCACCGACCGCTGCGGGCGGCGCGTGCCACCGCGGGATCGGCGACCGGCCACAGCACGACAGCGGCCCTGCGCAACCCCAGGCGGTAACGTCGCCCGATGAACGACACCGGAACGATCGCGGCGCGGGCCCTGTACGAGACCCGCAACGGCGGGACAGCGGTGCTCGGCTCGGACAGCGGTGCCCGGGGCGTGGTGCAGTGGATCTGCTTCGGCCCGCAGGGATATGTGTTCGAGGTGCCCGATCCGGCGAAGCACCGGCCCGGGTGGCTGCGGCGCTCGTTCGGGACGCTGCTCGGCCGGGCCGACGCCGATCCCCCCGGCCTGGACGAGGGCCAGGTCCGCGGGCTGGAGGCGCTCGGATTCAGCCCGGGCGAGCACGGCCTCGAGCTACAGCTGCGGGCCGACGAGCTCGGTCACGACCAGCTCGTGCATCTCGTCGTCGACGCGCTGGAGGCGGTCGGCCTCGACGGTGAGCCGCTCTCCTGCGAGGTCTTCGACGTCTGACTCCCCGATCGTCCGATGATCATGGAGAGATCAACACCGAACCCTGATCATTCGTCGGACGATTGGATCAGGTTCGAGAGTGCCGCGCAGGACTCCCGCAGCGCGTCCAGCCCGGCGCTCACCACCGGCTGGTGCTGCGAGCCGGCGCGGACGGCGGCGATCACCCGGCGCAGCGGCACCGGCGGGATCCCGATCCGCAGCCGCCGGGTCTCGTGCCGCGCAGGCAGATCGGCCAGCCGCGGCACCAGCGCCACCCCGAACCCGTAGGACACCAGCGCGGCGCCGGTGTCCCACTCGTCGGCGAAGTGCGCGATGTCCGGCGCGAACCCGGCGCCGGCGCAGGCCAGGGTGACCAGCTGGTGATAGGCCCGGCCGGGGTTGCTGCAGATCCACCGGTCCCCGGCCAGGTCGTTCAACGCGACCTCGCCCCGCCCGACCAGCGGGTGCTCGGGCCCGACCAGCAGGTCCAGCGGCTCGTCGTAGAGCGTCCACTGCTCGAAGGCCGGGTCGGTGACCGGTGGGATGCTCGCCGTCGCCACCACCACCACGACATCGGTCTCGTCGGCGGCGAGCAGCTCGAAGGCCCGGGCCGGTTCGGTCTCGCGCAGCTGCAGGCGCAGCGCCGGGTGACTGCGGCGGAGCCGGTCGAGCGTCTGCGGCACGACCGCGGCGGCGGCCGTGGAGAACCCGCAGAACCGCAGCGCGCCGCCCACCTCGCCGTGCCGGTGTGCGTCGAGCTCGGCCCGGGCCCGTTCCCACTGCGCGGCCAGGGTCTCGCCGTGCACCAGCAGGGTGCGGGCGGCCGGGGTGAGGCGCACCCGGCGGCCGTCCGGCTCCAGCAGCGTGACGCCGAGCTCCCGGGCCAGTGCCTGCATCTGGTGCGAGGCCGCCGACGTCGTCATCCGGCACACCTCGGCGGCGGCGGTCACGGTGCCGTGCCGCGCGATGGCCTGGAGCACCCGCAGTCGCCGATCGATCATCGCAGAATCGTACAAGATCAGTAGTTCAACTCTGCGATGGACGTGAACACTCCGCGTTCCGACACTGACCCCTGTGAGTACCTACCGCGCGATCGTCGTCGGGCTCGGCGGACTGGGTTCGGCGGCGCTGCACCGGCTCTCGCTCGAGCTCGGCCCGGGTGTGCTGGGCATCGAGCAGTTCGAGCTGGGGCACCACCGTGGCGCCTCCCAGGACCACTCCCGGATCATCCGGCTGGCCCAGCACCAGGAGCACTACGCGGCGCTGGCCTCGCCGGCCTACAAGGCGTGGGCCGAAGTGGAGGCCGAATCCGGCCAGCAGCTCGTCACCCGCACCGGTGGCCTGGTGATCGAGGACCGGGTCGCCCGCGCCGGCGCCGCCACCGGGACCCGCAACATCGAGGGCTACACCGCGATGTTCGACCGCTTCGGGATCGGCTACGAGCTGCTCGACGCCGACGAGCTGACCGCCCGCTGGCCGCAGTTCCGGCCGTCCGGCAGCGAGCAGGCGCTCTACCAGTCCGAGTCCGGCATCGTCGACGCCGCCCGCGCGAATGCGGTGCACGTCGCGCTCGCCCGCGCGCACGGCGCCGCGGTCCGCACGCACACCCCGGTCCGCGCGATCCGGCCCGACGGCGACGGTGTCGCCGTGGTCACCGACGACGCGACGCTGCTCGCCGATCGCGTCGTCGTCGCGAGCGACGCCTGGACGAACGAGGTGCTCGCCGGGACCGGGGTGAGGCTCCCGCTGACCGTCCTGCAGGAGCAGGTCACCTACTACGCCACTCCGCATCTCGCGGAGTTCTCGCCGTCCCGGTTCCCGGTGTTCATGTGGCACGGCGAGCACAACTTCTACGGATTCGGTGTCTACGGCGAGGTCGCCACCAAACTCGGCCAGCACATGGGCGGGCACGAGACCACCGCCGATGGCCGCACCTTCGAGCCGGACCCGGTGCGCCGCGACCGCTACACCCGGTTCCTCGACCGGCACCTGCCCCGCTTCGGCGGGCCGGAGCTGTACTCGAAGACCTGCCTCTACACGGTCCCGCCGGACCAGAACTTCATCCTCGACACCGTGCCCGGGCACCCGCAGATCGTCGTCGCCGTCGGGGCCGGGCACGCGTTCAAGTTCGCCGCACTGATCGGCGGCCTGCTCGCCGACCTGGCGGCGGGCCGCACCCCCGCACACCCGCTCGACGCCTTCTCGATCACCCGGCCGGCGCTCACCGATCCGACGTTCGGCCGCAGCTTCCACATCTGACCACCACTCCGAGAGGGGGAGAACGATGAGCACCGACGCCTACGACGTGCCCCTCGCGCGTCCGACCGACCCGGCACTGTTCACCGACGAGTTCACCTACCGGCACACCCGGCTGCCGGTGGACCGCGCCTCCACCCTGGTCCCGGACGCCTACACCTCCCCCGGGTTCTTCGCCATCGAACGGGAGCGGGTGTTCGCCTCCGGCTGGGTCGCCGTCGGGTTCGTCGCCGACGTCGACCGGCACGGTGCCTGCGTCGTCGCCGAGGTCGCGGGCCGGTCGGTGATCATCACCCGCAACCGGCACGGCGAGCTGCGCGGCTTCCACAACGTCTGCCGGCACCGCGCCACCCGGCTGCTCGACGCCGACGCCCGCGAGGTCGGCAAGCGGGGCCGGATCCGCTGCCCTTACCACAGCTGGACCTACGACACCGACGGCGCGTGCCTGGGCACCCCGCTGTTCGAGGGCTCGGACGTTCCCCGTGGTGAGGAGGCCGTGTTCGACACCTCGGGGGCGACCGCGTTCGACCGGGCCGACGTCGGGCTGCTCCCGGTCGCCGTCGACACCTGGGGTTTCCTGCTGTTCGTCAATCTCGACCCGTCCCCCGGCCCGCTCGCCGCGCAGCTCGGGGACCTGTCGTGGCGCTTCGCCGACCACCATCTCGACGGCTGGGTACCGCAGCGGCGCCGCACCTACGACGTCGCCGCGAACTACAAGCTCGTCGCCGAGAACTTCATGGAGTACTACCACCTGCCCTGGGTGCATCCCGAGCTCAACAAGGTGTCCCGGTTCTCCGACCACTACCGCTGGCAGGGCCCCGGGATGTACACCGGCATGTGCACCACGCCGGTCTCGCGCAACTCCGACGCCGGCGGCTGGGACGGGCTCCCGCCACTGAGCTCGCTCGGCGAGCGCGACGCCGACGCCGGCCGGTTCGTCTGGCTGTTCCCCAGCACCGCGCTCGTCGTGCTCCCGAACCATGCGTTCGTGCTGATCAACCGGCCGGTCGCGGCGGACCGCACGGTCGAGACCGCGGTGCTGCTCACCCATCCCGAGGCGCTCGACACGCCGGGCGCCCAGGAGGGGCTCGACCAGCTCGAACAGTTCTGGGACCTGGTCAACACCCAGGACCTGGAGATCGTCGAGCGGGTCCAGGACGGCATCACGAACCCGGCCTACACCGGCGGCCGGATGTGCTTCCGCTTCGAGGAGCCGCTGCACCGCTTCCAGAACATGGTGGTCGACCGGATGGTCGGCATCGACCGGGTCCCCGGCGGTGACGACGACGTGATGACCCGGATGTTCCCCGACCCGGTCTGATCCGGGCTCACCCCCGGTGTGCCCGTGCGGCCGCCTCGACCCGGTCGTGGAGCTCGCTCGACGTCGCCTCGGGGGCCATGTTGTCGACCTCCGCCCGGAGCCCGACCGCGCCGTCGAGCGTCTCGCGCAGGATGTCGGCATGCCCGGCGTGCCGGTGCGTCTCGGCGATCAGGTGCACCAGTGCCCGGTGCAGGGTGACGGTGGCGCGCTCGGCGGGCCAGTGCGGGACGGTTCCCTCGGTCGCGAGCTCGGACGCGGCGACGGTGGCGTCGGAGTGTGCCCACACCCGCCGGTAGAGATCGACGACGTCGGCACGTGACTCGTCGGCCGTCGCGAAGAGATCGACGGTCGGGTCCGACTCGACCTGCTCCATCCAGGCGGGTGCGTCCGGCAGCGGGCGGCCGAACGTGCTCCCGAGGTACCCGGCCTCGACCAGCGCCAGGTGCTTCACGAGGCCGAGCAGGTTGGTCCCGGTCGGGACGAGCGGACGCCGCACGTCGTACTCGCCGAGCCCGTCGAGCTTCCACACCATCGCCTCGCGCCCGGTCTGCAGATAGCCGCGCAGCGTCTCCTTCTCGTCCATGCGCCAGACCCTGCCGGATGCTCGCCGTGGTGCTGCACCGGGCCGTGGATTCCGTGGCTTCCGTGGATTCCGCGCGCCACCGCGGCGGGCACCGCACCGCTCCGTCGCGGACAACCGGGGCGCCCTCCGTTGTCCGGCCGGGACAGCGTGCGCCCCGGCCGGCGGACCTACCGTCGAGAGCGGTCCGGCGACGACGCCGGCGTCAGGGCTCGGAGAGGAGATGGCTCCATGGCAGAGGCACGGCGGGCCGGGGGCGCCCTCGGGATGATCGAGACCAAGGGCCTGGTCGGGGCGATCGAGGCCGCGGACGCGATGGTCAAGGCGGCGAACGTCGAGATCGAGGGCTACCGGACCCTGCGCAACGGGCAGGTGTCGGTGCTGGTGCGTGGCGACGTCGGCGCCGTCAACGCGGCGATCGCGGCCGGCCGGGCCGCCGCCGTCCGGGTCGGCGAGCTCTACAGCAGCCACGTGATCCCGCGCCCGCACGGAGACACCGAACAGATCGTCACCGACGCCGTCGAGTCGACCCGCTGACGGACCCGGGCCGCGGCGCTGAGGCCCGGCCCCGGCGCCGCCTCAGCGTTCCGGCCCGGCCCCGGCGCCGCCTCAGCGTTCCGGCCCGGCCCCGGCGCCGCCTCAGCGTTCCGGCTCGGCCCCGGCGCCGTCGGCCTCGCTGTCGGCCCGGGTCACCTGCAGCAGCCGGAGCGCGAAGTCGGCCCGCATCCGGTCCTCGTGCCGGCCCAGGTCCAGCCCGGTGAGCTGCCGGATCCGCTCCAGCCGGTAGCGCAGCGTCTTGTGGTGCACGAACAGCCGGTCGGCGGCCAGCTTCTGTGAACAGTCGGCGTCGAAGAACGCGCGCAACGTGCGCACCAGCGAACCGTCGTTGTCCCGGTCGTAGTCGAGCAGCGGACCGGTCACCTCGTCGACGAAGGTCTGCAGGTCCGGATCGTCGCCCGAACCCAGCAGCAGCCGGACGATGCCGAGCTCCTCGTAGAGGAACACGTTGCGCCCGCCGAACCGCTTCGCCGCCGACAACGCCGTCCGCGCCTCGTTCAGCGCGCTGGGAAGATCGACGACCTCGGCGTGCTCGCGGCTGATCCCCCAGGTCAGCTGCAGCTCGGGCACCTCCTCGTGGATGGCCGCCGCGAACCCGTTGACCAGATCCTTGGCACCGTTGCGGTCGAGATCGGCGGCGATCGCGACGAGCAGGTCGCCGCGCAGGCTGGCCAGTGCGAGCCCGCGGCCCTGCAGTGTCCGCACGGTCCGCAGCACCCGTCTGCGGACCCGGTCGGTCTGTGAGGTGTCCCAGCCGAGCTGGGTCGCGAGCGCGTCGATGTTCTCGATCCGGCCGTGCAGCACCCGCAGCCCGCCCGCCAGCTGCACGTTGAGCTGCTGGGCCCGGGTGCGGGCGGCCAGCCGGTGCTCGACCGGGCCCTGCAGCAGGTCCCACAGCACCTGCTCGGACGCCTCGGCCCGGGCCCGGCTCGCGGCGCGCTCGCGCAGCAGGGCCAGCGAGCAGGCCATCGCCACCTGGACGGCGACCGCGTCCAGGATGTCGCCGGCCCGCTCGGTGCGCACGAGCAGCACCTGGCCGACCTGGTCGCCGTCGGCGTAGACGGGGCGGGCCAGCGCCCGGCGATCGGCGAGCGCAGGCCCGCCGGTGCCGGTCGGCAGCACCTCGGGCAGCTGGGACACGATGTCGCGGGCCCGGTGCCCGGCGAGCCGCACCCCGTCCGGCCCGTAGACGGCGATCTCGCAGCTCAGCTCGGTGGCCACGGTGCGGGCGATCGCCGGCAGGCCGCCGCCGCCGATCACGATCTGGAGCAGGTCCTGTTGCAGCCGGGAGGTCCGGTCGAGCACCGCGACCTGCTGCTGGAGCGCGTCGCGGGCGCGGCCGAGCCGGTCGGCGGCCGCCGCCTGCTCGTCGTAGAGCCGGGCGTTGTCGATCGCGATCGTCGCGAAGTCGGCGAGGGTGACCATCCGGCGCATGTCCCGGTCGGTGAACACCGAGCGGCGCCGCCGCCACACCTCCAGCACCCCGAGGAACTCGCCGCGCAGCCGCAGCGGGACGGCCAGTGCCGAGCGGGTCTCCTCGCGCTCGGCCAGGGACATGAAGTCGTCGCTGATCGTGCGGTCCTCGAGATAGGAGTCGACCTTGGCCGGTTCACCGGTGAGGAACACCAGCCCGGCGACGCCCTGGCCGCGGCGCATCTGCAGCCGGGCCGTCTCGGTGGAGCGGTTGCCGACGCAGGCGCGCATCTGCACGACGTCGCCGTCGCGGAGCATGACCCCGCAGATGTCCGACTCGAGCAGTCGCAGTGTCTGCTCGGCGACGGTGAGCAGCACCTGGTCGAGATCGCGGACGGTGAGCAGCCGCCGCGAGACCTCCCGCACCGCGTCGGTCTCGGCGGCCGCCGAGTCGACCTCGACCCGGGACTGGCTGCGGATCAGCTGCAGCGACAGCCAGGCGCGGCCCTGGCGCAGTCGCTCGACCACGGCCGGGCCCAGCTCGGCGTCCGGGTCCCAGCACAGTGCGGCCGGGCCGTCCGCACCGACGATCAATCCGGGCCGGCGGGAGCGCCCCGGGACCGACGCCGGCCCGCCCGCGGGTAGCCCGGCGGTTCCGACACCGGATCCGGCCAGTACCTGCCAGCGCTCGCTGCACCACGCGGCGACGGTCACCGGGGTGCCGGCGAGCATCGCCGCCTGGGTCGCGAGATCGTCGGCGGCGCGGTCCGGATCGACCGGGACCGTGCCCAGCAGCCGGGACAGCCCGTCCGGACGGGATCCGATGCGGGCCGGGTCGAGCGTCGTCATCGCACCCCCGCCGGTCAGAACGCGATCAGTGACTTGAGGGTACGTCGCTGCGCCATCCGCCGGTATGCATCCGGAGCGCCGTCGAGCGGCACCGTCTCCTCGGCGACCACCGCCGGATCGACCGCCCCGGAGCGGACCAGGGCCAGGAGCTGGTCGCCGTCGCGCATCAGGTCGCCGATCGCGAACCGCAGCGACAGCTCGTCGGCGAAGGCCCGGCCCGCGGGCAGCGCCCAGTCGCCGGTGTGCACCCCGACCGACACCACCGTCCCGCGCCGGCGCACCAGCTCGAAGGCGCTCTCCAGGCCGCGCGGCCCGCCGACCGCGTCGATCACGACGTCGGCACCACGGCCGTCGGTGAGCAGCTGCGCGGTCCGCAGCGCGTCGGCCGGGTCCACCGCGACCGAGCCCTCCCGGGCGGCGAGCGCACGCCGCGCGGCGACCGGCTCGACGAGCAGCACCGTGCCCGCCCCGCAGGCCTGGGCCGCCAGGGCCGTGAGCTGACCGACCGGTCCGCCACCGAGGACCGCGATCGTGTCCCCCGGCATCGGATCGGCGCGCCGGACCGCGGCGTAGCCGGTTGCCAGGGTGTCGCCGAGGAACACGGCGGCGTCCGCGGACACCCCGTCGGGCACCGACCGCAGCACGGTGTCGGCGAACGGGACCCGGACCAGCTCGGCCTGGGCGCCGGGCAGCGGCGGCCCGAACGCGGTGCCGGTGCCGAAGAAGCGGCGGTCCGGGCACTCCCAGTGGTCGCCGCGCCGGCACCACCAGCAGGTTCCGCAGGCCGTGAAGTCGGCGCCCACGACGAGCTCGCCGGGCCGGTGTCCGCGCACCGCGGCGCCCGTCTCGACGATCTCCCCGACGAACTCGTGGCCGAGCACGGTTCCGGTCTCCAGGCTGTCGCCGTGCGCGACCGTGTGCAGATCGGTCCCGCAGACGGCCGCCCGGCGGACCAGCACGATCGCGTCCGTCGGCTGCTCCAGCCGGGGATCGGGCACCTCGAGCACCCGGACCGTGCCGTCGCCGGCGAACGTGACCGCGCGCATCACGCCGCCGTGGCGAGCTCGGCCACCCGTTCCCGGATGCGGTCGGCCGCCGCCCGGAGTGCGGAGAGCTCGTCGGGCAGCAGATCGAGGGTGACGATCTCGCGCAGCCCGTTCCGGCCGAGCCGGGCCGGCAGCCCGACGTAGACCTCGGAGATGCCGTAGCTGCCGTCGCCCAGCACCGCGGCGGGCATCACCTCGCCGGAGTCGGCGGCCATCGCCAGGACCATCCTGGCGGCGGACATCCCGGGTGCCATAAACGCGCTGCCGGAGCGGAGCAGCCCGACGACCTCACCGCCGGAGCCGCGGGCACGGGACACCACGGCGTCGAGCTCCGCGGCCGGGATCGCCGCGCTCAGCGGACGACCTCCGGTGGTGGCCGTGGAGAGCGGGATGACCATCTCCTCGCCGTGGCTGCCCAGCGCCCAGGCCTGGATCCGGTCGGCCCGCGCGACGCCGGTGAGCGAGGCCAGTGCCTGGAAGCGGGCGGTGTCGAGCACGCCGGCCATGCCGAGCACCCGGCCGGACGGCAGCCCGGACGCCGTCCACGCGTGCTGGGTCATCTCGTCCAGCGGGTTGGTCACGACGACGATCACCGCCTGCGGCGACACCGCAGCGGCCCGCCGCGCGACGTCCCCGACGATCGCCGCGTTCGTGCTGATCAGATCGGATCGGCTCATCCCCGGTGTGCGCGGCTTCCCGGCGGTGATGATCACGTAGTCGGCGGGGCCGGCCTCGGCGACCGTCCCGGCGCCACGCACCCGGGTGCCGAACCCGGACAGCGCGGCGGTGTGCGTCAGGTCCAGCGCGATCCCCGCGGCCCGGCCCTCGTCGATGTCGACCAGCACGACCTCGTCGAACACGTCCGCGTCGGCGAGCCGCATCGCGGCGATCATGCCGACGTTCCCGGCCCCGACGACGACCACCCGGCCGGACGCGGCGCTCCCCCGGCCGGTCGGCCGGGCCCCGGCCGCGCCGGGACGCACCGCGCCCGGCAGCGGGGCGCCGCGCCGGAACAGTGCGCCGGACGGGGGCCGGACGGGCGGCGGCGGGCCGCCGGGCACCGGAGCGACCGGCGCGGGCGCCGGGCCGGCCGACCGCTCGGCCCGGCCGGCACCGGACGCGGTGCCCGGGGTCGCGCCGGACGCCGGATCGCGGCCGGGCAGGGCGCCGCGGCCGGGCAGAGCGCCGCGGCCGGGCACGGTGGCCGGGGTGCCGCCGGGGGCCGTGGCCGAGCCGGGTGTGGGTGCCGGTGGCGGCCCGGTTCCCGTCGCGGCGGCGGGCGGCGGCGGACCGGTCACGATCTCGGTCCCCAGCTCCCTGGCCCGCTCCCGGGCCAGCGGGGTGACGATGTCGCCCGGCCGCACGTACAGCGTCCCGCCGGCGGCCGCGTCGACCGATGCCGCTCCGTGCACGGTCATCGCCCGGCCTCCCGTCCGTGGATGCCCTCCAGCGCATCGACCGCGGCGTCCCGGGCGGCCTGCACCGCGCTCTCGGTGCCGGACAGGAACATCCGGCCGAACCGGCCGACCGCGCGCAGCTCGATGACGGTGATGTCGGCGGCCTTCTCCGCCTCGTTCGCGGCGACCGCGATGTAGGCGGCCGGGGCCACCTCCATCACGAACAGGCTCTGCCCCGGCATCAGCATCGATCCCTTGCGCCACTTGTTCAGCAGCTGCGCCTGGTAGGGGTGCACGTTGGTGATGAACTGGGTGGAGGCGATCGTCGGCCGGATCCGGTCGGCCTCGGTCATCCCGAGCTCGTCGAGGATCGCCTGCCCGGAGGCGAGCACCTCGGCCTGCTGCTCGGAGTGGATCTCCAGCAGGCCGAACTCGCGCTCGATGATCTGCAGCGCGGGCCGCACACCGGCCGCCTTGAGCGCGATGTCGGCGGCCCGGAACACCTCGTTGCCGGGGGCCATCTCGATGTAGAGCTCGGCCATCCCGGCGAGCGGGACGTCGCCGGGGCTGGTCGCCGCGATGTGCGCCGCGCACTGCGGCTGCATCCGGTCGACGAACGCGTAGGTACGCAGGGTGGGGGTCGCGCTCACTGGTCCACCCTCCGGGTGTCGGTGATCGTGATTGGGTTGCCGATGCGCCCGAGGTGCCGCTGGGTCATCGCCCTGCTCGCTCGACTCGGTCGAGGTCCAGCATGAGATCTGCGGGGCCCAGCGGACACCCGGGATGCGCGGACCGTCGACAGGGCTGAGCGCCGTTGAGCGCCGATCAGTGAGCGAACCGGCAGCCGCATCCCGGCACCACATGAAGGCGCCTCCCCACTGGGACTAGCAGCGAGGAGGCTGACATGCAGTCTGCCAGTACCACCAGCACCCGCAACCCCGCCCACGCCCACGCCACGTTGCCCGCCGACCCGCCCGGTGATGTCACCGCCGGTCTGGACTGGGCCCGTGACGACCACGCGGTCGCGATCGTCGACCACCGCGGCACCCAGATCGGCCGCCACACCATCGACCACACCGCGGCCGGTCTGCGGGAACTGGTCGCGCTCCTGCGCCGCGCCGGGGCAGCCGAGGTCGCGATCGAACGCCCCGACGGCCCCGTCGTCGACACCCTGCTCCAGGCCGGGATCACCGTGGTCGTGATCAGCCCCAACCAGGTCAAGAACCTGCGCGGACGCTACGGCTCGGCCGGGAACAAGGACGATCGCTTCGATGCCTACGTCCTGGCCGACACCCTGCGCACCGACCGCGCCCGCCTGGCCCCGCTGACCCCGGACCGCCCCGAGACCGCGACCCTGCGCCGGGCCTGCCGCACCCGCAAGGACCTCGTTGGCCACCGGGTCGCGGTGGCCAACCAGCTGCGCGCGCACCTGCGCACCGTGCTGCCCGGCGTGGTCGGGCTCTTCGCCCACATCGACTCCGCGATCAGCCTGACCTTCCTGCGCAGCTTCGCCACCCAGGACCACATCGACGCGCTCACTACCGCCGGGCTGGCCGCCTGGCTGAGCGAGGTCGGCTACTGCGGGCGCACCGCCCCGGCCGTGCTCCACGCCCGTCTGCGCACCGCGCCCCGCGGCCTGACCGGGCACGACGCCGAGATCAACACCGAGATCACCCACGCCCTGACCAACGTGTTGACCACGCTCAACACGCAGATCGCCACCGTGTCGGCCCAGATCGAGCGCCAGCTCGCCGAGCACGCCGACGCCCACGTGTTCACCAACCTCCCGCGAGCCGGACGAGTCCGCGCCGCCCGACTGCTCGCCGAGATCGGCGACTGCCGGGCCCGCTTCCCCACTCCCGAAGCGCTGACCTGCCTGGCCGGCGTCGCCCCGTCGACCCGCCAGTCCGGCAAACACCGCTCGGTCGGCTTCCGCTGGGCCTGCGACAAACAACTCCGCGACGCCGTCTGCGACTTCGCCGGCGACTCGCGACGCGCCAACCCCTGGGCCGACGACCTCTACCAACGCGCCCGCGACCGCGGGCACGACCACGCCCACGCGGTCCGGATCCTGGGCCGCGCCTGGCTGTTCGTCATCTGGCACTGCTGGCAGGACAACCTCGCCTACGACCCCACCCGACACCGCGCCCTCCAACGCCTCCTCGAAGATCAACAAGCGGCGGGTTGACACAGGGCATCTCATGCCCGCTCCCCCGCCCTGGCGATCCCGACCGGGGTGATGAGCAGGGCGTGCGGATAGGTCACGACGGTTCGCTCCAGGTAGCCGGCCAGCGCGTCTTCCGCGCCGGGGATCATCAGGGCGCCGCCCGCCAGGTGCAGCGGCAGGTCCTCGGCGCCCTCGGTCAGCGCGCGGACGTTCTCCGCGATCCGTTGCAGCCCCGGGACCAGCACCGAAAGGGCCTCGCGCGGATGCGTCCGCTTGTAGCTCTCGGCCTCCTCGATCCCGATGCCGAGGCCACCGGCCAGCACCAGGTCCAGGTGGTGCCCGCCGCCGGGGCGGTCGTCGAGCCGGACCAGCTCGCCGTCGCGGTAGACGCCGACCCCGGTCGAGCCACCCCCGACGTCGACGACGACACCGTCGCGCACCTCCAGCGTGCGCTGCGCCGCGCCGACCTCGTCGACCAGTCCGACCTCGTCGAACCCGGCGGACTCGCAGACGTAGGTGCAGGCCCTCGCGTCCGCCACCGGGATGCACGGCGGGTAGGCGGTCGCGGCGCTGCGCAGTTCGACGCCGAGCGCGGCCTCGGCGCGTTCCCTGAGCCCGCGGACCGTGGCGGTGGCGCGGGCGAAGTCGACGACGACGCCGTCGGCGAGCGCGCCGGAGGGATGGCTCTGCACCCAGATCGGCTGCTCCCCGCCGTCGGCTGTCACCGCGAGCACGACCAGCACGCAGCCGGCCGTCCCGAGATCGACACCGACCCGCAGGGTGCCCGCGGCCGCCGCTGCGGCGGCCGCGGGCCGGTCCGGCTCACCGTGCTCGCCGATCGCCGCCGCGGTGGCGGCCGCCGCGGCGAGCAGCGCCTTCGGGCCGGACGACGGCGGCTCGGCCGGCCGGGGCCGCCGGGTCCGCCGCCGGGCGGTGGTGGTCGCCATCTAGAGCTCCACCGGGTCGTAGACGGTCCGCCACGGGCGCACCTCGTGCGCGATCCGCTTGATGTTGATCAGGTGCAACGGGGTGACGTTGTCCGAGCAGATCGATCCGCTCCAGGTGCCGGTGCCGAGCTGGAACGACGGGTCGACGTCGGTCGAGTACCCCATCCCGCCGAACAGCGCCGGGGTGTTGATCACGATCCGGCCGGCCGGCAGCGTCCCGAACGGCGCGATCTCCGCCGGGTCGGCCGCGTGCACCGCGGTGGTGTGCCCCTCGCCGTCGAGCGCCAGGATCTCCCGGCAGCGTCGCCAGCCGGCTGCGGCGTCGGGCACCTGGTACACCGACAGCACCGGGCCGAGGATCTCCCGCGACAGCGGCGTGCCGGGGCCGACGGTGTCGAGCCGGCAGGCGAGCACCCGGGTCGACGACGGCACGGTGAACCCGGCCAGCTCGGCCAGCCGGGGCGCGGTCTGGCCGACCGAGCCGGGTCGCATCGCGCCTCGGTCGTCGAACAGCACCCGGGCCAGCGCGGCCTGCTGGGGCGCGTTCATCCAGTAGGCGCCGCGCTCCTCGAACGCGGCGAGGAACGCCGGCGCCACCGCGTCGACCACGACGACCGACTGCTCGGCCACGCACGCGGTGCCGTTGTCGAACGACTTCGAGGTGATGATCATCTCGGCGGCCTCGGCCGGGTCCGGCACGCTGACCCCGACGTAGGCCGGCACGTTCCCGGCGCCGACCGCGATGGTCGGCTTGCCGCTGGAGTAGGCGGCCCGCACCATCCCCGGCCCGCCGGTGGCGAGCACGAGTGCGATCTCGTCGCGGCTCATCAGCTCGCGGGTGGCCGGGAGCGTCGGGTTCTCCAGGCAGGACAGGAGCCCCTCGGGGGCCCCGGCGGCGACCGCGGCCTCGGCCATCACCTGCACCGCGCGCAGCGTGCAGCGGGCCGCCCGCGGGTGCGGGGCGTGCACGATCGCGTTGCCCGACTTCACCGCGGCCAGACTCTTGAACAGCGCCGTCGACGTCGGGTTGGTCACCGGGATGATCCCGGCGAGCACCCCCATCGGGGACCCGACGGCGGTGACCCGGGCGTCGTCGTCCACCCAGAGCACGCCGATCGCCCGCCGTTCGAGCATCCACTTCGCGACGAAGCCGGTGTTGTACCGGTTCTTGTAGATCTTGTGCTCGTAGATGCCGTACCCGGTCTCGTCGACGGCGAGCCGGGCGAGCTCCTCGGCGGCCTTCGTCCCGGCCAGCGCCATCGCCCGCACGTAGCGGTCGAGCGTCTCCTGGTCGGTCCCGGCGAGCTCGGCGAAGGCCGCGGCGGCGGCACGGACCTTCGTCCGTACGTCGGCCAGACCGGCCAGGTCGGCGTCGAGCTGTGGCGGGTCGGGGGCGGTGGCTGCGGTCATCTCCACACCTCGGGTTCGTCAGGGGTCGACGTGGGCACGCCCGGCCGCCGCTCCGGCGGACGCCGGAACGGTGCGGGGGCTCGGGTGGGGCGGACTCAGCCCTTGGGACGGGTGAGGACGGCGAGGATGCTCTCGGTCTCGTCGTGCGGCCGCGGGATGACGTGCACGGACACCACCTCGCCCGCCTTCTCCGCGGCTACCGCGCCCGCGTCGGTCGCGGCCTTCACCGCACCGACGTCGCCCCGGACCATCACGGTCACCAGACCGCCGCCGATCTCGCGGTGCCCGAGCACCTGGACGTTGGCCGCCTTCACCATCGCGTCGGCGGCCTCGATGGCGCCGACCAGCCCCTTGGTCTCGATCAGGCCCAGCGCTCCGCGCAGGGCGGGTGCGGCCGGGGTCGCAGTCGTCGGAGCCATGTCGTCCTCCTGAAGTGGTTCGGATGGGTGCACGGGTGCCGGATCTCAGGTCTTCTGGTAAGTGACGGCGCCGGAGCGGACGACGGTGTCCGCGATCCCGACGACGGCCAGGTCGGTCGGCACGTCCGTGCCGGCAGCCACCCGGGCCGCGCTGCCGGTCGCGACCAGCACGATCTCGCCGACCCCCGCACCGACGGTGTCGACGGCGACCCGGGACGGTCCGCCGTCGCGCTCGGGATCGTCGGCGGCGGCCTCCTGCACGAGCAGCAACGTGAACCGCTCGAGCCCGGGGCCCTTGATCGTCGAGACGACCTGTCCGAGCACCTTGGCCAGCTGCATGCCCGGGCCACCTCCGTCGGTAGACACGTGGTGGAAGGCGTGCGCCGGACCACCGCTGGCGGGGACAGTAGGTCCGGCACGTTCCGGTGAGCCTTATCCGTCCGGGACAACGTCACGGTCGGTCGTTGTCCATCGGCACCGTGGCCGGGCGGGGGTCCGCGCGGGAGCGTGCTGGATGTCAGGCACAGCCCCCGTCGTCCGGCGGCCGGGCCCGTACGCGCCAGGAGGTTCACCGGTGATCCGCCCCGAGGACGCACAGTTCCATGCTCCGACCAGCGACGACCCGCTCTGGGCGGAGACCAACTACTTCGGTCTCTACGCCGGGCAGGACACCGACCGGCCGCTCAACATCGGGCTGTACGGACTGTTCCGGGAGCCGCTCGGTGTCGTCGGGTCGACGGTCTCGGTCAACAGCCGCCGGGTCACCGCGCCCTGGGAGGCCGAGTACTGGGACGCCTGGGAGCACCTGGTCGTGCCGCAGCCGTCGAACCTGCTCGACTACGAGCTGGCGAACGGGCTGAAGGTCGTCGCCACCGACCCGCACCGGATCTGGGACGTGTCCTACTCGGACCCGGCCGCCGACCTGGAGATCCGGTTCCGGTACACGGCGCTGCACGAGCCGTACGACATCAACGACCCCGACCAGGACCCGCTCGCCGCCGATCGGGACATGGCGAAGACCTGGGGGCACGCCTACGCCGGTCACTTCGACCAGACCGGGCACTACGAGGGCGAGATCAGGCTGCGTGGCCGGACCACCCCGATCGACTGCGTGTCCACGATGGACCACAGCTGGGGTGTCCGTGCGGAGCGGCAGACCTCGCGGCTGAGCTGGCTGCACGCGCACGTCGGCCCGGAGCTGGCGCTGCACGGGCTGTTCGACTTCACGACCGAGAACGGGCCGGACGGCGAGTCGCCGCTGCGGCTCACCCACGGCTACGTCCTCGACCACGGCACGCTGCGCGGCCTCAAGGCCGGCTCCGGGGTCACCAAGCGCTCCCGGCTCTATCCGGAGCGGATCTCGATCAGCGTCACCGACTCCGCCGACCGGGTGTGGGAGGCCGACGGGCAGGCGCTGACGTCGTTCCCGTGGCAGTCCCAGCCGGGGGTCGTCGGGCACAACGCGCTGCTGCGCTGGACGCTCGACGGGCACACCGCGTACGGCGAGTGCATGGACTTCATCGGCATGGGTGAGCTCGGTGCGATCTACGACCGGGTGCACGGCGGCTCGTGATCCCGGCATGAACGCGCACTCCCCGACGCCCCGGACCGAGGCGGTGCTCTTCGACCTCGACGGCACGCTGGTCCAGACGCGTATCGCGTCCTGGACGGTCTTCTCGACGATCAACGACCGGTTCGAGCTGGGTGTCGACGGCCCGGAGCAGTACTTCGACCTGTTCCGCGGCAACGTCTACGAGTCGATCGCGAAGCTGTGCCGGGACGAGGCGCAGGCCGCCGAGGTCAAGGAGGCGTTCCTGGCGCTGCTGCGCGCCGAGTACTCGCCGCCGCTGGTGCCGGGCGTCGGCGACGTCGTCCGGCGGCTGGCGGGTCACTGCACGCTCGCGGTGATGTCGTCGAACGCGATGCAGGTGATGCGCCGGGTGCTGACCGACAACGACCTGGCGTTCTGCTTCGCGCACGTGTTCGGCGGCGACGTGATCCCGGACAAGCGGGCCGCCGTGCGGACCTTCCTCGCCGACTCGGCGAACACGTTCGGCCGCCGCTGTTCCGCCGACTACGACGAGATCGGCCTGCGTCAGGCCCCCGATCTCGCCAGCACGGTGCTGGTCACCGACACCGCGGGGGACGTCCGGGACGCGATCGAGGTCGGGATCCGCGCGGTGGGGGTCGCCTGGGGGATGCACTCCGCGGAGGAGTTGGTCGCGGCCGGAGCCGAGTTCGTCGCGCTGTGGCCGCAGGAGCTGACCGCACACCTGCTCGGCGACGCCGCGACGCTCCCCCCGGGTGGGGCCTGCGCGGTCCCACCGGCGGGTGGCGGCGCGGGCGCCCGTCCCGATTCCGGACCCGACGCCGGTTGCGGCTGCGGCTGCGATCGCGGTCCCGATGGGGGGCTCGACCCGGCGGCCGCCGGACGGGTGCGCCGCGACCGGCGGCGGATCGCGGCCGGGGCCCGGGAGCCGGGGCTCCCGGACACGTCCGTTCCGCCCGCCCGTCCCGGGCCGCAGGACGAGCTGCTCGAGGCGGTACGAAGGGTGATGCGCAGATGACCGTCCACCGCTCGCACTCGCACGGGCACGAGCTGGAGGGCGCCTACAACTTCAGGGACCTGGGTGGACTGCGCGCCGGGCCGGACCTGCGGATCCGGCCCGGCGCGCTGTTCCGCAGCGACACCCTGCAGGCGCTCACCCCGGCCGATGTCGAGCACCTCGCCGAGACGCTCGCGCTGGAGCTCGTCGTCGATCTCCGGATCGGCGCCGAGGCCGTCGAACAGGGCCGCGGCCCACTCGCGACCCGCCCGGTCAGTTACCTCAACGCACCGCTGCGTGACCTGCCGGTCTCCGATCTGCCGGCCCGCGAGCAGTCGCTGTTCTTCTACCGGGAGCATCTGTCGTCACCGGCGTCGCCGCTGGCGACGGTGATCCGCGTGCTGTGCGCCATGGCGGGCCGGCCGACCCTGCTGCACTGCGCCGCCGGGAAGGACCGGACCGGCCTGGTGACGGCGATGACGCTGCGCCTGCTCGGCGTGGACGACGACGACATCGTGGCCGACTACCTGCGCTCCGGGCCGAACATGGTGCGCGTCGTCGAGCGGTTCCGGAGCTGGCCGCGCTACCGCGACCACATGGCGACCGTCCCGTCCGAGGTCTATCAGGCGCAGGAGTACACGATCCGCGGGTTCCTCGCGATCCTCGACCGGGACCACGGCGGAGCGTCCGGCTGGGCGGAGCAGCGCGGGATCGGACCGGCGGAGCTGGACCGGCTCCGCGACGGCCTGCTGCTGCCCGCCGGCCGATAGCGGCGACGTCGCACCTGCGGGTTCGGACGACGATCACCGAGGCGAGGAGAGCTGTCCCTGGCGCTGTCCGGCGAGGAGCACGAGTTTGTGGTCGACGAGTTCCTGCACCGCGTACCGCACGCCCTCGCGACCCTGACCGCTGTCCTTCACCCCGCCGTAGGGCATGTGATCTCCTCGGAACGACGGCGAGACGTTGACCATCACGGTCCCCGCCTCCGCGCGCCGGGCGAAAGCGAGGGCCGCGCCGACATCCCGGGTGAAGATCGCGGTGTTGAGCCCGAACCGCGAGTCGTTGACCTGGCCGATCCCGGCCTCGAGATCCGCAACCCGCTGCACGGTGACGACGGGCCCGAAAGCCTCACCGCACACCAGATCGGTCTGCGGGGACACATCGGCGACCACCGTGGGGGCGACGACGCGCCCGGAGGCGGTGCCACCGGTCAGGACGCTCGCACCATCCACCCGGGCCTTCTCGATCCACCCCAGCAGCCGCTCGACCGCACCGTCCCCGATCACCGGTCCGACGACGGTCCGCTCATCGGCCGGGTCGCCGGCAACCAGCGCCTCCACCGCGGGCACGAGTTTCGCGAGCAGTGCGTCGTACACCTCGGCGACGGCGTAGACACGCTGAACGGAGACGCAGGCCTGCCCGGCGAAGGTGAACCCACCGGTGACGATCGCGTCGACCACCGCGTCGAGATCAGCACCGGTGTCGGCGAGCAGCGCGGTGTTCGATCCCAGCTCGAGCACATGACGCTTGCGCGGGGAACGTGCCTTGAGGGCCCACCCGACCGCCGAGGAGCCGGTGAAGGTCAGTACGGCGACACCGGGGTCGTCCGCCCAGATCTCGACGATCTGCTCCGGCGCACCGGTCACCACGTTCAGCCGCCCAGCCGGCACTCCGGCCTCGGCGAGCAGCTCGGCGAGCAGCCCGGCGGTGAGCGGCGTCCGCTCGGAGGGCTTCAACACCACCGCGCAGCCGGCCGCCAACGCCGGTCCGATCTTGTGCAGTACGAGGTTGAGCGGGAAGTTGAACGGCGTGATCGCGGCGACCACCCCCACCGGAACCGGCACGGTGACCGCGAGGACATCGGTACCTACACCGGGCTCGAACGGAACGAACTCGCCGGACAGCCGCGTCGCCTCCTCGGCCGAGAGCCCCAGTGTCGTCCGCGCCCGTACGATCTCGCCCGCCGCGGCGGTGACCGGCTTACCCGCCTCGGCCGAGAGCACCTCGACGAACTCGGCCGACCGCTCCTCCAGCAGTCGTTCCGCTTTCCGCAGGACCGCGGCGCGGGCGGCCGGGCTCCACTCGCGCTCCATGGCGCGGCGAGCGGCGTGAACCGCGTCGGCTACCTGCTGTTCACCGGCGACGGCGTAGGAGCCGACCGCTCTGTCGTCGTAGGGCGAGCGGACGGTGGCGGTGTCGTGGCCGGGCACCCAGGTCCCGTCGATGAACAGCTTCTGGTCACGCATCGGACAGCTCCTCCGTCGTGGTGGTGAGGTGATCGAGAACCGTGGACGTGAACTCGTCGGTGCCCGCGGTTCCACCGAGGTCCCGGGTCCGTACACCGGATGCCAGCGCCGCCTCCAGCGCGGCGAGCAGCGCAGCTGCCGCGGTGCTCTCACCGAGGTGGTCGAGCATCAGCGAGGTGGCCCAGATCTGGCCGGTCGGGTTGGCGATTCCGGTTCCGGCGATGTCGGGGGCGGAGCCGTGCACCGGTTCGAACATCGACGGGTGCTCACGCTCGGGGTTCAGATTGGCACTCGGGGCCGTCCCGATGCCTCCGACGACCGCCGAGGCGAGATCGGAGAGGATGTCACCGAGCAGGTTGGATGCGACGATCACGTCGTGCTCCCGGGGGCGCAGCACCAGATCGGCGGCCAGCGCATCGACGAGCACCTTCCGCAGGCGGATCGGGGTCTCCGGGCCGCTGTGGTTGATCCGCTCGACGGCTCCGGCAACCACCTCGTCCCAGAACGGCATCGTGTGGACGATCCCGTTCGATTTGGTGGCCGACGTCAGGCCGCCGCGCCGGGAGGCCGCGAGCCGGGCAGCGAACCTCGCGACCCGATCCACCCCGCGCCGGGTGAACACCGTCTCCTGAACCGCCGCCTCCTCGGGCCGGCCGCGGTAGATCCGTCCGCCGATCTCGGAGTACTCGCCCTCCACGTTCTCGCGCACGATCACCAGGTCGATGCCGCTGCCGTCGGACAACGGCCCCGGGACCCCGGGGAGGCTGCGCACCGGGCGGAGGTTGACGTACTGCAGGAACGCCCGCCGGATCGGGAGCAACAGCCCCCAGAGCGTCACATCGTCGGGGATGTCGGGCGCGCCGACCGCCCCGAGCAGGATCGCATCGCCGTCCGCGAGGCGGGCCAGGCCGTCCTCGGGCATCATCGCGCCGGTCCGCCGGTAGCGCTCCGACCCCCAGTCGCGGTCCCGCCAGGTCACGGCGAAACCGAACTGCTCGGCGAGGGCGTCGACACACCGGAGTGCGGCGGGGACGACTTCGAGACCGATCCCGTCCCCGGCGATGACGTCGACGATGTGCGGGCGGCTCACACCGTGGCCCGGGTGGCGCCGTTCCCCGCTCCGGCCCCCGCGAGCGATTCGCCGGGCGCCAGAAAGATCTTGTCCACTTCTCCTCGCTGCTGCGCCTCCAGCGCGGCCGCGGCGTCGGTCAGGTGGTAGGTCGCGGTCCGCAACTCCGTCAGCGGTAGCTGCGGGAGCAGCGCGGCGGCCCGGTGATGGGTATAGGGATTGATCGCCGTCCCGAGCAGGCTCAGCTCTTTCGCGTAGATCTCCTGCGGGTAGACGGTCGCGGGGTCGCCGGGTGCCGCCACGCCGAAGAACAGGACCGTGCCGCGGCGGGCGGCTCGGGCCACCGCCTGTTCGATCACTCGCGGCGAGCCGACGGCGTCGATCTGGTAGCTGAACCCGTATCCGCCGGTGAGATCGCGGACGATGTCCTCGATCTCACCGGTGGTCGGGTCGAGCGCGATGTCCGCACCGACCCGCAGCGCGAGATCACGGCGCTCCGCGCGCGGATCGAGGACCACGATGGGAGAAAGGCCTGCACGGCGGCACAACGCGACGAGGACCGCCCCGGCCGGGCCGCAGCCGTAGACCGCGACCGGAAGCCCGGAGACCGCGCCGAGCCGATCCATCGCGTGGATGCTGCACGCGATCGGCTCGGTCATCGATCCGAGTGCGGCCGACACCCCTTCCGGGAGGTCGTAGGCCAGACGGGACGGAACGGCGAGGTATTCGGCCATCCCGCCGTCGACGTGCACGCCGTAGGCCTCCTTGGCCGTGCACATGTGCTCCTGTCCGATCCGGCAGTAGAGGCACTCACGGCAGTACTCGTGCGGTTCCACAGTCACCGACGCTCCGACCCGGGCGGGATCTACACCGTCGCCGACCTCGACGATCCGGCCGGCGATCTCGTGGCCGATGGTCAGCGGGTACCGGCACGGGAACGTCCCGTGCAGGATGTGAACATCAGTGGCACACATCCCGGCGGCCTCGACTGCAACCAGGACCTGGCCGTGCGCCGGGCGCGGATCGGGGACGTCCTCGATCCTCAGATCTCCGGGACCGTGAACGCGGACAGCTTTCATCAGGGGTACTCCGATCGGGTTGACGGCGTCATCGACGCCGAGTGGTGTGCTGGGGCGAGGCACCACGGCCCGCGCGTCGGCGGGCCGGTCGTCAGCGGGCCTGCTCACCCACCGGTACGCGGTGCGGGCGGACGCCGTGGCGCTCGAGCATCGCGAGGTCCGGCGCCGTGATGGCGTCGTCCACGACGACGGTGTCGACGACATCCAGCGGGCAGATCCGGACGAGGGCACGCGTATGGAACTTGCTCGAGTCGATGACCAGCACGACCTCGTCGGCGATGTCGATCAGGGCACGCTTCGTGACGGCGTCGAAGTCGTTGGCGCAGAACACACCGGCCTCGTTGACACCACTGGCGGCAAGGAAGAGCCGGCCCACCCGGAGCTCAGCCAGGGTGGTCAAGGTTGTCGCTCCGGCGAACGACATCGTCTCGTGGTGGAGCACTCCGCCACTTCCCACCAGCGTGATCTCCTCACGGTGCATGAGCTCGCCCAGAACGGTGGCGGAGTGGCTCACGACCGTGTTCGGCTGCCCGGCAGGCAGCGCACGGGCCACCTCGAGGACGGTTGTACCGGCGTCGAGCGCGATGTGGTCGTCGGGCGCCACCAGCTCCGCCGCAGCCTGACCGGCACGCTGCTTGGCGAGGAACTCGCGCCCCTCGCGCTCCAGGTAGCCGCCGCTGCCGCTCAGCGCCTCGGGCGGCAGCACGCTGACGCCTCCGTGAACGATCCGGACCTTGCCCTCCTCGGAGAGGCGTTGCACGTCACGCCGGACCGTCATGTCCGACACCCCCAGCGTCTGCACCAGCTCGGAGGTCGCACAGAAGCCCTGGCTCCGGACGAGTTCGAGCAGCCGGGCGCGGCGGGACGGTGCGGACCCGTACCGCATGCCACTCATGACGTCTCAGCTCCGGACAGCACCCGCAACCGGCGAACGGACTCGGTGACCAGGAAATCGTCCACATCGGATGCGGAGATGGCATCCGACCACACCGCGCGCCCGGCGAGGAAGCCGTCTGCACCTCCCTCGACGCAGGCGGCCACCGCTGCCGGGAAGTCGGCGGGTGCCACGCCCGACGACAGCACGACCCAGGGGCAGTCGAGCTGCCCGGAGATCCGGGTTGCCTCGGTGGTGAGCTCGGCGGAGGATCCGCGCCCGTAGGACGGGACCTCGGCCTTGTACAGCGAAGGCCGGACCGTCGCAAGATCCTTGGCCGCCTCGACCAGAGCGTCGTTGCGTTCGACGTCGGTCCATGACGCGATGTCGTGCGGCCGCACCACACCCTCGACGATCCCCGGCAGGCCCGCCGCGGTGCACAGGTCCATGAAGCGCCCGGCCAGCTCGATCGCGGCATCCCGCTCACCCGGGAGCCACGGCACCAGCATCTTCAGTGCATCGGCGCCGTGCGCGTGGATCATGTCAACGGTCAGGTCCTCGTCGAGGGACGCGCCGGTCACCGGCCCGCCCGGCTCCTGGTGCAGGATGTCGGCGGCGAGGATGAACGCACACTCCGGATCACGCACGGCAGCGGCACCGAGCCCCTGGAAGCGGTCCAGCAACACCGCGGACGCATGCGGGGTGAGCGCCTGTGCGGCGCGAGTCTTGAAGTCGGTCAGGTCGGCATCCGTCACCGGGTCATGGGTGACAGCGCCGATCATCGTCCGCAGGGACTCCCGCTGGTCGATGGCGAGCATGGAGAACCTGCCCGCAGCGTCGGTCAACGGGACGAGGGCCTCGGGCATCGTGATCGACGTCATGTGTCGTTCCTCCAGGTGGACGGGGAGTCGGTCAGAACAGCGGAAGGGCGGCCGCGGGGGCGAGTGGTGCGCTCGCCCCGAGCAGGTCCAGGTGGGCCTCAGCCTCGGCGAGATCGGGTAGCGATCCCCGGCCGTCGATCGCACGGCAGGCCAACGCGGCGCAGACAGCGGCCAGCCGGGCCGCTTCCTCGAGGCCCCGGCCGAGTATCAGACCCGCCAGCAATGCCCCGTGGAAGACGTCGCCCGCGCCCAGCGTGCTCACCAGTGGTTCGACGGCCAGCGCGGGGACGTGCAGCGGCTGCGCTCCGTCGTACACCACCGCGCCGTCGCCTCCGTCGGTGGCTACCGTGAGGGTCGCCCCCCGCGCGTGCGCCACGGCCAGTGCCGAGGTGGCCGTGGACGTCCCGGTGCGAGCGCGGAGACTCTGCAGGGTCGGTGCGTAGAGGTCGACGACGGACAGATCGAGCCCGGTGATGTGGTTGCCGTCGTCGATGCTGAGGCACCCGAACCGGTCACGGGCGGGGCCGACGACCGGATAACCGGCCTGGTCGGCATGGACCCAGTCGTAGCCACCGGGGAGCCCGCCGAGGGCCGGCCCGGGGCGCACCATCAGACACCGCGCATTGCCGGTGCGGGAGACGACCGCGACGCTCTGCGCGGTGGTCTCGCCCTGTCGGATCTCGGCGTGCCGTAGACCGACCCCCGCCGCCTCGAGCGCCGACAGCACTTCGCGCCCCAGATCGTCGTCGCCGACCGCGGTGGCGAGCTCGACGGCAACTCCCATCCGGGCCGCTGCCACCGCCGCCGTGGCCGCCGGACCGCCGCCGCTGCGCACGATCGCGTCCGCCTCGACCCGGTCGTCCGGACCGGGCAGCTCGTCGACGACGGCGATCGTGTCGTGCACGGCGGAGCCGACGAACAGCACGGAGCCGGAGAGAGGGGTAGCGCGCGGCATCGAGTCTCCTGCCAGTTGAAGTGTTGACTTTCCATCAACATGCTCTACCTTACCGACAGAACGTTGGTTTTCAAACATTTCTTGCGCGTGATCCACCACTTCCACCGCTCCGGTGAACCAGGTCAAGGAGGACTGCTCCCGTGTCGGACGTCTATCGCAAGGTCTCCCTGCGGCTCCTGCCGCTGCTGGTGGTGATCTACCTCTTCGCCTACATCGACCGCACGGTGGTCGGCTTCGCCCAACTCGACATGGGGGCCGATCTCGGCATCGGGGCGGCAGCCTTCGGGCTGGGCGCGGGGCTCTTCTTCCTCGCATACGCGTTCCTCGAAGTCCCCAGCAACCTGCTCCTCATGCGCTACGGGCCGCGCCGCTGGTTCGCCAGGATCATGATCTCCTGGGGGCTGGTCACGATGGCGATGGCGTTCGCCCAGGGGCCGATCAGCTTCTACATCCTGCGGTTCCTGCTCGGTGTCGCCGAGGCCGGTTTCTACCCCGGCATCCTGTACCTCATCACCCGATGGTTCCCCGGCCCCCGCCGCGGCCGGATCGTCGGGCTGTTCCTGCTGGCCAACCCGATCGCGCTGGCGCTCGGGAGCCCGCTGTCCGGGAGCCTCCTGTCGCTCGACGGGGTCGGCGGCCTCGCAGGATGGCAGTGGCTGTTCCTCGTCGTGGGCCTCCCGCCGGTCCTGCTGGCCTTCGTCGTGCTACGCGTTCTTCCGGACCACCCCAGTGATGCGACATGGCTGACCGAGCAGGAGCGGGCAATCGTCGCGGCGGACGTCGCCGCCGACAGCAAGCAGGTCGAGCACGTCGCGAACCACCACCCGCTCGCCGCGCTCAAGGACCGTCGGGTCCTGCTGCTCGCAGCCGGTTTCCTCGCCTATCCGTTGCTCGGGTACGGCCTGTCGCTGTGGTTGCCCATCATCATCAGCGCATTCGGTGTCTCTGCGATGGCGACCGGTTGGCTCGCGACGCTGCCCTGGATCGCCGCGGCGCTCGCCCTCATCTGGGTCCCCCGCCGCGCGGAACGCAAGCGCACCCCGTTCGCGCACATCGCGGGCACCCTGGTGCTCGCGGGGATCGGTCTGGCCGCCGGTGCGGTGTTCGACAACCCGGTCGTACAGATGATCGCGCTGTGCGTGGCGGCCTTCGGCATCTTCGCCGGCCAGCCGATCTACTGGAGCTTCCCCCAGCGGATGCTCACAGGCACGGCAGCGGCCGCGGGTCTCGCCTTCATCAACTCGGTGGGCAGCATCGGTGGTTTCGTCGGCCCCTATGGCGTCGGACTCGTCATCGACGGCTTCGGCACCGAGAGCGCCGGCCTGATGTTCCTCGCCCTCTGGGCGATCTACGGCCTGGTGATGCTCGTCTTCGTGCGCCGCATGGTCCAGCGGAATCCGATCGCAGGTGGACCGGTCGACGCGACCGCACCGCCGTCGACGATCACTCCGACCTCCGGCCGAGACCCCGCCTGAAGGCGGGTTCATGGCAAGGCGCTGCTCGTCTTCTCGCGGCGGTACCCGAACCTGCCGGGGTGGTCGATGACGTCCGGCAACTGCCCCCGGACGATTTCCCCCACCCGCGAGCCTGCGCGGAGATCGCAGCAGATTCCGATCCGGGCACCGAGTCCGGGTGCGGCCTCTCGGCTGTCCTGCAACAACTGCTGAGCCGGCTTCCGGAGGACCGATCAGCGCACTACCGGAGGATGCGCCGTCGTGATCCCGGAGGCGGGGAATCTCGGCCTGTGCGACGTCGAGAACCGACGGAGCGGATGCCACCTGGCGCTCTGCTGTTGCCCGCAGGCTGAGGGTGGCGCGAGCCGGGCCCGGAATCTCCCGAGCCGATACCGCTCACCAGGTGAGTGAATCGCCCACTCCACAGCACCACCCGCGACCGCCCGGCTCCCCCCCCCCGGGCAGTACCCGAGTTCGTGAACCACTCACCACGTGAGCGGTTGTTCAGGACCGAAGGGGTCCGGTGGCCGGGCCCGGCGAGGTGCCGGGCCCGGCCGCCGGACTCACCGGGCCAGCGCCGCTTTGCCCAGGGCCAGCACCAGCGGGCGGGCCCCGTCGGCGTCCACCGCGAAGCGCCGGAACCCGAGCGCGAACAGCTGCGCGGCGGCTTCCTCCGGGACCTCGCCGGACAGCCGCATCCCGACCGTGCGCCCGGCCCGTACCGCGCCGGCGACGCCGTCGAGCAGACCCCGGACCACCTCGTCGAGTTCGGTTCGCGGGTCCACCGCGAGCAGCCCCCGGCGCAGGTACCCGTCGAGCGGCTCGGCGGTGAGCAGCTGGCGCGCCGGGATCCCGAACACGGCCGCCTGCAGGGCCCGCACCTCCACCCACACGACGTCGACGGCGGCGGCGATCTTCGGCGCGCCGGCGGCGGCCCGCGGGCTAGTCAGGTAGGCGCCGACCGCGACCGCGCCGTGCGTCTCGTCGGCGGCCTCGTCGGCGATCGTGCGCAGCGCGGCGGCCTCCGCCGGGTCGCAGACGTGCCGCAGGGCCAGATGCACCCCCGACGTGCGGCCCGCGTTGGCCGCTGCCCTGGCCAGTCCCCGCAGCTGCGCGCGGACCAGCGCCGGGCGGCCGAGTGGCATAGCCAGCTCCGGGTGCCGGGTGGTGACCGCGGTCTGCTGCAGCATCTCGCGGGCCTCGTCGGCGACGAGATCGATGGCGCGGACCCCGACCTCCAGGTCCCCCGCCGCGGCGAGCAGCGGCGTGAACTCCAGCTCGACGAGCTCGGCGACCCGGTCGAACGGGCCGTCCGCCTCGGCGTCGTCGAGCAGCCTGCGGACCAGGCCGTCGATGTGCCCGCTCGCTGCGAGGACGTCGTCGACCGCGGTCACCAGCCCGTGTGCGCCCGCGTCCCGGGCGTGCTGCACGTCCGCGGGCAGCGTCACCCGGACCAGCACCTCGCAGCCGGACGCCCCGGCCGCGGTCGCGAGCACCGAGCCGAGCGACCCGGTGGCGACGGCCGGCGTCGCCGTGCTGATCCGGCCGAGGAACAGCTCACCGCCGGCACCGTCGAGCGACACCTCTTCGCCCTCGGCCACGGTCCGGTCGCCGATCGTCAGGGTCCGGGCCGCGCCGTCGACGACGATCGCCCCGGCGCCGACCACGCAGGCCGTTCCGAGCGCCCGCGCGACGACGGCCGCATGGCTGGTCGAGCCGCCGGTCGCGGTCACGATGCCGCGCGCCGCGATCATCCCGTGCAGGTCGGCGGGGCTGGTGACGGCCCGCGCGAGGATCACGTCCTCGCCGGCGTCGGCCCGCTCCTTCGCCCGGTCCGGATCCAGCACGAGCAATCCGCTCACCTGGCCGGGGCAGGCCCCGATGCCGGTGGTGAGCAGCCGGCCCGCCGCGCGCGCCTGCTCGGTCTCCTCGTCGTCGAACCCCGGCCGCTGCACCTGACGGACGTGCTCCGGGGTCAGATTGCGCAGCGCCGCGGCGGCGCCCACCACACCCTCGGTCAGGAAGTCGGCGGCGATCCGCACCGCCGCCTCCGGGGTCCGCTTGGCGCTGCGGACCTGCAGGAAATACAGAACCGACCGCTCGACGGTGAACTCGATGTCGAGCACGTCGCCCTGCGCCCGTTCCAGCTCGGAGCAGGTCCGGCGCAGCTCGTCGAGCAGCTCCGGGGCCAGCGCGCGGTCGACCGGGTCGGGCGTCCGGGTGCCCGCGACGACGTCCTCGCCCTGGCTGTGCGCCAGGTACTCGCCGAACAGGCCCGGTTCCCCGGTGGCCGGGTTCCGGGTGAACACCACGCCCGATCCGGAGTCGTCGGAGAGGTTCCCGAACACCATCGACTGCACGACGACGGCGGTGCCCAGGTCGTGCGGGATCGCGTGGAAGTCGCGGTAGGTGCGGGCCCGGCGGGTGTTCCACGACCGGAAGACCGCCTCGACGGCCCCGAAGAGCTGTGCGTGCGGGTCGGCGGGCACCGACTCGCCGTCGGAGTCCGCGAGCGCCTCCTCGCAGGCCTGCCAGATGCGGTCGTGCACCTCACCGGGGTCGTCGCCGGGACGCACCTGCGCGACGAGCTCGTCGATGCCCTCTCCCGGATCGAGCGCCCCGAGCACGGTCTCGGCGTACATCGCGTGGAAGCGGGCGATCAGATCGGCGACGAACCGGCTGTCCCCGGTGGCCGCGGCGAGCGCGACGGCGGCCGCCCGGTCGAGCCCGAGATTGAGGATCGTGTCCATCATCCCCGGCATCGAGACCGGCGCTCCCGAGCGCACCGACAGCAGAAGCGGGACCGGGCCGGCGCCGAAGGTCTTCCCGGCCTGCCGTTCCAGCTCCGCGAGCCGGGTCGTGATCTCCTCGGCCAGGCCGTCGGGCAGTCTGCCCTCCCCCAGGTAGCTCCGGCAGGCCGCGGTGCCGATGACGTACCCCGGCGGGACCCGCAGTCCCTGCTGGCTCATCCGGGCCAGCCCGCTGCCCTTGCCCCCGAGCCAGTCGACGTCGGCCGGATCGGCCTCGGCGAAGGTGCGGGTGAGGACCGGCGCTCCGATCGTGGTCCGTTGCCCGGTCACTCCGCCCGCTCCCGGCCCAGCGTCCGCAGCAGGTCCTCGTGGAACTCGAACCAGATGTTGTGCACCGAGTCGATCGTCGGCGACGAGACGAACTCGTGCTGCCCCCGGTCGATCGACCCGAGGGCGGCGGCGAAGCGCTCCGGGTACCGGGCGAAGCGCGCGTCGTGCCCGGCCAGCGCGTCGAGCAGCGGGGTCAGCCGGGCGACGAGCTTCTCCAGCCGGGCGATGACCTTGTCGTCGTAGTCCGGGTCCGAGTGGTCGTTGGTGACCTTCCGCCCGCCGACGTCGATCTGCTGCCAGGACGACATGGTGGTCAGGAACTGTGCGTTGGTGGTCTCGAACCGCTCGACGAGTGCCAGCACGTCGGCGTCGGCGCGCACCGCGGCGTAGAACTGCGCCGCGGCGGCCGCGAGTGCGGGCTCCGCGTCGTCGGTGGGCAGGGCCGATCCGCCCGCGACGACGACCAGGCCACGGCCGGTCAGCCGTTCCAGCGCCGCGTCCACCTGCTCCGGGGCGATCCCGGAGGCGGCGGCGACGACCTGGGTGCTCGCCATCTTCTTCAGCGTGACGACGTCGAGCACGTCGTAGTCGGTCTTGTCCAGCACGACTGCGGTCATGGGGCTCCCTTCACGGGGCCGGGCGGCGCGGCGGGGAGCGCCGCGCCGCCCGGCCGGGTCGGCTCGTCGAGGTCGGACCGGCCGGGTGGAACGGCGCGGTCACCCGGATGTCAGAGCCAGCGGCCCTTGGAGCTGCGCAGGTCCGCGTTCTCGGAGAAGGGCAGGTACCCGGCTCCGGAGAAGATCTTGCTGGGCACCGTCTCCTGGGCGAACCCGCGCTTGGTGATGTCGTAGTAGTAGTTCGAGACCCGCTGGTCGATCTCCCACAGGTCGTAGTCGCGGCAGGCCTTCTCGTAGGTTCCGGCCTTGCGCAGGTGCGGGAGGATCATGTCGATGTAGTAGACGTACTGGCCGTTCCAGATCAGGTCGCGCCGGCACATCTTCGACGTCTTGGTGTAGAGCTTCAGGGTCGCCTGCTGCACCCGGCCCAGGTGATCCCCGAGCTCGTCGATCTTGATCGGGTAGACCTCGCCCATCGGCGTGTCCCACTTCTCGCGGGCGAACACCGCCCCGCCGATGATCGCCTCGATGTAGTTCTTCGGCCGCGTGAAGGTGGTCGAGATGTCGTTGACCCGGATCTCCTCCAGGCCCATCTTCTCCGGGTCGATGATCATGGCCAGGGTGTACGCGTGCGGGAGCTTCGCGTCCTCGCTCACGTCCGACCAGTGGTAGATCTCCTCGTTCACGAACAGGTCCCGCAGGATCAGCAGGTTTCCGTCGGGCAGCTCGTAGGGCCCGGTGTCGCCGAGCCCGAGCCGGTTGTCGTAGTGGTGCAGGAACGCGAGCAGCTCGGTGGCGGCGTTGAACTGGGTGAAGGCCCCGTGCTTCGGGCTGCCGGGCTCGAGCGTCTCGACCTGGGCGGTCAGCTGCTCCAGGAAGTCCTCCTCGTGGATCCGGCAGCGGTAGCGGTCCTGGGAGTTGAGGATGTAGCCGTCCTGGCGCTTACCCCACAGCACGCGCTGCATGAACTTGAGGATCTCGTTCGACTCGGCGACATAGTCGTCCGGCCCGATCGCCTCGAGGGCCAGCAGGCCGCACCGGCCCATCCCGAAGCCGACCGCCCCGATGCACCAGTCGTGCACGGAGTTGACCTTGGTGCCGATCTCCCGGCGGGCGGACGCGCCGATGTCCATGACGCCCTGCGGGCCGACCTCGTTGGTGGTCATCCGCAGGATCTCCGGCCACCGGTAGAACTCGTGCATGAAGGCCAGGATCTCGTACTCCTGGCGCGGGATCATGCCGCTCACGCCCTCGGTGGCGCGCATGACCAGCACGTCCCAGATGTTCCAGGCGAGGTAGTTGTTGAGGTCGTTGAGCTCGTCGATGGAGAACTGGCCGTTGAGGACGTCGTCCTTGGACACCTTCTCCAGCACACCGGACTTCGCCCGGGCCTTCAGCATCTTGTCGCCCTTGATGCCGTCGGTGACGGGCTCCAGCCCGACGAAGTTGCCGGTGTAGGTGAGGTCCTGGAAACGGAGGCCGTCGTCGCCCTCCTCGTAGCGCTTCTTGTAGGTCGCCTTCTTGCCTTCGGTGGTCGTCACTGCGGTGTGCTCCTGTCCGGATCGGCGGCGTGCGGGAGGGGGTGGTCAGTCGTCCGCGACGACCCGGCCGACCTCGTTGTCGGTGCAGTCCAACCGGACCTTGCGGCCGTCGAGCGCCTTGGCGATCTCGTCGAAGTGCGAGGGATCGGTCGCTCCCACCACGTAGCGGGACTCGCTGGAGGTCAGGTAGGCCGTCATGACGCAGGGGGTCTGGAACTCGCGGGACAGGATCCCCAGGTGCGACTCCGGGGCGCCGGACATGGTGATCACGCCGAGCGCACCCATGCTGAGGGCCGGCGCGAGGAAGGTCGTCGTCCCGCCCTGGACCAGCAGGATGTGCTCGCTCAGCTTGCCGGACTGGATCAGTGCGATCACGTCTGCCGGCGCGGACAGGTACTTCACGGTTCCGCTGGGCGACTTGGCGGTGTCGAAGACGTTGTAGCCCTCCGCCAGCACTTCGGCCATGGAAGTTCCTCCTTGAACTCTGTGGGACTGTCGCCTGCCCGAGGATCTGCCGGACGTCGGCATCACTACGTTGCGTAGGTCACAGTGCCGTCAACCACCACGCTGTCCGATGGAACCCGCGGACAAAAGTCTCCGTGACACTTGTCCTGCGGGGACAGCGCCGGGCGGTCGGCCGGGGCGATCCGCCGTGTGCTCGGCCGGGAAGAAGGTCGCGCGGTCAGCCGGGGTGCGTCGCCGGGACGGCGAGCAGGATCAGCTCCAGTGCCGGGCCGCCGGGCGTCTCGACCGTGACGGCCCGCCCGTGCCCGACGTGCACGACCTCGTTCGGCCCCAGGACCACGACCGGCCCACCGGACACGAGCACCCGGGCGGCCCCGGCCAGCACGACCAGCATCCGGTCCGTCGTGCGGGCGGCGCCGTGCCAGGTGCCGGTGAGGGTGAGTCGCTCCAGGGCGATGTCGCCGTAGCCGTCATCGGGGCCGACGAGGAGCAGACCTGCCGGCGGGACCGGCTCGGTCCGGACCCGGGTGCGGACGACGTCGCTCACGGTCATGGCGCCCTCCTCGGGTCTCAGATGAGCGGTCTGCTCACAGTCCAGTAGATGTTCCAGACCTCCTCCGGGTCAACGCGGCACCGGAATCTGCGCACTAGGGTGCTCATATGAGCGCGCTGGATCCGGGCCCGGCCCATCGGCTGCAGATGACCGACGTCGCCGACCGCTACTTCCGGCAGCACCGGACGAAGACCACGATCGCCACCGAGCTGGGGCTCAGCCGCTTCCAGGTCGCACGGCTGCTGGAGGCCGCCCAGGAGCGCGGGCTGGTACGGATCACCATCGACCCGGGACCCGATCTCGACGCGGCCCGGTCGGCGCGGGTCGGCGCCGCCTACGGCCTGCAGCGCGCGCTCGTCGCGGCGGACGGCCCGGCCCGTACCGCGCCGGACCGGGTCGCCGCGCTCGGCGCGGACCTGCTGTGCGAGACCGTCCGCACCGGGGACGTACTGGGGCTGGCCTGGTCACGGACGGTCAACGACGTCGTCGAGCACCTGCACCGGCTCGCCCGCTGCACGATCGTGCAACTGTGCGGCGCCTACTCGCTGCCGTGGCGGCGGGACGGATCGGCCACCGCGGTGTTCCGGGCGGCCGCGCTCTGCGGGGGTGAGGCGTTCCCGATCTACGCCCCGCTCGTGCTCCCGGACCCGGAGACGGTCCGGACCCTGCGGGAGCAGCCGGGCGTCGCCGACGCCTACGCCCGCTTCGGCGAGCTCGGCACCGCGGTCGTCGGGATCGGCGCCTGGCGGGACGGCGGCTCGACGGTGCACGACGTGCTCACCGTGCAGGAGCGCAGGCGGCTCGGCGGGCGCGGCGCCTGCGGCGAGATCGTCGGACTGCTCGTCGACGCCGACGGCCGGGTGCTCGACACCGGGCTGTCCCGGCACCTGATCGCGATCGGGGAGGCGGAGCTGCGCGCGGCCGGCGAGGTCGTCGCGCTGGTCCGGGACCGGGAACGGGCCGCGGCCGCCGACGCGGTGCTCCGGTCCGGACTGGTGCACACCCTGGTCTGCGACGCCGGGACGGCCGACGCGCTCATCGGACTCGCCGGCGCGTGACCCCGGGGACGCCGGCCCGGAACCGGTGACGGATTCGTCCCGATCCGGCAGGCTGTGCCGGATCCACAACGATGTGGACACCGGTATCGGAGGGGTCGATGACGAGCAGACGCCCACGCGAGGACTTCCTGCCCACCGACCAGGACCAGGGGGCGCAGGCGTCCAACGCCGGCCGGTTCCTGCTGCTGCTGTTCGCCGCGAACACCTTCAACTTCTACGACCGGGCCATCCCGGCGATCGTCGCCGAGCCGATCAAGCTCGAGTTCGGACTGTCCGATCTGCAGATCGGGGTGCTCGCGGCGGCGTTCACCGTGGTCTACGCGTTGTTCGGGCTGCCACTGGGCCGGCTGGCCGACAACCGGTCCCGGGCGCGGATCATGGGCTGGGGCATCGTCGCCTGGAGCCTGCTGACCGCAGCCAGCGGCGCCGCCTGGAACTACGTGTCGCTGCTGCTCATGCGGGTCGGGGTGGGCATCGGCGAGGCGAGCTACGCCCCAGCCGCCAACTCGACGATCGCCGACCTCTACCCGGCCGGCAAGCGCGCTCGCGCCTTCGGGCTGTTCCAGCTGGGTCTGCCGGTCGGCCTGATCCTGGCGTACTTCTCGGTCGGTGCGATCACCGAGGCGTTCGGCTCCTGGCGGGCCCCGTTCGTGCTGGCGGCGATCCCCGGCCTGCTGATCGCGGTCGGCTTCTTCCTCGTCCGCGAGCCGCGCCGGGGTGCCTCGGAGAAGGTCGCGGCGCCCACCACCGCGGAGAAGGTCGACCGGCCGTTCCGGCGGATCCTCGCGGTACCGACGATGTGGTTCCTGATCGTCGCCGGGATCGGCGCGAACCTGGCCGCCTACTCGGTCAACACGTTCACGGTGCCGCTGTTCCAGCGCTACTTCGGCGTGTCCCTCACGACCGCAGCCGTGCTGACCGGAGTCGTCGTCGGGATCACCGGTCTGATCGGGCTGCTGGTCGGCGGCTGGGTGTCGGACCGGGCCGCGGGCCGGTCCACCGGGGCACGGGTCATGGTCGGTGCGGTGGCGACGCTGCTGTCGGTGCCGCTCACCTGGGCCGCCCTGAGCCTGGGTCCCGACGCGACCGGGCTGTTCGTGCTGCTGTTCGGCGCCGGCTGGCTGCTGCAGTACCTCTATTACACATCGGCCTACCCCGCGGTCGCCGACGTCGTCCCGCCACGGTTGCGCTCCACCGCCACGGCGGTCTTCTTCGCCGCCTTCTACCTGCTCGGCGGCGCGGTCGGCCCGGTCATCGCGGGCGCGCTGTCCGACTCGTTCGCCGCGGCCGCGCTGGTGGCGGGGGCCGGGGAGGCCGAGGCGGCCGCGACCGGGCTGCGGCAGGCGCTCGCGGTCATCGTCCCGATCTCGATGGCGATCACCGCGGTCGGACTGTTCCTGGCGGCGTCCCGGGTGGGCCGGGACAACTCCGCGATGAAGGCCGCGGTGGCCGCCGGCTGACCCCGACGCCGGCCCCGCAGGGCCGGTCCCGATCATCGTCGAGCACCGGAGTCAACCCACTTGTCGGAGGGCTTCCGGGAGACTCGTCACACCTCAGTCACTGCGTGACAGCAGGTCTCCAGGCGTTCAATGGGACCGGACCGTCCGTTTTCAGAACAGTCGGACCACCGAACGCACGACTAGCGTCGGTGGACGGGCGCAGGCACCGCCGCTTGCGCCGGAGGGAGAGGCAGCGATGTCCGTGATCGAGCCGGTGACCGCCGGTGAACAGCTCCGTCAGGCCTTCGGTTGCTTCCCGTCAGGTGTGACGGCGGTGTGTGCCGAGGTCGACGGCGTCCCGGTCGGGTTGGCCGCGAGCTCCTTCACCTCGGTCTCGATCGAGCCGCCGCTGGTGTCGGTGTGCATGCAGCACAGCTCGACGACCTGGCCGAAGCTGCGCGAGCTGCCGCGGCTCGGGCTGAGCGTCCTCGCCGAGGGTCAGGACGACGCCTGCGCACGCCTGGCGAGCAAGAAGGGCGACCGGTTCGCCGGCACCCCCACCACCGTCGCCCCCGACGGTGCGCTGTTCGTCGACGGCGCGACGCTCTGGCTGGACTGCACCGTCCACGCCGAGGTCCCCAGCGGTGACCACGACATCATCCTGCTGAACGTGCACGGGATCCGTGCCGATCCGGCGACCCCTCCCCTCGTCTTCCACGGCAGCCGTTTCCGGCGCCTGGCCGCGATCTGAGACCGGAGCTCCCCGTGAAGTCGCTCGACAGCATCTCCCCCGCGGACCCGCCCGACATCGATCCGGCCGAGGAGCGCGTGCGCGCCGCCCTCGCCGCGATCGCCGCAGGCGAACCGGTCGTGGTCGTCGACGACGCCGACCGGGAGGACGAGGGCGACCTGATCTTCGCCGCCGCACTCGCCACCCCGTCGCTCGTCGCCTTCACCGTGCGGCACACCTCTGGCTTCATCTGCGTCGCACTCCCCGACGACGAGTGCGACCGGCTCGACCTCCCGCCGATGCACCATCGCGACGGCGACCGCTTCCGGACCGCCTACCGGGTCACGGTCGATCTGGCCGGCACCGGGACCGGGATCTCGGCGAGCTCGCGGGCGGCGACGATCGCTGCACTCGCGGCGCCGTCGTCGGTCCCGCGCGACTTCGTCCGGCCCGGACACGTCGTGCCGTTGCGGGCCCGGCCCGGCGGCGTGCTGACCCGGCCGGGGCACACCGAGTCCGCCGTCGACCTGGCCCGGCTGGCCGGGCTGCCGCCGGTCGGAGCGCTCTGCGAGATCGTCTCGACCGAGCGGCCCGGCACGATGGCCCGCGGCACCGAGCTCACCCGCTTCGCCGCCGAGCACGGGCTGGCGCTGGTGTCGGTCGACGACATCATCCGGTACCGGCTGCGCACCGAGGCCCAGGTCGAGCGGGTCGTCACCACCGCGCTGCCGACCGAGCACGGCCACTTCCGGGCCGTCGGCTACCGGGGCACCGACGGCGCCGAGCACGTCGCCCTGATCGCCGGCGAGCTCGACGACATCACCGCGGACACCCCCGTGCACGTGCACGTCGAGTGCCTCAGCGGCGACGTCCTGCGGGCCACCTCCTGCGCGTGCGGGCGCTCGCTCACCGAGGCGATGGCCCGGTTCGCCGCCGAGGGCCGCGGGATCATCACCTACCTGCGGCCGGTCGGCGGGGTGCGGGCCTGCGGGTTGCAGTCCGATCCGGCCGTCAGCGGCCTGAGCGGGCAGCTCCCGATCGTCGCCGAGTGGATCCTGGCGGATCTGCGGTCCCGGTCGAGTGCCGGCGTCGGCACCGGCGCCGTGCGGCGGCTCGCCGGCTGACCCGGCCGGGCGGATCCGGGCGGGTCAGGCGGGCGGTTCGAGCCGCGCGTCGTGCACGAGCAGCGCCACCTGCACCCGGTTGTTGAGATCCAGTTTGGTCAGGATCGCCGACACGTGCGTCTTGACCGTCGCGACGCTGATGTGGTGCCGGGCGGCGATCTCGGCATTGGACCGCCCGGCACCCAGCTCGAGCGCGACGGCCCGCTCGCGGTCGGCGAGCAGCCCGAGCCGGTGTCGCGCGGTCTCCCGCGTGCTGTCCTGTGTGGATCCGGCGACGTGGTCCATGAGGCGCCGGGTCACCTCCGGCGAGAGCACCGGGCGGCCCTGCGCGGCGTGCCGGACGGCGAGGACCAGCTCGTCGGGCGGGGTGTCCTTGAGCAGGAACCCGGCCGCACCGGCCCGCAGCGCGCGCAGCACGTGCGCGTCGGCGTCGAAGGTCGTGAGCACGACGACCTGCGGCGCCCCCGGGCGGCGGCGCAGCGTCTCGGTCGCGGTGAGCCCGTCGGTGCCGGGCATCCGGATGTCCATCAGCACCACGTCCGGCGCGTGCCGCCCGGCGAGCTCGATCGCCTCGGCGCCGTCACCCGCCTCGGCGACCACCCGCAGATCGGGGGCGCCGCGCAGCATCATGGTGAGTCCGAAGCGGACGACCGGGTCGTCGTCGACCACCAGAACGTCGATGGTCGGCCCGGGTGCGTCGGTCACGCCGGCCACGGTAACCGCATCCCGACCCGCCAGCCGCCAGGACCGGTCGGCCCGTACTCCACCGCGCCGCCGACGAGCGTCGCCCGCTCGGCGAGGCCGCGCAGCCCCGCGCCCGACCCGGCCGGGGCCGGCGCCGGCGGTCCGGCCGGTGCGGCGTTCTCGACCTCCGCCTCGAGCCGGTCCCCGTGCACACCGGTGATGCGCACGACGACCGGGGCGCCGGGGGCGTGCTTGCGCGCGTTGGTCAGGCTCTCCTGGACGAACCGGTACAGGGTGCGGCCCGCGGTCGCCGGGACCGGTTGTCCCCCGCTCGCCACCCCGTGCTCGTCGTGCAGCTCGACCGGGGTCCCGGAGCGGACCGTCTCGCCGACCAGTTCGCCGATGTCGCCGACGTCCGGCAGCGGGACCTCACCGACCGGAGCGCGCAGCACGCCGATGACCTCGCGCAGGTCCTGCAGGGCCCGGTGCGCGTTCTCCCGGATCACGTCCGCGGCGCGGGCCGCCTCCTCCGCCGAGGCGCCCCGGTGGAAGGCGAGCGCACCCGCGTGCACGCTGAGCAGCGACAACCGGTGACCGAGGACGTCGTGCATCTCCCGGGCGAGGGTCTCGCGCGCCTCGTGCTGGGCACGCTCGGAGCGCAGCGCGGCCTCGATCTCGGCGGCGGCGGCCCGCTCCCGCAGCGACTCGATGAGCTGGCGCCTGCTGCGGACGAGCATGCCCCAGCCGACCACCGCGGCGTACACACTGACCAGCAGCAGGAGCAGCACCCAGAGCGGCACCGCCGGTTCCGGGCGCAGCACGAAGAACAGGCCCAGCGCCAGCAGGCTCGCCACGGCGGTCGTCGCCGCCGTACGGGCGGGGCAGCGGCTCGCCACGGTGAACACCGCGACCAGCGCCCCCAGCGACGCCACCTCGGAGAAGCTGCTCAGCACGATCAGCACCGTGGCGACGTGCAGCGGGTACTGCCGCCGCCACCACAGGCCGAGGCAGCCGAGCAACCCGAGCGCGATGTCGGTGTAGAGCAGCGCCGGCGGCACCGCCCCCGGGTCCGCCAGACGGCTGTTCGCGGAGGACAGCCCGATCGCGACCGACAGCACGATCAGCGCGATGTCGGTGGCGCGTTGCCGCCAGGCCCCCCGACGTCGGTCCGGATCCGGTTCCACGCGCCGAGCCTAGGGCGCGGGACCGGGTCCGCTCCTCCGTCACACGGCGCTGGGCACTCCGACTTCGGTCGGAGCAGCCGAGCCGGTCAGCCGATCCGCGCGGCCGGGCGGCCTTCCTAGCGTCGGCGCCATGCCCGGATCGCCCGCACCGACGTTCCTTCCCACCCAGGCCCCGCCGCCGGGGTGGCCCGAGGCCGTGGTCGCGCTGGTGATCATGGGCGTGGTCGCGTTCCGGGTGCCACCGCTGCTCGCGCCGCACGAACTGGCGCTCGGGCCCGTGCTGTACGGCCTGATGCTGATCGCGCTCCCCGGGGTCGCCGCGATCGCCGGTTTCACCGCGGCCGCGCGGGTCCGGGTCCGCCCGTGGGCGGCCTTCGGGCTGGTCCGGACGACGCGCTGGTGGATCGCCGTGGCGGCCGCGGCAGGCCTGCTCGGCTCACTTGTCTCGGGTGCGGTCTCGGCCGTGCTCGGCGCGGGGCCCGTCGCCGGAGCGGGCGCGGTTCCGGTCCCGGCGGCGCTGCTGCTGCTCGTCGTCGTGCTCCCGCTCGGCCAGGAACTGCTCTTCCGCGGGATCGTCACGACGGTGCTGCTGCGGTACGGCGCCACCGTCGGTGTGCTGGGCAGCGCGCTGGTGTTCGCGGCCGCGCACGGCCCGGTCCCCGCGGCAGGCACCGCCCTGATCCTCGGTCTGGTCACCGCGGAGCTGCGCCGGCGCAGCGGCTCGCTGTGGCCCGCTGTCTCGGCGCACGCCGTCCACAACCTCGCCCTGACCGCCCTGCTGCCGGCGTCGCTCGGCGCGGCCTGATCCCGCACCCGGCCGTCACACACGAAGGAGATCCCCATGTTCGGTGCCCGCTCGATGCTGCCCGTGCTGGGCCTGGCATCGCTGCTGCTCGTCGGCGCCTGTGCCGCGCCGGCCCGGCCGCCGGCACCACCGGAACCGGCCGACACCGCCCTCGCGCAGTTCCACGCCCAGGAGGTCGTGTTCGGGCCGTGCGAGCCCTACGCGAGTTCGGCCACCGACGAGGCGCTCTACGGCTCCGGCCGGTTCGACTGCGCCCGGGTGCAGGTCCCGCTGGACTACGCCGAGCCGGACGGCCCGCGCGGCGAGGTGGCCCTGCTGCGCGCGAAGGCGCGCGGCGAGAAGATCGGATCGTTGCTGGTCAACCCGGGCGGCCCGGGTGGTTCGGGAATGAACCTGGTCGCGTCGCTGGGGGCATCGTGGGACACCGGGCCGGTCGGTGAGCGGTTCGACGTGATCGGGTTCGACCCGCGCGGTGTGGGCGCGTCGACCCCGCGGGTGACGTGCTGGACCGACGCCGAGATCGACCGGGGCGTGCCACCCGGCCCCTACAGGTTCGACGTCCCCGACGAGCGGTCCGCCCGCGACATCGCGCAGCGCTGCGTGCAGAACACCCCCGGCGGGGTCGAGGCGCTGACCAGTGTCGGCAGCGTGAACGTCGTGCAGGACATGGACGTGCTGCGCGCCGCGCTGGGCGACGAGAAGCTGTCCTACCTCGGCTTCAGCTACGGCAGTGAGCTGGGCGCGATGTACGCCGAGGCCTTCCCGCAGAACCTGCGGGCGATGGTGGTCGACGGGGCGGTCCATCCCGAGCTGTCCGAGCCCGACTTCCGGCTGACCCAGTTCACCGCCTGGCAGGAGACGTTCGAGCGGATGGCCGCGCTGTGCGCGACCGGCCCGGACTGCGCGCTCGGCACCGACCCGGCGCAGGCGACCGAGCGGTTCCAGGATCTCGTGCGCCCGCTGCAGGACAGGCCGCTGTCCACCGCCGACGGCCGGGAGCTGACCTACGACGACACGATCGAGGCGGTCACCCTCATGCAGTTCGCAGAGGCGCAGTGGCCGGTGGTCGTCCGGGCGCTCGACGAGCTGGCCCGGGGGCGCGGCGAGCCGATGCTGGCGCTGCGCGATCTCGCGGTGGGGCGCGGCCCCGACGGCAGCTACGGCGGTTCGCTCGACATCGACGCGAACCTCGCGACCCGGTGCATGGACAACCCGCGGCGCACCGCCGAGGAGCACACCGAGCTGGGCAGGCAGGCGTTCGCGGCCGCCCCGTTCCTCGACCCGGGCCGCCCGCTCGATCGGGCGCACTACGAGTGCGAGGCCTGGCCGGAGCCGGTCGACCGGGACCTGCCATGGCTCGGCGGAGTCGGCGGGGTCGACGGGGAGCTGCCGCCCACCCTGACCGTCTCGGTGACCGGGGACCCGGGCACACCGCACGAGGGCGGGATCGCCATGGCCCGCCTCCTCGGCGGGAGCCTGCTCACCGTCGAAGGGGTCCAGCACGGCATCTCGCTGCTCGGGCAGAGCGAGTGCGTCGACGAGATCGTCGGCGGCCACCTGATCGACCTGCGGACCCCACCGGCCGACGCCCGTTGCTCGCTGTAGTCCCGTATCGACCGCAGTTCCGTATCCACCGCAGTTCCGTATCCACCGCAGTTCCGTATCCATCGCAGTTCCGTATCCACCGTGCGGCGGAGTCGTTGACGGAGGTACGGACACCGCACGGGTGCCCGTTCCCCGCCCGACCGACACGCGACGACCCCGGACCCCGGTCGCCCCCCGAGTCGGGCCTGCACGAGGAGAACTCGTGTTCCACGGTTTCACCAAGAAGTTCCTGCACGACTCGATCGAGCGCAGTGCCGAGAACGGGATGGACCGTCGACGGTTCCTCCGCGCCGCCGGCCTGACCGGTGCCGGTGTCGCAGGTCTGGGTGTCCTGGGCGCCGGCGTGGCGTCGGCCTCCGACCTCAGCCTGTTGGGCGGCTCCGGCTCCGGCAGCGAGAACGCGGTGTCGGACGCGGCGGTGCTGAACTTCGCGCTCAACCTCGAGTACCTGGAGGCCGAGTTCTACCTGCGCGCGGTCACCGGCGCCGGCCTGGCCGACTCCCAGATCGACGGCCGCGGCGAGCTCGGCGGGGTCACCGGCGGCTACAAGGTCTCGTTCGAGACCAAGATCGGCCGCCAGTACGCCGAGGAGATCGCCCAGGACGAGCGCGCCCACGTCGACTTCCTGCGTGCCGCTCTCGGCGACGCGAAGGTCGCGCGGCCCGCGATCGACCTGCAGGACGCCTTCACCGCCGCGGCCACCGCGGCCGGCGTGATCAAGGCGGGCGAGACGTTCGACCCGTTCAAGGACGAGACGAGCTTCCTGCTCGGCGCCTTCATCTTCGAGGACGTCGGCGTCACCGCCTACAAGGGCGCGGCGCCCCTGGTCTCCAACAAGACGTTCCTGGAGGCGGCGGCCGGGATCCTCGCCGTCGAGGCCTACCACGCCGGTCTGGTCCGCACCCTGCTGCTGCAGGGCGGCGCCGCCGACGTCGTCGGGCTGATCTCGGACGCCCGTGACTCGCTCGACGGTCCGTCCGACCTCGACCAGGGAATCGTGGACGGCAACGGCAACGCCAACATCGTGCCGGCCGACGAGAACTCGATCGCCTACTCCCGTACCCCGGGCCAGGTGCTCAACATCGCCTACCTCAACCCCGACGCGGTCACCTCCGGCGGGTTCTTCCCGGCCGGGGTGAACGGCGAGGTCAACACCAGCGACGCGAACGGCTGAGTCCGCGCGGGTCACCCACTCCGAAGGAGACGCCGATGGGCGCGATGAGTCCCACCCACTGGTTGATCGTCATCGCCGTGTTCGTGCTGCTGTTCGGCGCGAAGAAGCTGCCCGAGCTGGCGCGGTCGCTCGGGCAGTCCACCCGGGTACTCAAGGGCGAGATGCGGGGCCTGCACGAGGACGAGCCGGGTCACGCCGACGACCGGCCCGCAGCGGTCCGCGACAGCGGAACCACCGCCCGGACCGTGCCCACCGAGGTCTGATCCGGCGGCACGCTCCGGTCCGCACCGCCGCCCGATCCGGGCGGCGGTGCATCGGTGTGTCCGGCTCGCCTACTGCTCGGCGGTGAACGCGGCCGGGCCGATCCGCCGGTCCACGATGGCCTCCGCGACCTCGGTCAGCGACTGGCCACGACGACGGGCGTAGCCGCGCAGCAGCTCGAACGCCTCGTCGACACCCAGGCCGGTCCCGGCCGCGAGCACCCCCTTGGCCTGCTCGATCGGGATCCGGCTGCGCAGCGCGTCCCGCAGCTGCCCGCGTTCCTCCTCGACGCTGTCGAGCTCGGCCGCGTGGCCGATGGCGCCACCCGTCGCGCCCGCCAGGAGATCGGCGGCGCGCAGGTCCGGGACGGTGTCCCGGCCGCCGAGCAGCAGCAGCGCCCCGACGGTCGCACCGGATCCGGACCGGATCGGCAGCGCCCACGCGCCGGTGACGCCTGCGGCCGCCGCCTTCGCCGCGAAGGCCAGCCAGCGGAGGCGTTCGCGGGCCAGGTCCGCGCAGAGCACGGGGCGGCCGCTGCGCGCGCAGTCCCCGCCGGGGCCCTGACCGAAACCGGCGGGGACCGAGCTGCGCTGGCCGATGGGTCCGGCGGAGACGACCCCGTGCACGGCGCCGTCGGTGATCATCGCGGCGCCGGCGGCCGTCCCGAGGAGCAGGTTCACGCTCTCGGCCAGCCTGCCGAGCGCAGGGGCTGGATCACGCGCGTCCGTCGTGGCCAGCGCGAGTGTCGCCGCGGCGACGTCCAGACCGCTCGAGTCCACCATTCAGAGACGTTCGGCTGCGGAGGACGTCCGGTTCTGTCCGGTCCGCGATCCGGCCGGAATCGTGCGCCGGTGAATGCCGGTGTCCCCGTGATCCGCCTGGCGAGATCGTCGTGCAGGGCGGTCCAGTACCCGGCCCCGGTCAGTTCCCGGCGCCGTCGAGCAGCCAGTGGTAGCGCAGCCGGAGTGCGCGCTCCCAGCTGGCGAGCGCTGCGGCGACCGCCAGCGTGATGTTGAGCCAGAGCGGCAGGTGGATCGGCGACACGAAGACTCCGATGTTCTCGGCGATCGGCGGAATCCGGGACAGCGGCTCCAGGATCTGCAGGAGGTTGACGCCGATCCCGATGATCAGCACGACCACCGACACGGCGCCGACGAACCGGCTCACCGACGGGTGGTCGCGCTGGAAGCGGGCCCGTCGTCCCTCGCCCGATCGCGGATCCGGCACGAGCCGGCGCTCCGTGCCGTCGTCGGTGACGTAGTGGGCGCGTTTGACGCCGACGCCACTCGTCGCGATCTCGATCGCGCCGCCCTCGACCGGGAAGATCGCGGGGACCTTCGACACGGTGTGCTGCCGGCCGTCGCGGTACAGGCGGGCCCGCACCGCACCGTCGGAGCTGTCGCCGAGGTAGCGCACGTCGACCGAGTACCGGACCGGGCGCCCCTCGGCCGCGGCCGGCTCCAGGTGCAGCAGCGAACGCCCGGTGATCACCTGCCACCAGCGGAACCGCTTCAGCGGACTCCCGTCGCCGTCCGTGCGACGCCGGGCCGCCCGACGCTGCTGCCACTGGGTCACCATGCCGCCTCCGATCGACTAATACACTGTGTTAATCACTGGCAGGGAGACTAGCACGGTGTACTAGTACACTGCGCGTGGAGGCGATATGACCACGCACGACACCGACCGGCTGAGCAGCCGGGACAAGATCCTCCGGGCAGCCATGCAGCTGTTCGGCGAGGGCCCGGGCGCGCGGCTGAGCGTGCGGGCGGTCGCCGCGCGGGCCGGTGTGAGCACCGGCTCGCTGCGCTACCACTTCCCCACCCAGCGCGCGCTCCAGGACGAGGTACTCACCCGCGTCTACGACCTGGCGATCCCGGACGATCGGATCAACGACCGGTCGGTGCCCGCCCGGGACCGGCTGGTCGACTGCCTGCGGCAGGTGCTCGGCGGCGCCGGGGTCGGCGAGCAGGCACGAGCGAACCTGCTCCGGGTCGTCGAGCAGTTCGTCCAGCCGGAACCGGACGAGGAGATCCGGGCCGCCTACCTCGCCATCGAGCGCGAGATTCTCCGCCGGACCATCTACTGGCTGACGGCACTGGAGAAGGAGGGCGCCCTCCCCGAGGGCGACAACGCCCGGCGGGCGCGGTTCCTGATGGCGGTCGTCGACGGGCTCGGGCTCACCCGCGCGATGCCGGCCGAGCAGGCCGTTCTGCAGTCCGAGGACGACACCCTGCAGATGGCCGTCGACTGCGTACTGACCCTCCCGGCCACGGGGTCAGGCGGATCCGGGCTCCGGCAGGGTGCCGGCGACTGAGTGCTCCGGGTGCGCCAGCTCTTCCTCGAGCCGCGCGACCGCGAGCCCCGCTAGGTCGACGACACGGCACTCGTGCCGCACAAGCTCGTCTCATCAGTCCTGATGATGGGATAAATGCGACGTAACGGACCTTCGAGGTGGCATCGATGCCCTGTGCGACATCTACAACCACGCCGACGCACTCCGGAAGACGGTCTCGTCCTACCTGAACTGAGGGCCCGCGCCGCGGTGGCCGGGGCGCCGGCCGGCCGCGAGTGGGGACGCCTACGACCGCGCGACGCCGAGGTGCCGCGACCGGTCGCGGTAGGTGAGATACCGCAGCAGGGTCTCCGCGGGCCCGCGCCGCCCGGCCCGCCCCAGCAGGTCGGCGATCACCACGGTGACGACCCAGGTGGCGACGGCGACCGCGGCCGCCGCCGCGGCACCCAGTCGGCCACCGAGATCGAGCAGCGACGGCTCGGTCATGATCAGCCACACCGGCGACTGTGCGATGTAGAAGGTCATCGACCGGCGTCCACATGCCACCAGCGCGGTCGTCACCGGCCCACGCCGGTCCCCGATCCGGCCGGCGACGAGCGCGATGACCGCCATGAACGCGAGCCCGCCCGCGATGCCGGTCACGCCGAACACCACGACCGCGAGAACGCCGATCCCGGTCGAGTCCGGGGTCCACACACCCATCGCCTGCAGCGCGACCGGCTGCGCCCCCAGCACCGCCACCGGGAACCCGATCAGTGCGACGCGGCGCAGCAGCGGCGTGTATCCGGGGTCCTCCAGCGGGCGCAGCCGGCCGGCCCAGACCCCGAGCAACACCGACGGCGCCACCGACAGCGCCGAGATCGGCAGCACCGGCAGTGCCATCGCACGCAGGGCCGCGCTGTCGAGGAGGGTGGGCCCGACCGCGAGCGGTGTGTCGGGTCCGGCCACCATCTGGAGCAGGGCGATGGCCAGCGCACCGATCGCAAGGGTGATCGCGGTGACCACCCACAGCCGACGGCCGGGCCAGGTCACCGCCCCGGCGAACATCACGGCGAACGCGCCGTAGGCACCGATCACGTCACCGGCGTAGAGCAGCACGACGTGCGCGATCCCGAACACGACCAGCCAGGCTCCGCGCCGGCGGATCAACCGCCGGGCCCCTGCCGGGTCACCGTCGGGGCCGGTGAGCCGCCGGGTCATCTGCACCAGCCCGTAGCCGAAGAGCAGCCCGAACAGCGGCGCGGATCGACCGTCCACGAACGACGTCAGCAGCCACTGCACGGCGACGTCGACCGGGCCGCCCCCGGCGGGCGTGGTCAGCGAGTTGCCGCCGGCGTGCAGCATCCGCGAGTGGGCGAGGGCGATGAGCAGCAGCATCATCCCCCGCGCGAGGTCCGGGGCGAGCAGACGTTCCGAGGCCGGTGTCGGCGACGGCCGGGCGCTCAACGGCGCACGAGATCCAGACATGCGGCCGACGGTAGAGCCACCTCCCGGCGCCCGGGATCGGTCGTGCGGCTCGATCCACCCGACCGAAGTCGTAGTGGACGGAGCCGTCGGTCCCGGTACCCGGAGTGCGGCCCGCTCCGGCCACGCCCGGGACGAGGTGGCACCGGGGGGCACCCGACCGCCCCCGGTGCCACCCCGGCCGCACCCGTCAGTCGTGTTGCGCGGCAACCGCTTCGGTCTGCCGGCGTTCCTTGCGGCCCGATCGCCACACCCAGAAGAGCGTGAGCACGATCAGCGCCCAGAACAACAGTGACGCCGGGCGGGTGAAGAACACCGTCCAGTCGCCGTGGGTGATCGTCATCGCCCGACGGAAGTTCACCTCCGCCATCGGCCCGAGGATCAGCCCCAGGATCAGCGGAGAGACCGGGAAGTCGTTGCGCACCATCAGATAACCGAGCACCCCGAACACGACCGCGACGAGCACGTCGGTGAACCGGTTGTCGATCGCGTAGGCGCCCATCAGGCAGAGCAGAGCGATGATCGGGATGAGCACGTGCGGCGGAATCCGCACGACGTGCGAGAAGGCCCGGACGGCCGTCGTCCCCACCACCAGCACCAGCAGCGCCGACAGGATGAAGCTGGCGAAGATCGTGTAGACGATGCCCGACTGCGGCCCAGTGAACAGGTCGGGCCCCGGGGTCAGGCCGTGCACGAGCAGCCCACCGAGCAGCACGGCGGTGCCGGCCTCCCCCGGGATGCCCAGGGTGAAGGTCGGGATCATCGCGCCACCGACGACGCCGTTGTTCGCCGACTCCGGACCCGCGACACCGGTGGGGTTGCCCTTCCCGAACGGGACGCGGCCCCGGTTCCGGCGCTTGGCGTCGGAGTAGGCGAGGAAGGCGCCGATGTCGGTGCCGGTGCCGGGGATCGCACCGACGATCGAGCCGATCACCGATCCGCGCGCCATCGTCGGGGCGGTGTCGCGCAGGTTCTGCCGCGAGATCCACCGTGGACCGCGGATCTCGGGCAGGCGCTGCGTCCCGCCCCGGTCGGCGATCATGACGAGCACCTGTGTGACGCCGAAGACGCCGATCAGCACCGGGATCAGCGAGATCCCGCCGTAGAGCTCGTCGGACCCCATCGTCAGCCGCAGCTGCCCGGAGACCGGGTCGAGTCCGATCACGCCGAGCACGAGTCCGAGCAGCCCGGCCGCATACCCCTTGATCAGCGACTTGCCGGACACCGCGGAGATGATCGTCAGGCCGTAGACGGCGAGTACGAAGAACTCCGGGGCCTGGAAGTTCAGTGCGACCCGGGCGATGGTCGGCGCGAGCACGGCCATCAGCAGGCCGGACACCATGCCGCCGACGGCCCCGGCCAGCATCGCGATGTTGAGTGCTTCGCGGCCGTGCCCGGCTCGCGACATCGGATAACCCTCGAGCGCGGTCGCCGCCGACGCCGGGGTCCCCGGCACGTTGAGCAGGATCGCGGGGATGGCGCCACCGGCGATGCCACCGGCGAAGATGCCGACCATCGCCGAGAGACCCACCTCGGGGGGCATCAGGAACGTGAACGGCAGGAACAGGGCCATGCCCATGGTGGCGGTGAGGCCGGGCAGCGCGCCGATCACGAGCCCGGCGGTCACGGCGGCGACCAGCGCCCCGAGCACCATCGGCGAGGTGAACAGCGATACGAATCCGCCGAGGAGCGGCGCGATGAGGTCCATCAGCCCCCCAGCAGCAGATCGATCGGTCCCACCGGCAGCGGGACGGCGAATCCTCGGCCGAACAGCAGCAGCGCCACCCAGCTGCTGACGGCGCCGACCAGCAGCGGGCTCCACCAGGTACGGGCCCCGCTGAGGAATCCGAGCACCGTGAGCAATCCGGTGAAGACCAGGAAGAAGCCGAGCAGGGGCAGCAGCACGTACGCAGCCAGCAACGCCCCGACCGTCAGCAGGACCGGGGTGGGCGGCAGGACACCGCCGGCGCCCTGCGGGCGTTCGGTGCGCAGCTCGGCGACCACCAGCAACGCGGCGACGAGAAGCATCAGCCCGGCGAGCAGCAGCGGCACCGCCGCCGGTCCGGGCTCGCCGCCCGCGCCCGGCCGGTAGCCCGGGGCCTCGATGCCGATCGCCACCGAGGCCACGACCAGGATCGCGACGACGACGAACACGGGGACCCGCCCACCCGTGGGCGGGGCGGGCTCGGCTCCGATCCCTGCCCCGGTCCCGGCCGGGTGCTCGACCGCCTCGGGGAGCTCGTCAGGACGTGGCACCGGAGCCGTCCTGCAACAGGTCGACGTAGAGCTCCGAGGACTCCTCGAAGAACTGCTGGAACTCCGCGGTCGGCCGGACGTCGATACCGAAGCTGTTGGAGTTCATCACGTCGACGAAGCCGGGCTCGTCGGCCATCGCGACGAACGCGTCGTTCAGGGTGGAGACCACGGCCGGGTCCATACCGGCCGGCCCGGCCACCCCGCGGAAGGTGCCGATCTCGACGTCGTAGCCCTGCTCGGTGAAGGTCGGGAGCTCCGGGAGCGTCTCCAGACGCTCCGCGGACGCGACGCCGAGCACCTTCATCTCACCGGCGGCCACCTGGGCCGAGACCTCGCCGATGGAGAACGACATCGCGTCGAGATCACCGCCGAGAACGGCCTGGGCCGCGGCCGCGGCACCGTCGTAGGGCACCCGGGTGACCTCGATGTCCGCCTCACGCTCGATGGCAGCGGTGGCCAGGTCCCAGGCCAGCCCGGGCCCGGAGTTGCCGATGCTCAGTCCGGCGGGCTCGGCCTTCGCGGCCGTCACGAACTCCTCGACGGTGTCCCACGGGGCGTCCGCACGCACCGCGAGGGCGGCAGGGTCCTGGTTGATCATCGTGATGAGGGTGAAGTCCTCCAGCCCGAAGTCGTAGAGCCCCTGCTCACGCAGGAAGGAGATCTCCGGGGAGACGATCGAGAGCGTGTAGCCGTCGGCGGCGGTCGAGCGGGCGATCTCGCCCCAGCCGATCGCGCCGGAGCTGCCGGGCTTGTTGACGACATTCATCTGCTGCCCGAGGTGCTCGGCAGCGGACTGGGTGAAGGCCCTGGTCATGATGTCGGTGCCACCGCCTGCACTCCAGGCCACGACCATCGAGACCGGCTTGCTCGGGTAGTCACCGTCGGCTTCACCACCACCGGAACCGGGGGTCTGAGCACAGGAGGCGAGGGTGAGGGTCAGGGCTGCGAGCAGGCCCGCAGCGGCGGTACGCCCGGTGCGCATCATTGAGCCGTCCTTTCGGAGTGAAGGCGGGGAACGTTACTGTAATCGATTACAGTTGATCGAACCACCCGACCGGGTGACGTGCCCGGTCGGTGACTATCGGGTGTCGGATGCCTGCCACGGCGGGCGTGGAGGTGGGAATGGCGACGATGGCCGAGGTTGCGGCACGTGCGGGTGTCTCGACGGCCACGGTGTCCCGGGTGCTGGCCGGAAAGCCGGTCCGGCCGGACTCCGCCGAGGCGGTCCGCGCGGCCGCGGCCGCGCTCGACTACGAGCTCGACCGGACCGCCCGCTCCCTGCGCCGCCGCTACAGCGACCTGCTCGCGCTCGTCGTGCCCGACGTCGAGAACCCGTTCTTCACCGCCGTCGCACGCGGGGTCGAGGACACCGCGCGCCGTGCCGGGCTGTCGGTCGTGCTGTGCAACAGCGACGACGACGTGCAGAAGGAGAGCCGTTACCTCGCGATCGCCGCGAGCGAGAACATGGCGGGCGCGATCGTGGCCCCGGCGGCGTCCGATCTGTCGCTGGGCGGCCTCGCCCGCAAGCGCGCCACCGTCGTGGTGATCGACCGGTCGATCGAGGCCGACGTCGATCAGGTCGGGTTCGACAACGTCGCACTGGGACGGGAGGCGACGCACCGGCTCATCGCCCGGGGATGCCGGCGGATCGCCTGCATCTCCGGCCCCCGCGGCATGGGCACCGCCCGTGACCGGGAGATCGGCTGGCGGGCCGCCCTGACCGAGTCCGGATTGGACGCGTCGCCGGAGTTCCTGCGGCACGCGAACTTCCGGGTCGACGGCGGCCGGCGGGCCACCGAGGACCTCCTGCGCGTCACCCCGTGGCCGGACGCCGTGCTCGCGACCAACAACATGGTCGCCATCGGGGCACTGCAGGCGATGGCCGCCGCTCCCGGCGGCGCCACCCGGCCCGAGGTCGCCGTCATCGGCGACCTCCCGTTCGCCACGACGGACGTGTCCGGACTGGTGCAGGTGCCGCTGCGACCCCGGGAGCTGGGGATCCGGGCGGCCGAGATGTTCCTCGAACGCCTCGAGGGCTTCCGGGGCGCCGCCCGCCGCGTCGTACTGGACGGCGCGGGTGCGGCCCCGCCGGGCTGAGCCGGTGGATACGCGCTCGGCCGCGACCTCGCCGATCGTCCTCATCGGACCGAGCCCTCCGTCGCACGTCGTCGTGGGAGTGACGCGAGGGGACGGGGCCACTCGGCCCCGCCCCACCCGCCGGATCTCAGGCGGCGAGCTTGACGTCCGCAGCCAGCAGCGCGGCCCGCAGGGCCTCGCGCTCGGCGTCGCTGACCGGGGTCAGCGGGGACAGGCTCGCACCGCCGTCGCGACCCTGCAGAGCCAGTGCCGCCTTGATCCGGGCGGTCATGTTCGGGCCGTCGATCGCCCGCCAGACCGGCAGCTGCTTGTTGTGCAGCTCCAGTGCGGCGGCGAGGTCACCACGCTGCACGGCGTCCCACTGCGCCATGCACAGCTCGGGGACGACGGTCAGGGTCGCACTGATCGCGCCCTGGGCGCCCATCAGGTAGCTGGGGAAGAGCAGGTCGTCGACGGCGGTGAAGACCTTGCCGCCCTCGGGGTTCATGTGCAGCAGATCGGCGAGCTGGTGGATGTTGCCGCCGGACTGCTTGACGCCGATCACGGCGGGGATCTCGTTCATGACCCGAGCGACCGTGGTGGCCGGGATCAGGGCGTAGGGGATGACGTTGTAGACGACGATCGGCAGCGCGGTCTCGTCGGCGATCCGGCGGTAGTAGGCGACGGTGGTGTCCTCGTCGGGCTGGAACAGGTAGTGCACCGGGGTCACCTGCAGCGCGTCCACACCGGTCTCGGCGATCGCCTTGCCGTAGCGGATGACCTCCTTGGTGCTGTCCTGGATGATGCCGGCGATCACCGGGACCCGGCCCGCCGTCTCCTCGACGGTCGCCCGGGCGATGGCCACCGAGTCCTCCAGCGACAGCATCTGGCCGTCACCGGTGCTGCCGGTGACGCACAGGCCGTGCACACCGAGATCGAGGTGGTAGCGAACCTCGGCCCGCAGGGCGTCGAGATCGGGCTGCTCGTCGACGGTGAACGGGCTGACGAGCGGGGGAATGATGCCGTGGATGTCGAGGGTCATCGTCGAAAAGCCTCTTCCGATGGGGTTGACATGCGGGGGATGTCCGCGGCCCAAGGCCGTCGGACAGAGTTCCGGGACGGCCGTGCCGGTGAAATGTAACCGGTAACATCGTTAGCCTGACGGGCCGCCGGATGCGTGTCAAGAGTTGGTCAGCTCACTCCGGCGGGCGCCGCGCACGAGTTCCGGATGCGCAGTTCCGTCGGCAGCACGACATCCCGGCCGGCGGCCGGATGCGATGCCCCCGCCAGCTCCTCGAACAGGATCCGGCCCGCCGCGGCACCGATCTCGTAGGCGGGCTGGGCGATCGCGGTGAGCGGTGGATCGACGAACGGGAACAGGTCGGTGTCGTCGAAGGTGATCAGCGACAGCTCGCCGGGCAGCCGCACCCCGCGCTCGCGCAACGCGCCGAGCGCGCCGATCGCGAGCACGTTGTTGAACGAGAACACCGCCGTCGGCCGGACCGGCAGGTCGAGCACCTCGAGCATCGCCCGGTGACCACCGTCGACGCCGAGGAAGCCCTCCCGCACGCACTCCGGACGCACGTGCAGGCCGGCGTCGGCACAGGCTGCGCGGAACCCCGCGAGCCGTTGCGACGCCGTGGCCATCCCGGAGGGCCCGGCAATCATGCCCAGATCGGTGTGCCCGAGATCGATGAGATGGCGGACCGCCTCCCGCGCGGCGGAGAGGCTGTCCGTGCGGACCAGCGGGACACTCGGCAGGTCCGGCGGACGCCGGTCGATCAGCACCGTCGGGATCTCGTTGCGCAGCAGCCGGTGCACCCCCTGGGCGGCCTCGCTCGTGGAGAGCAGCGCGGCGGCGTCGACGGTTCGGCGGGCGAACGACTCGAGGATCTGCGCCTCGCGATCCGGGTCGAAGTCCGAACTGGAGATCAGCACCTGGTAGCCGTGCCGGACCGCCTCGTCCTCCAGGCCGCGGGCGACCTGTCCGGTGAACGGATTGGCGATGTCGGAGACCAGCAGACCCAGCAGCTGCGTCCGGCCGCGGGACAGGCTCGCCGCCACGCCGTTGCTGACGTAGTCGAGCTCCTGCACCGCGCGCAGCACCCGTTCGGTGCGATCGGGGCTGACCGTCGCGCCACCGTTGAGCACCCGCACCACGGTCGCGGTGGACACACCCGCGACCCGTGCCACGTCACGAATGCTCGCCACCGATGCGCTCCCTCCCGCCGGACGACGCGATCCTAGTTGTACCCGTGGCCCGGCCCGGGCCTCGTCGGCGGGCGGGCCGTGGGTCCGGCCGGGCGTCCACGATCGGAGCGGCCCGGCCGGATCCCGGGGACGGTCCCCTGCTCAGAGCACCGTCGGGAGCTCGGCATCCGGTTCGGCCACCTCGGCCGCGGCCCGGAACAGCAACGCGATCCCGACCGCGCCCGGGTCCGGTTCCCCCATCGCACGGTCGCCGACGTAGCTGGCGCGGCCCATCCGGGCCCGCAGCTCGGCGGTCTGCCGGGCGCCCTCGGCGGCGGCCCGTGCACCGGCGGCGAACCCGCCGGGCAACGCCTCGACGGCGGGGGCCAGTGCATCGACCAGCGTGCGGTCGCCGACCTGCGCCTCCCCCACCCGCTGGATCGCGTCCAGGCCTGCCCGGGCCCCGGCGCCGAACGCCGCGACCGGATCATCGCCGGCGGCGAGCGCATGGCCGATCTCGGTGAACAGCAGGCCCAGCAGCGGCCCGCTCGTCCCACCGACCTCGTCGAGGAACACCGCCCCGAGCGCGCCGAACGCGGTCTCACCGCTCCCGGCATCGAACCGGGCGACGGCCTCGCGCAGCCCACCACGCAGGTTGTCGCCGAAGTCCCCGTCGCCGCTGCGCTGGTCGAGCGCGGTCAGCCGGGCGTGGCCGTGCTCAGCGGCCGTCGCGTAGGCGCGCAGCACCGCCTCCTGGTCGAACGTCACGGGGTCGCCTCCTGGCGGTCGATCGTCAGTGCGGGGGTCGTGGCCGGGGCGTTCCACCAGGGCAGCCACGCGGCGGGGGTACGGGTGAGGGAGATCGAGAACCCGGTCATGTCCAGGGCGGGCACCAGCGTGCCGACGAGCTGCCCGGCCGTCGCCAGACCGCGCCGCTCCAGCCCCTCGGCGACCAGCTCGTGCAGTCCGTAGAGCTCCAGCAGGGTGGCGCCGCCGAGGCCGTTGACCACGGTGATCACCTGGTCCCCGTCGCCGGGCAGCGCGTCGACGAGCTCGCCGAGCATCTGCTCGACGAGCTCCTCGGTGGCGGGACGGGTGATCGATCGCTGCGCGCGCTCGCCGTGGATCCCGACGCCGTACTCGAGCTCGTCCGGGCGCAGGTCGAACGACGGCTCACCGGTGTGCATCGAGGTCTGGGCCCGGGAGGCGACCGCGAGGCTGCGCGAGGCCCCGGCGACGGCCGAGCCGAGCTCGGCGAGCTCGTCGAGCCCGAGTCCGGCATCGGCGGCGCCGCCGAGGATCTTCTCGACGACGACGGTCGCGCCGGTGCCGCGGCGGCCGGTGGCGGTCTCGGCGGACTCGGTGGCGAGATCGTCGTCGACCAGGACGCGACGAACCTCCACCCCGTCCATCCGCAGCCGTTCCGCGGCGATCCCGAAGTTGATCCGGTCGCCGGTGTAGTTCTTCACCACGTGCACGACGCCGCCGGGGCCCGCGGCGGCCCGGGAGGCCTCCAGGACCTGCCGGTTGTGCGGGGAGGCGAACACCTTGCCCGGCGCGACGGCATCGAGCATCCCGCGCCCGAGGAACCCGCCGTGCAGCGGCTCGTGCCCCGAGCCGCCACCGGACACCAGGCCGACCCGGCGGTCCGGATGCCGGTGGCGCGCGACCAGGTGAGCCGGGGATTCGTGCAACTCGACGAGATCCGCGTGGGCCCTGGCGAACCCGCGGAGCGCGGGCGGCACCGGGTCACCGTCGTGCGGATGGAAGGGCAGGCTCATCAGGCGTTCTCCCGGAGGTGATGGAGGGTGGTCGGATCGACCGTGGGGCGCCCAGGGGACGCGGGTGGCGGTGGTCGACGGCAGCGCATGCTCCCCGGGGTGCCGATCACCCGCACGACCGGGCGCTAAAATATCAGACGTCAGCGGTTGCACAAGCTCTGCCGGGCGTCCGGAACCGGCCCCGCGCGGGCCGATCCCGCCCGCTCCGACGACGCGACACACCGACATCACCGACACCACCTTGCCCTCCCGGTGAGGGCGCGGGAAGGACCCGAGTGACCGAGATTCCGACCCCTCTCGAACAGGCCCTCGCGGGAGCGGCCGACACCGCCCGCGCGACCGCCCGGACCGCCCCCGGAGAGCGGGCGGTCCGGCTGCGCGCCGCCGCCGACGCCCTCGACGCCGCCGCCGGCGAGCTGGTCCCGATCGCGATGGCGGAGACCCGCCTTCCCGAGGCCCGATTGACCGGTGAGCTCGCCCGCACCACCTTCCAGGCACGGCTGTTCGCCGACCGGCTGGAGGCCGGCCTGCTGCACGACGTGCGGATCGACCACGCCGATCCGGACTGGCCGATGGGGGCCCGTCCCGACGTGCGACGGACGCAGGTGCCGATCGGACCGGTCCTGGTCTTCGCGGCGAGCAATTTCCCTTTCGCGTTCTCGGTGTTCGGCGGGGACACGGTCTCCGCGCTCGCCGCGGGATGCCCGGTCGTGGTCAAGGCGCACCCCGGTCACCCGGAGCTGTCCCGGCGGACCGCCGAGCTGGTCGCCGCAGCCTTCCCCGAGGGCGTGTTCGCGCTGATCGAGGGTGAACAGGCCGGGGCGGACGCGGTGCAGGACCCGCGCATCCGGGCCGTCGGCTTCACCGGATCCACCCGCGGCGGGCGGGCGTTGTTCGATCTCGCCGCGCGGCGTCCGGATCCCATCCCGTTCTACGGCGAGCTCGGCTCCACCAATCCGGTCGTCGTGACCCCGGCGGCGTGGGCCGAGCGGGCCGGCGAGATCGCGACCGGGTTCGCGGGATCGATGGTGCTCGGATCCGGGCAGTTCTGCACCAAGCCCGGCGTGGTGCTGGTACCGGACGCGGACGCCTTCCTCGACGCAGTCCCCGAGCTGTCGGCGGGCCCGATGCTCAACGAGCGCATCTCCTCGGCATACCGCACCGCGGCCGAGGAGATGGCCGGGGCGGCGGAGGTCGTGCGCGGCGACCTCGGCTCCGGCGGGCCGGTCCTGTTCCGCACCGACGCCGATGCCGTGCTCGCCCGGCCCGAGCTCCTCGGGCAGGAGGTATTCGGGCCGGCGGCCCTGGTCGTCGGTTATGCCGGGATCGATCAGGCGCTCGCCGTGCTCGACGTCGTCGGGGGCCAGCTCACCGGCACGGTGCAGGGCGCCGCCGACGATCCGGACGCCGGCGAGGTGATCGCCCGGCTCGCCGAGCACGCCGGCCGGGTGATCTGGAACGGCTGGCCCACCGGGGTGACCGTCAGCGACGCACAGCACCACGGTGGCCCGTACCCGTCCAGCACCGCGCCGCTACATACATCGGTCGGCACCGCGGCCGCGGAGCGGTTCCTGCGCCCGGTGGCGTTCCAGAGTGTCCCGGACGCGCTGCTGCCGGCCGAGCTGCGCGACGGTGCCGAGGGTCCGCGCCGGCTGGACGGTGCCCCGACGGTCTGAGCGCTGAGCCTCCTCCTCGCCGCCGGGCCGGGAGGAGGCTCAGGTCGCGACCGACTGCCGCATGGCGTGGAAGTCCTCGAGTGTCCAGTCCCGGACCTCGTCGATGTGCACGACGGCGGCCTGCTGCGCCTTCTCCGCGTCACCGTCGATCATGGCGGTGATGATCTCGTGATGGCGCGCGGCCGCTCCCCCGGTGCGCCCGATCCCGGTGGCGCCGGCGATCCGCAGCCACTCCACGTAGGCCTCGATGCTGTCCCGCACGGCGATCATCCTGGTGTTGCCGGCATGCTCGATGATCGTGCGGTGCAGGTTCATGTCCGAGGTGAAGAACGGCTGGTAGTCACCGTCGGCCATCGCCCGGTCGGCCTGCTCGATCTCCTCGCGCAGTTCGAGCTTGACCCGGTCGGGCATGCGGTGGGTCGCCTCGAAGGTCGCGAACCACTCGATGGCCTTGCGCATGCCGCACATCTCGGCGATGTCCTCGGCGGTGATCCGGGCGACGAAGGTGCCCGACCGCGGACGGGTGATCACGAGCTGGTCCGTCTCCAGGCGCCCCAGGGCCTCGCGCAGCGGAGTCTTCGAGACCCCCATCGTCTCGCTGATCGCGGTGACGTCCAGCCGCTCGCCCTGGGCGAGCCTGCCGTGCGTGATCTCCTCGCGCAGCACCCGGTAGACCCGGTCCGCCAGTGACTCCGTGACGAGTCGCGACACGCTCACCAGCATCACCACCTCTGCTCCGGGCGACTCGGCGGTTCCGGGTGCGCCGGGGCCGTAGTATCCCATCCCGCCATCCGGTCGGTCAGATCTGACATGCCAGCCACCGGCTCAGGCCTCGGACCTGCGGCGTGCGGCGGGGTGGATGCCCGGCCGGCCGCGACGGTCACCGGCACCACCACGTCACCGGACGGCGCCCCTGCCGGCTCGAACACCGGCACGGCCCGGGGCGACCCGTCCCGCCGTCAGCCCGGCCCGGCTCCGGTGATCCGGCAGCGGGCCCCCGGGGCTGCGTGGGATCACCCGGCACGGCCAGCGCGGCCGTGACCGCGGCGGCATCCGGAGTACTGACCACCAGCTCGTCGTAGCCGAACTGCCGACGGAAGTCCTCGTCGACCACGATGCGCACGGCCGGGATCCGACGGCGGGCACTCACGAACCGGCTGACCGGACTTCCCACGCCCCAGCGGCCGATCTTGACGACTCCGGTGACCACCAGGCCCGCCTGTCCGACACCGGTGACCGAGGCCCGGGTGGGTCGCTCCACGTAGTCGGCTGCGCACACCGCGGCCAGTGGCACCACCAGTTCCGCGCGCCCGCCGCTGAAGAGCCGTTCGACCGCGGAGAGCCGCACCGTGATCGCATCGTCACCGACATGGATGCTCACCATGATCCCCCCTAGACTGTTCCCACTTCTGCTATTGATACCAGATTTGGAAATGGAGGACCAGTGCCACCGACGCACTCACTGGCCGATCTCCTGCATCAGCCGGTGCGCTGGCGCATCGTGCAGAACCTCATCGGCCGCCCACTCACGACCGCGCAGCTCGCGCAACGACTCCCGGACGTGCCGACGACGACCCTGTACCGGCACGTCGCGGTCCTGGTGCAGGCCGACGTCCTGCACGTGACCGGCGAACGACGTATCCGGGGAGCGGTGGAACGGACCTACGAGCTGAACACCGCCGCCGCCGACGGCGACAACACCGCACCCGACCGCGACCGGCTACGGACCATGTTCACCGTGTACCTCGCCGGCCTGGCCGGAGACTTCGACCGCTACCTCGCGAACGACGACGTCGATCCCGTGCGGGACGGGGTGAGCTTCCGACAGGCCGCGCTGTGGCTGTCCGACGAGGAGCTCGCCGAGCTCCAGGAGCGGATCACCGAGGCGTTCGCACCGTTCCTGGAGCACTCACCCGCCGACGAACGGACCCGACGCATCCTCTCGACGGTATTCCTGCCGGCGGACCGGGGATAGCGGCCCGTCTGCGGGCGGCGACCTCGACCTCATCGGAGACCCGCGACCGTGTGGCGTACACGGTGGTTCACAGCACCGAGCTGCGCGTCCGGCGCAGCACCAGCAGCCCGCCGACGGCCGGGACGGCCGAGAGCAGCCGGGTGGCGACGGTCGTCGGCATCAGGCAGGTGACGGCAATGGTGACCAGGTAGGCCAGGCCGTGCACCGGACCGAGGACGGACGCGACCCCGGGCAGGTGCACGGTTGCCAGGTTGAGCAGCAGCAGGGCCAGCGACACCGTCTCGACCACCGAGGCAACGGCCAGCCAGCCTCGTTCCGCCGTGGCGTCGCGGGAGATCCCGGGCACGCTCAGACCCCCGTCGTCGAGCCGGGCCGGACGACCATGAGCACCACGACCACCACCCACAGCAGCCCGAAGACCCCCGACGCCGCACTGAGCCGCCGTGCGCGCCCGGCCCATCCGCCCGTGTCGATGGGCCCCCGATCCGGATCGGCGATGAGATCCATCGCCTTCTGCTGTTCTGGCAGCACGACCAGTGCCAGCACCAGACCGGCGGCCACGGTCAGGACCAGCGACACCACCACCCAGGGGTCGCCCAGCACGCCCATCTGCACCGCCAGCGCGATTCCGAGGACCGGGACACTCAGGCCCGCGACCGAGTAGACGCGGCTGATCCGGTGCAGCAGTACCGGCACCCCGGTCGCCTTCGCCCCGCCGGTTCCGAGGGCCACGCCCGCGTACCGGGGGAAGAGGCTGACGGCGACGGTCACCGGTCCGATCAGAATGATCGCCGCCACCACGTGCAGGCTGAGCAGCACCTTTCCCATCGCACGTCCTTCCGACCTCCGCGATTCCGGCCGACTTACAGCCTGCCTGGAACTTACCGCCCAGATGTTACAGTCTGACTGAAACTCGTGGAGGCCCCATGCTTCATCGGCCCGCAGCCGCCGTCCGGCTCCCGGACTCCCGCGTGCTCGACACCGGGGGCGGTCGCGCGGGCTCGCGTGCCGGTACCGAAGGCAGAGTTCACGCCTCCGCCGAAAGCCTGATCACGACGACCGGCACAATGACGCACTCCGCACTCCGGTCGGACTCACCCGGTTTCCGGAACCCGATCGTCGACGCCGCCGGCGAATACCCCCAGAAGAACACCGGTGACGGTGCTCCGCAGTTCCTCCGGAACGTGCCCGAAGAACTCGTCGTCGAGATCGGCCAGCACCGACCGGCCCCACGCGGCCAGCTCCTCCCCGATCACCGTGACGTGCAGCCGGGCCCGGCGGCCGCGCCCGGCCGGAGTGCGGCGTTCCACCGCCTGCAGCTTCTCCAGCTGCACCAACGTGGCCTGCATGCTCTGCGCCGTGACACCGGCCCGGCGGGCCAGCTCGCTGTACGAGCAGCCCGGATCGCGACTCAGGTGACCGAGGGCCGCGAGATGACGCATCGACAGATCGCGGGCACGCAGCCGCTTCTCCGTCGCCTCCCGGATCCGGCGCCCGAGGGCCATGACGAGGAAGGCCGCATGGGGCTCAGGAGGCCGCCCGCCGGTGTCGTCCGACATTCATCTCCGCAACAACTGTGGGGTTCGCCATTATCGCACGCCGGTCGGCCGGAACGGCGGGCCGGGAGGAAAGGACGTGGAACGTGCACGCACAATTCGTTCTGTTCGACGGTTTCGATCCGCTCGACGTCGTCGCGCCCTTCGAGGTTCTCGTTGCGGGCGGTGCGGCGGCAGGTGGCGACCTGACCGTCGAGCTGGTGGCCGCCGAGGGACCGCGCGAGGTGGTCAGCGGCACCCCCGGCCTCACCCTGCGGGCGACCGGGGCACTCGATCCCGTGCGCCCGGGGGTCGTCGTCGTCCCGGGGGCGTCCGGCCCCGTCGAGGGCGACCCCGACGCCGGTGACGAGACGATCCCGGTGCTCCTCGCCCGGGTGGGCCGGACGGAGTTGGCACCCCTGATGCGCCGCGCGCTGACCGAGCCGGAGGTGCTGGTCGCGACGGTCTGTGGCGGCTCACTGGCGCTCGCGATGGCCGGGCTGATCGAGGGGCGTCGGGCGACGACGAACGCGCTGGGCATCGATCTCCTCGATGCGACCGGGGTCGAGGTCGTCGCGGCCCGCGTCGTCGACGACGGCGACCTGATCACCGCGGGTGGTGTGACCTCGGGCCTGGATCTGGGCCTGCACCTGCTCGACCGGATGTACGGGCCCCGCATCGCGCACGCGGTGGAACGGCTCTTCGAGTACGAGCGCCGCGGTGTGGTGTGGGCCGACCGCGGCCGCGAGCCGGTGGCGTGGTGAGCCCGGTGGACGGTGCCACCCTGCTGGGCACCTGGGAGGTCTCCGTCGTGACCCCGATCGGGACCCTGGACACGACCTACGAGTTCACGCGCACGGCGGGAGCGCTGTCCGGGACCGCGACCAGCAGTCGCGAGACCGTGCCGGTCACCGACGTGGAGCTCGATCAGGACCCCGACGGACTCCGGGCCGGCTGGAACCAGGCGGTCCGGTGGCCCATCCGGCTCCACCTGCATTTCGACGTGGTCGTCACCGGGGATCGCATGAGCGGGTATTCGCGGGCGGGGCGACTGCCACGCTCCCGGGTCAGCGGAACCCGGCTCCGGGGGCCGGAGGACGCCGAGACCTGATCCGCCGGTCCTGCCGGGGAGCCCCACCCGAGGGTCGGCTCACCGGTCGATGGATGCCGCGTCGGACTCCCGATGGCGGTCACCGGAGGCAGGGACCAGCTCGTCGAGCCGAACGAAACTGCGCAGCGGTGAGCCGGACCTCGTCCGCCGCACAGTTCTCCGCATCTGCTCTTCCCTCCGGACGACCGCCCTCGAACTTGATACTTCACCATGTACACCCGCGGACTTGAAGTGTCAACAAGTCGGCTAGCATGCGCTCGTGACCGACACGGCGGAGCAGGATGACGCGATCCCGGCAACCCGGTGGCTGAACGACGACGAGCTCGGCGCGTGGCTGGCGAACTCGGCCCTCATGATCAGCCTGCCGGCCGCCCTGGACGCGCGGATGCGGCGCGAGAGCGAGCTGTCGTTCTTCGAGTACATGGTGCTCTCGGTACTGTCCGAGGAGCCGGACCGGACGATGCGCATGAACGACCTCGCCACCCGGACAGCGGCGTCGCTGTCGCGGCTGTCGCACGTCGCCGGGCGCCTGGAGAGCCGCGGCCTGCTCAGCCGGGCCCGGGTGCCCGGATCCGGCAGGCGGACCACCGCGACCCTGACCGACCCCGGGATGCGCGCCGTCGAGGCGGCCGCCCCCCGTCACGTCGCCGCGGTCCGCGAATACCTGATCGACCGGCTCGAACCCGAGGACCTGGCCGCATTGCGCCGGATCGGCACCGCCGTCGAGGCCGCCCTGCGGTGCGGGCGGCCCCCCACCGGCCGGTGAGCCGGCCGGAGCCGATCGCCTCGCTCAGCCCGGCAGCGGCAACCGCATGACCACCCGCGGGAACCCGCCGGACACCCCCGACGTCGGCGACGCCATGGTGAACCCGGCCGCCTCGAACAACGCCCGGGTACCGACGTAGGCCATCGTCAGGTCGACCTTCTCCCCGCCGTTGTCGACCGGGTAGCCCTCGATCGCGGGCGCGCCGTGCCCGCGCGCGAACCCGACCGCGCCGTCGAGCAGGGCGTGCGCGATCCCGCGGCCGCGGTGACCGGCGCGGACCCGGAAGCACCAGACCGACCAGACGGCGAGATCGTCGACCCGCGGGATCGTGCGGGAACGGGCGAACGGCAGCTCCGCCCGCGGTGCGACCGCCGCCCAGCCCACGACGTCGTCACCGTCGTAGGCGAGCACTCCCGGCGCCACATCGCGTTCGGTCAGCTCCCGGACGTAGGCGCCGCGGGCCCGCCCCACCAGCGACCGGTGCCGTGCTGCGGGGAGTCGGTGCGACAGGCACCAGCAGACGCTCGCGTCGGGGTTCTTCCGCGGGCCCAGCATGGTCGCGACGTCGTCGAACGAGCCGGCCGGGCGGACGTCGAAGGGCACCCACCGAGGGTAGTGCGCGCAGCCCGAACACTTCGCACCTCGCCGCCGGTCCGGACCGGCGGCAACGCGATGTCGCCGCCGCGGATCCGGTCACCGCCGATCCGGCGACGGTGCGCCGGATCGCGGCGCGGCTGTGCACGGTCGCTCCCGGGGGCCCGGTCTCGTCGGGCGCCCGGGGAGCGCTCCGGGATCGGTCAGGCGTCGGGGGTCCGGTGCCAGCGGCGGGGGTTGTCCTCCAGCGCGATGCGGTCCCAGTGCCCGAGGTCGGCGGCGGCCTCGTAGCTGGTGCGGAGGAACTCGGCGACCGCCCGGTCGGGATCGGGTGCAGCGCGGGCGACCTCGTAGGGCAGCAGGAACTGCTGGAACTCGGAGCTGAAGAACGCGCCGTCGGGGGCGATCGGCGCCTCGGCGAACCCGTCCGGCCCGGGATAGGCGTAGGAGTAGAAGGCGCCCTCCTCACCGCCACCGGGCCAGAAGCCGCAGCTGGACAGCTCGCGGGAGTAGCCCTCGACCATCACCCAGTCCCCGCAGTTGGGCACCCCACCCGGGTGTGGCGGGGCCGCCCGGCCGGAGAAACGGGTGCAGGCGAGGTCCATGCCACCCCAGAAGAAGTGCACCGGGCTGACCTTGCCCACGAAGTGCGACCGGAACTCGCCGATCACCCGGTTCGCCTGCAGCAGCTGGCGCCAGAACAGGGTGACGGCCTCGCCGTCGTAGGAATCGTGGGTGTGGTCGGAGGCGAACGGGATCGCCGGATCGACTTCGTTGGGGTGCGGCCGGATCGTGGCCTCGATGCCGAGCTCGCCGAGCGCGGCCATGACCTGCGCATAGAACTCGGCGACCGGCATCGGCCGGAGCGGGACGGTCCGGGTGCCGCTCTCGCTGCTGCGGATCTCGAGCCGGTGGTCGATGAAGTCGAACTCGATCTCGAAGGCCCCGGTGCCGTACGGGACGGCCGACGTCGTCAGCCCGCGCGGGGTCACGTAGAGGGCGACCTGCCACCAGTGGTTCACCAGCGGGGCGTGCGCCATGCGGATCTTGCCCACGATCTGTGTCCACATGTGCAGGGTGTCGCGGGTGGGCGTCCAGTCCGAGACCCGCAGGCTCGGCCAGGCCGTCGTCGATGTGGTCATCCACGCAGTGTCGAGCAGTCCGCTACCGACCGCATCGGTCGGTCAATCGGTCGGTCCGCCGCCGCGGCCGGTTCCCGGCTCGGGAGGCAGAGCCGCGACCGGGGGACCGGGGTGGATCTGCGGACCGGTGATCGCGCACTGCGCGTAGGAATCGGGCCGTATGCGGTTTCCCGGCTCCGCCTCGTCCGGCTCGGCGCCGGGGCGCCGGAGGAACGCCGCCGCCAGCACGGCGGCGAGGACCATCATGGCGGCACTGATCAGCATCGCCGTCCGGAAGCCGGCGCCGAACGCGGCCGGATCGGTGTAGTCCTCGCCGGTGATCCCGGCCGCCACCGGGATCACCGCGACGGCCAGCAGGCCGGCCGCGCGCGCGATCGCGTTGTTGACCCCCGAGGCGACGCCGGCGTGCCGGTCCGACGCCGAGTCCAGCACCGTCGAGGTCAGCGGCGCCACCACGAGCGTGAGCCCGCAGCCGAACACGATCACCGGCACCAGCACGCCCACCGCGAACGACGCGTCCGCTCCGATCCGGGAGATGAGCACCAGGCCGCCGGCGGCGATCAGGGTGCCCGCCGTGATCGGGATCCGCGGCCCGAGCCGCTGACCGAGGCGTCCGGCACCGGCGGAGAAGACGAGCATGAGCACGGTCACGGGCAGCAGCGCCGCGCCGGCCTGCAACGGCGAGAAGCCGACGACGATCTGCAGCTGCAGCACCAGGAGCACGAACAGCCCGCCGAGCGCGGCGTAGATCATCAACGTCACCGCGTTCGCGGCGCTGAACTGCCTGTTCCGGAACAAGGTCATCGGCACCAGCGGATGGGTCGAGCGGCGCTCGACCAGCACGAAACCGGCCAGCGCCAGTACCCCGGCCACGCCGACGGACAGCACCAGGGTGTCCACCCCCTGCTCACCGGCCGCGGTCAGCGAATAGGTCAGCCCGGCCAGCCCCAGCACCGCCAGCGCCGTACCGGCGAGATCGAGCCGCGGGGCGGCGTCGGGATCGCGCGACTCCGGGACGTGCCGCGCGGCCACCACCACGATGAGCACGGCGACCGGCAGGTTCACCAGGAACACCGCGCGCCAGCTCCACTCGACGAGCCAGCCACCGAGGAACGGGCCCACGGCACCCGCGATCCCGCCGAGCCCGGACCACGCACCGACCGCCGCCGCCCGGTCGCTGCCCCGGAACGACGCCGAGATGATCGCGAGGCTCCCCGGCGTCAGCAGCGCCCCGCCGACGCCCTGCAGCGCACGGGCCGCGACGAGCATCTCGATGTTCTGCGCCACCCCGCAGAGCAGTGACGCCACGGCGAACCAGACGACCCCGACCACGAAGACCCGTCGCCGCCCGAACCGGTCGCCCAGCGATCCGCCGAGCAGGATCAGCGACGCCAGCGTCAGCGTGTACGCGTTGACCGTCCACTGCAGACCGGAGAAGCCCGCGTCGAACTCGGCACCGATCCGCCCCAGCGCGACGTTGACGACGGTGGCGTCGAGCATCGCCAGACCGGAGCCGAGCACGGTGGTGAACAGCACCCAGCGCCCGCGGGGCGTTCCCATCCGCAGCTCCGGCCTGTCCACCCCGGTCAACTCGATCCCCTCCTGGTGATGCGGTGGGCCCGCAGCACACGGTTGCACCGGACCGGCGCCGTCGCGACCCGGGGCCCGGGGCCCGGGGCCCGGGGCCCGGGGCCCGGGGCCCGGCCGTGAGTATCGACGCCGGTGCGGGCCGGATCAGTCCGTGACGGTGCTGGCGGCCCGGTACTCGAGATGGGCGAGCTCCGGGTGGCGGGCCAGCCAGCCGGCGATGAACGGGCAGACCGCGAGCACCCGGAGCCCGTCCGCCTGTGCCGATGCGACGCCTTCGCGGGCCAGCAACGAGCCGACTCCCTGCCCGGCGAAGGCGGCATCGACCTCGGTGTGCACGAAGGCGACGAGCTCCGATGTGCGCGCGTACTCGGCGACACCGGCCAGGGTCTCGCCGTCGCGGGCCTCGAATCGGTTCGCCGCCCGGTTGTCGGTCACAACGATCATGTGAGGTCCTCTCTCGGTGGTCGTCCGCTGCGTCAGCGGTACTCGGGATTGGCGTGGCCGGGGCGGGCGCCGGCGTCCCAGGCCGAGCGCTGGTTGCCGTAGGCCGGGAACCCGCCGGCGTCCCGGAGCATCGACGCGGTGTGCAACAGGTTGTAGGTCATGAACGTGATGTTGCGGTTGGTGAAGTCGTTCTCCGGGCCGCCGGACCCCTCGTCGAGATAGGACGGGCCGGGGCCGACCTCGCCGATCCAGCCCGCGTCGGCCTGCGGCGGGACGGTGAACCCGATGTGCTGCAAGCTGTAGAGGATGCTCATCGCGCAGTGCTTGAGCCCGTCCTCGTTGCCGGTGAGCAGGCAGCCCGCGACCCGCCCGTAGTAGGCGTACTGCCCGTGCTCGTTGAGCACACCCGAGTAGCCGTAGAGCCGCTCGATCACCCGGCGGGTCACCGAGCTGTTGTCGCCCAGCCAGATCGGCCCACCGATCACCAGGATGTCGGCGGCCAGGATCCGGGCCAGCAGGGCGGGCCATTCGTCGCTGTCCCAGCCGAACTGGGTCATGTCCGGACGCACGCCGGTGGCGATGTCGTGGTCGACGGCGCGGATCCGGTCCACCGAGACGCCGTTCGCCTCCATGATCGCCACACTCCGGTCGATCACACCCTGGGTGTGGCTGCGCCCCGGCGATCGGTTCAGCGTGCAATTGACGTACATGGCGCGCAGCCCGGTGAAGTCGGGGGATGTGGACGACGGGGCGGCGGCGGACGGGGGCGTACTCACCCGCCGATTGTCGGGCGGCGGGCCCCGGGCCGAATCCGTCGCTCAATCGGTCGGTGCGTCCTGTTCGAGCCGCAGGCTGCTTGTTATAACTGCTCCGGGCCGTCGCACGTGGCCCCGTGGGAGGGACTGCGCAAACGATGGAGCTGCTGGGCCGGGGCGCCGAGACCGCGGTGCTGGACCGGCTGCTGGAGCGGGCGGCGGACGGCGCGGGCTCCGGGCTGCTGCTGTGGGGCGAGCCGGGGATCGGCAAGACCGCGCTGCTCGAGCATGCGGTGGGCGCGGCGCCCTGCGCCACGGTGCTGCGCTGCCGCGGCACGCGGATGGAGGCCGGACTGGCGTTCGCCGCCCTGCACGAGCTGCTGTGGCCCGTCACGGACCGGCTGGGCACGCTCCCCGCACCGCAGGCCGCGGCCCTGCACGGGGCGCTGGGATTGAGCGGCGAGACGGCCAACCGCTTCCTGATCGGCGCGGCGGTGCTGTCGCTGGTCTCCGACCTGGCCGCGGAACGACCGGTGCTCGTCGTGGTGGACGACGTCCAGTGGATCGACGAGGCGTCCGCGCACGCGCTCGGGTTCCTGGCCCGCAGGGTCGCGAACGACCCGGTGCTGGTCCTGCTCTCCGGGCACGAGGATCCCGCGTCGGGGCCGTGGGACGGTCTGGCCGCCCTCCGTATCGGCGGCCTCGCCGACGACGACGCCCGCTCCCTCGTCGCCGCCGCGGTGCCCGGCGCCGACGACGCGCTGATCGACGACACCGTCCGGACGGCCGGGGGTAATCCGCTGGCCCTGCACGAGCTGCCCACCCTCGACCGGGCGGCCGCCGACGACACGTCGCCGCGCCCCCCGGGCGCCGGGGTGCCGATCGGTCCCCGGTTGCGACGGGCGTTCCGCGACCGGGTCGCGGCCATGCCGGAGCCGGCCAGGGCACTGCTGCTGCTGGCCGCGGCCGAGGACCGCGGTGACCGGCTCGTCGTGGACCGGGCGGGGACCGGCCGGGGTGTCGACGCGTCCGCCTGGGAGGACGCCCTGCGCTCGGGCCTGATCCGTACCTCGGGGTCGCGGGTGGAGTTCCGGCATCCGCTCATCCCGGCAGCGATCTACGAGGGCGCCACGTTCCCGGACCGGCAGGCGGCGCACCGGGCCCTCGCCGCGGCGCAGCCCACCGACGCGATCGAGGAACGCGCCTGGCACATGGCCGCCGCGGCCGACGCACCGGACGAGGAGATCGCTGCGCTGCTCGAGCTCGCCGCCGGCAAGTCGCTGCGGTGCGGGGCGGGCCCCGCCGGCGTGCGCGCCCTGCGCCGCGCGGCCGAGCTGTCACAGGTTCCGGCCGAGGCCGCACGCCGGTTGGCCGCCGCGGCCCGCGCGGCGTGGGACGCCGGGCAGGCGGAGGCGGCCCGGCAGCTGCTCGACGACGCCGAACGCCTGGAGAGCGGGACCGACGTCGCCCGGGCCAGCAGCGGTCTGCGCGGGATCCTCGAGTTCACCACCGGCATCCCGGAGCGCGCCCACCAGTACCTGACCCGCGACATGTCCGTCGCCCCCCGCACCCGCGACGTGGTGCAGCTGGGCTCGGTGGCGGTCCGCGCCGCATGGTCGGCGGGCCGGACCGACCTCCAGCAGGAGACCCTGCAACGGCTGCTGGCGGTGGAAGCCGACGACGACCCCGCGCTGACCGAGCAGCTACCGGCGTTGCGGGCCCTCTGGTCCTGCTACGACCAGACCGGCGAGTTCTCCCCGATCACTCCGGACCGGGCCCACGAGACGACCGGCCGGCTCGTGTCGGCCGCGTGGGAGCTGCTCCCACCGGCCCCGCTGGTGCAGATCTGGGGCGTCGAGGGACCGCTGCGCGACGCGCTGCGCGTGCAGGCCGCCGCGCTCCGGGAGCGCCACGAGCTCGCCGCGCTGGCGGTGGTGCTCTCCCAGGGCGCGGTCCTCGACCTCGCAGCCGGCCAATGGGGTGCCGCCGAGTCCGCGGCGATCGACGGCCTGCACCTCGCCGACGAGGTCGGCGCCGACCACGTGGCCACCCAATGCCGTGGCTCCCTGGCACTCCTCGCCGCCGCCCGGGGCGACGAGCGCACGGTCGAGGAGTACGCGACACGCGTACTGGAGATCTCCGTCCCGCAGGGGGTGCGAGCCTTCACCAGCTCCGTCCACTGGATCCGCGGCCGGGTGGCATTGTTCGCCGGGCGTCCCGACGAGGCACTGGAGCACCTGATGCCCGTGGCCCAGCCCGGCCACGACGCCGCCCATCCCACGTTCGTGCTGCTCGCCGCCGCGGACACCGCCGAGGCCGCGGTGCACGTCGGGCGCCTCGACCTCGCCGAGTCCCGGCTCACGACGGTGCAGGCGTGGGCGCGGCACTCAGGGGCGCCCTGGGCGCAGGCGATCGTGCACCGCCTGAGCGCTCTCATCCGGGGAGGGCAATCGGCCGAGGCGTCGTACCGGACGGCGCTCGACCTGGCGGAGGCGGCCGGCAATCCGTTCGAGCAGGCCCGCACCCGGATGCTGTACGGCGAGTGGCTACGGCGCGCCCGGCGCCGGTCCGACGCCCGGCGCCAGCTCGCGGCCGCCGCGGCGGTGTTCGATCGTCTCGGTGCCGATCCGCTGCGTCGGCGGGCGCTGCGCGAGCAGGACCTGGCCGACGGCCCGACCCTCCGCCGCGGGCCCGGATCGTCGGCCGGGCTGACCGCCCAGGAACTGCGGGTCGCGCGGCTCGCCTCCGACCACCTGACGAACCGGGAGATCGCCGCGCAGCTCCTGATCAGCCCGCGCACGGTCGGTCACCACCTGGCCAACGTCTACCCCAAGCTCGGTATCACCTCCCGCACCGAGCTCTCCCGGGTCGATCTCGCCGGTGACCTGAGACTCCGCGTGGACGCCCGCGGCCGCTGACCAGTCCGGCGCGTCGCGACCGTGTTCCGCGTCGCGAACGCGACGGTCACCGCCGCGCTCCGGCTCCCGGAGCTGAGGCCGGCGCTCGACCTGGCGTACCTCTACCGCAAGCTGGCCGCGACCGAATGACCGGACGGGGAACGGGCCGGCTGCTGTTCGGCTTCGTCCGGCACTGGTCCCGCCGCGCGGCGTCGGGTGACGGATCCGCCGCCGAGCAGGGACGGTTGATCCTGGTCACCGAGGCCGTGGCCGCACTGGCCGATCGTGCGGTCCCACCGACGGTGAACGCGGTCGCCGAGGAGATCGGCATCGACCAGAGCGGTGCCTCGCGCCTGATCAGGCGCGCGGTCGACGCCGGCTACCTCGCGTCGACGGCCGCACCGTCGGACGCCCGCCGCCGCGAGGCGTCCGTCACGCCCGCCGGACGCTCCGCCCTGCGGCAGGCCCATGCCGGGCAGGAGGAGATCTTCGACGAGCTGACCGTGGGCTGGAGCCGGCAGCGGCGCGACGACCTGCACACCGCGATGGCCGACCTCATCTCCCGGTCCCACGAGATCGACCGATGAGTGGCACCGATGCGGTGGATTCCGGCGCGCCGCGACGGTCACGTCGTGGCGGGTGGTCCGTCTCCGCCGAGTGCGGACACCGCGGCACCGGTGTCCCACAGGAACACCCTGATCTCCGACACCCTGCCGTGCCGGATGGTGAACCACTCCAGCGCGCGCATCGGGATGGTCGTCGCGCCACGCCAGGAGAAGGAGACCGCAGCGACGACGTGGGACGTCCCGGGAGCCCCCGACTCGTCCACGACGAGTTCGTCGACGGCTGGGCGACATCGCCTACACCGGCTCCAGCCCGTGCCTGCGCTCCCCCAGGACGAGCTCGCTCACCACACCCTCGGCGGACGGCGAGAACGGCGGGACCCGCGAGGCGGCCAGTGCCGCGTCGGTGTCGGCCACGGCGAGATCGGCGTTGATGTGCGCACCGGCCAGCGCGCCGGCCGCCGCGCTCGCACCGACCTGGGCGGCGAGGTCGGTGGCGTTGCCCGCGACCCACACCCCGGGCACCGAGGTGGTCCCGGCCGCCCCGGTCGCGAACCCGCGGCCCATCCCGCCGGGATGATCCACGAGTGTCAGGCCCAGGCCGTCCACCCCGTCGGTCCGGGCGATCATCCTCGTCGCCACGGCGACCACCCGCCGGGCCACCACGGTGCCGTCGGTGAGCCGGACACCGGTGATGCCCTCCGAGCCGGACTCGATCGCGGCCACCGGGGTCTCGACCACCCGCACTCCCCGCGCGGCGAACCGGTCGCGGGTGTCGTCGTCGAGGTCGGTGCCGCGGGTGAAGTAGACGATGTCGTCGCTGAGCTGACGGAACAGCAGCACGTGGTGGATCGACGCGGGCCCGGTGGCGAGTACCGCGATCGGCTCGTCGCGCACCTCCCAGCCGTGACAGTACGGGCAGTGGACGACGCCGCGGCCCCAGTGTTCGACCAGCCCGGGGATCTCCGGCAGCTCGTCGCGCAGGCCGGTCGCGACCAGGATCCGGCGGGCGCGGAGCCGAGCGCCCCCGGCCAGGACCACGTCGAAGCGGGGATCACCTTCGGCGGAGAACGGTGCGGGCCGGACCGCCGAGACCTCGTCGCGCACCACGATCCCGCCGTAGTCGCGCACCTCGGCCCGCCCACGGCGCAGCAACTCGGCGGGCGGCGTGCCGTCGTGGGCGAACAGGCCGTGCACCGCCTCGGCGGGGGCGTTGCGCGGGTTCCCGCCGTCGACCACGACGACCGAGCGACGCGAGCGCGCCAGCATCAGCGCACCGTTCAGACCGGCGGCCCCGCCGCCGACCACGACGACGTCGACCGTGGAACCGGCGAGCCGGCCGGCGTCGGAGAACGCGTCCGGTGTGGGGGTGGGTGATGACATCGAATCCTCCCGGGACGAACGGGCCGCCGGCGCGGCCCTGATGACGCCATACTGGACCCGCCGTGCCGTAACCGCATACAGTCATGCCGATGACGCAAGAAACTGGCGAGCTGGACGGCCTGGTGCGCAACCGGCTCCGCGCACTGCGCGTCGCCCACGGGTGGTCACTGGACGAGCTGGCCTCGCGCGCGAACATGAGCCCGTCCTCGCTGAGCCGGATCGAGACCGGCCGCCGCCGCCTCGCCCTGGACCAGCTCGTCACACTCGCCAGAGCTCTGGACACCTCGCTGGACCAGCTCGTCGAGGCCGCCGACGAGAACGTCGTGAGCAGCCCGATGATCGAGGGCAGCCACAGTCAGCGCCGCTGGTCGATCGCAGCCAAGCCGGACCTGACGGTCGTGCGCCGCCGGATCACCGACCCGCCCCCGGAGAACACCGCCCGGCTCCGGGCCCACTCCGGCCACGAGTGGTTCGTCGTCCTGTCCGGCACGGCGATCCTCGCGCTCGGGGAGCGACGCCTGCGGGTCGAGACCAACCAGGCGGCGGAGTTCCCCACGATGCTGCCGCACGCGATCGGCAGCGCGGGCGGCCCGGTCGACGTTCTGATCGTCTTCGACCGCGACGCCCGCCGCGGACACCGCCAGGACCTCGACGAGCAACCCGCGGCCCCGACGCACTGACCGGCCGGGCGTCCCGGGTGCCCGGTCCGCAACCCGGCATCGACATCCCTTGCCGTTCCCGCAATACGGTGTGCACCACAGGCATGTACTGGTTAGCGTCGCGGCCATGACCGGTAGCGCACGTTCCGACCACGACTCCCCGCACGGCACCCCCCACGACGACCCGCACGGCCACGACGTCGGCGAGATACTCGATCTCGACGCCGACCTGCTGGGCGAGCAGATCGCCGCGATCGTCGCATCGCTGCCGGTGCGCACGGCCCCCGTGCGGATCGTCGACCTGGGCGCCGGCACCGGCGCGGGCACCTTCGCCCTGCTGGAGCGGTTCCCCGACGCCCGGGTGGTCGCCGTCGACGCCTCCGCCGAACACCTGCGGCGACTGCAGCACAAGGCCGAGCAGGCGGGGGTGAGCGATCGCGTCAAGACGGTCCGGGCCGATCTGAACGGCGCATGGCCCGATCTCGCACCCGCCGACCTGGTGTGGGCCTCGGCCTCGCTGCACCACCTGAGCGACCCGTCGGCGGCCCTGGAGCGGGTTCGCGCACTGCTGACCCCCGACGGCCTGCTCGCCGTCCTGGAACTCGCCGGGCCGCCTCGGTTCCTGCCGGCGGATGTGCCGGTCGAGCGCCCCGGCCTGGAGGATCGCTGCCACGACGCCGCCGATCGGCGCGTGAACGCGCACGTGCCGCACCGCGGAGCGGACTGGGGCCCCGTCATCGCCGCGGCGGGCTACACGATCGAGAGCGACCGCACCCTGACCGTCGACAACCCCCGGCCACCGGCCGGCGTCGTCGGCCGCTACGCGCTGCTCGTCCTGGGTGGCATGCGACGGGCGCTGGCCGACGATCTGCCGGCCGCCGACCTCGCCGCACTCGACAGGCTCCTCGACGACGGCGACCCCGCCGCAGTCACCCGGCGCGACGATCTCGTCGTCCGCACCACCCGCTCCGTGCTGCTCGCCCGCCCGTGAGCGGCCGGAGCGGTCAGCGGCGCCGGCCGAGGGCGTCGGCCAGCACCTCCACCCCGGTGCGCATGTCCGCCGGAGTCGTCCCGGCGTAGCCGAGCAGCAACGCCTGATCCTGCGGGTCGCCGATGTAGTGCGAGGACAACGGCCACACGTGCACCCCCTGGCGGAGCGCCGCGCGGGCCACCGCCCGGTCGTCACGATCGCCCTCGAGACGCGCGACCAGATGCAGGCCCCCCTTCGACGGAGCGAGATCGAGCGGGAGATCGGCGGCCTGTACCCGGCGCACCAGATCGTGCTGGCGCTCGTCGTAGAGCACGCGCATCCTGCGCAGATGGCGGGCGAAGTGCCCCTGATCGATGAAGTCGGCGACGACCGCCTGATCGATCAGATGGGCGTGCATGTCGGCGCTCAGGTGCGCGGCGGCGAACGCGTCCACCAGCTCGGGCGGGGCGATGACGTAACCGAGCCGCAGCCCGGGGAACAGCACCTTGCTGAAGGTGCCGACGTAGATGACCCGGTGCAGCGGGTCGATGGCGGCCAGCGCGGCGTGCGGCCTGCCCACGTACCGGAACTCGGCGTCGTAGTCGTCCTCGACGATCCACGCGTCGTGGTCGTTCGCCCAGTCGATGAGCGACAACCTGCGCGGTAGCGACATCGTGTGTCCCAGCGGGAACTGGTGCGACGGGGTCACCACGGCCAGCCGGGCTGCCGGCTCGCACCGGGTCCCGGCAGCGACGTCGAGGCCGTCGGCATCGACCGGGACCGGCACGATCCGCGCACCGGCCGAGACCAGGGCCGCGCGGGCGCCGAGGTAGCCGGGGTCCTCCAGCCACGCGGCGTCACCGGGATCGAGCAGCATCCGGGCACAGAACTCCAGCGCCTGCTGCGATCCGGTCGTGATCAGGACCTGGTCGGCGGTGCAGTGCACCCCGCGCGCCGTGCCGATGTAGCCCGCGATCGCCTCCCGCAGCGGCCGGTAACCGACCGGGTCGTCGTAGCGCATCAGCTGCGGCGCCGACCGGTGGAACCGGGACGCCTGCAGCTTCGCCCAGGTCTCGAACGGGAAGGCGTCCAGCGCGGGGAGACCGATCAGGAACGACGTGCCGCGCGGCCTGCTGCCCAGCACCGCGGGCAGCGGCACCCGCCGGGTCCGCACCAGCCGCTCCCCCCGGGCCGACAGCCGGGCCCGCGGCGCCGCCGCGGTCGACCGCGGACCGGCGGCAGGCTCCGCGGTGGTCATCTGCTCGGGCAGGATCCGGGCGACGTAGGTCCCCGATCCCTGCCGGCCGTCGATGTATCCCTCGGACCGGAGCTGGTCGAAGGCCGCGAGCACGGTGTTACGCGACAGGCCAGTCTCCTCGGCGAGCGAGCGACTGGGGGGAAGACGGGTTCCGGCCGCGAACTGCCCGCTCAGGATGGCGGTACGGAGCTGCTCGTACAACGCCTTGTACGCCGGCACGGGGCCCGCGCCGCCGGCAGCGGTCAGGTGCCCGTCGCCCTCCGGGGTGTTACCGACAGGTCTCACGTGGCTCCCTTGCCCACTCGTGAATTGGCTCTGGCGAACCCATGAGTGAACGCTAATCTCAGGAACCAACCGGTGGCCAGAAAAACACTCAGAATGTCATCGACCCGCAACACGGCACCGCCGCATGCGGGCGCCCGCCGGTCGATTCCCGACGACGTCGCCACCCATCTCGAGGAGATCCGAAACCGTGCCCATCTACCTCAGCATGCAACGTGTCCGATTCTCCAGCCCGGACGCCTACGAGAAGTTCAAGGTGGTCTTCGGCGACACCCGCCACCACCTGATGCAGCTCCCGGGATTCCTGCACCTGACCTGGTGGGAGCACCCCGACGACCGGAGCTGGTACAACGAGTGCAGCTTCTGGACCAGCAAGGAAGCGCTCTACGACTGGCACACCGACACCTACCACAAGCACGCGAAGGCCTGGGCGGCCAACGGCGCGATCATGGAAGACATCATCACGAACTTCGAACTGGTCGGAACGCGGCTGCTGCGCATCTGTCCCTGCTGTAACGAATTGCAGGACAAGAAGTACGAACTCGCCCAGGAACAGGCCGTACTGCGTGAGCAGTGCCCCAAGTGCGGTTTCCATTTCCCGTACATGACCGAACAGCCGTCGAGCTTCGCGGTGTTCAAGGACGTCCCGCTCGACCAGCTCGACGGTCCCTCGAACGGCGGCAGCGCCGAGGCCGGCACGGAGCAGGAGCCCGCGCGGTCCTGACGGTCCCGACACCGAGCCGGGCGCCGGAGACAGGTCTGCTGCCGGTCCGCGAACGGACCGGCAGCAGACCGTCACTCCGGAAGCCGGTCCGTGGTGATCACCCAGAGCTTCTTGGTGAACGACCCCTTCGACGTCCAGGTGATGTGCTGGCCCGAGTTGAGACCGATCAGGTCGCCCGCACGGTAGTTCGTCACCCGCCCGGACTCGGTCTCGCGGACCTCGACCTCCCCCTCCAGCAGCAGGATCGTCTCGTGACCCAGCACCCCCGTGTACGGCGTCCGCAGCGTGCCGTCCGGGTCGGTGTCCGAGCCGGCGATCCCCTTGCCCGAGCGCCACATCCCGCTCAGGTGCGTGCCGGTGGAGCCGCCCTCCCGGATGAAGAACAGCTCCCCCGCCACCTGCGGCCCCTCGGCGGGCTCGGTGAAGTGGTACTCGGACCACTCCTGCGGGTTGTCGTTGTGGTTGACGACCGTGACCTTCGTCGGCGCGGCGGGGTTCACGTCGGTGCCGTCCCAGATCACCCAGTACTTCCACCGACCACCATCAGACAGCCGGGCACCTCCCGGTCGACCCGCAGCACGACCTGCTCGTGCAGGTGCAGGAGTTCGTGCAGGACAACCTGACCCGCCCCGGACTCGATGCCGGGTGCATCGCGCGGGAGCTCTACATCTCCACCCGCACGCTGCACCGCCTGTTCGCCCGCCACGACATGACCGTCGCCGGTTGGATCAAGGCCCGCCGTCTCGACGCGTGCCGGCGGGCGCTGTCCGCACCGGGCGGTGGCGACCTGCCGATCCACCAGGTCGCCGCGCAGCACGGCTTCACCAACGCCTCGTTCTTCAGCCGGGAGTTCACCGCGCGGTTCGGTCTGACGCCACGGGAGTGCCGGCTCCGCGCCCGCCGGTGAACCGCCCTGCAGCCGTGGCCGGAGCACGGCGAGGCCCCGCAGCGGGTCCGGTGACATCACCGGATCCGCGGCGGGGCCGTTCCCCCGCCGGTGTCCGCGGCGGGGGAACCGTGGATCAGGCGGTCGGCACCGCTTCGTTCGTGATGACCCAGAACTTCTTCACGTACGGGGTCTTCGAGGTCCAGGTGACCGGGGTCCCCGAGGCGAAGCCGATGACATCGCCCGCGGCGAAGTCGAACTCCTCCCCCGTCGCCTCGTTCTTGACGTGGACCTGCCCCTCGAGCAACAGGATCGTCTCGTCGCCGAGGGGAGCCGTGTAGCGGATCGTGGCGGTGCCGTCCGGGTTGCACCCGGCGATGCCGACCCCGGTCCGCCACAGGCCGCACATGTAGGTGCCGGTGGAGCCGGTGTCGCGGATGGTGAGCAGCTCACCGGCGACCTGGCGGCCGTGCTCGGGCTCGTCCCACTCGAACGGGGTCCACTCGCCGGGCCGGTCGTCGCTGATGTGGGCGACGACGAGCTCGTCCTTCGGGGTGGCGGGGTTCGGGCTGTCCCACATCACCCAGAACTTCTTGAGGAACGGCTCGCGGATCTCCCAGTGGAGGTCGACGTGCTTGGGGTGGCTCAGGATCGTGCCGGCCGCGATCTCGTGCTTGCGGCCGGTCGCGGTCTCGGTGATCGTGGCCGACCCCTCGAGGATGACCATGGTCTCGTCGCCGAGCGGCGCGGAGTACACCACGTCGCAGGATCCGTCGGCCTCGCAGCCGGCGATCTGGTGGCCCGTCCGCCACAGGCCCGACATGAGCGACCCCGAGGTGCCCTCGGGGCGGATCACGACGACCTCGCCCTTCGCCTGCGAGCCGTGCTTGGGGTCCTCCCACTCGAACGGGGTCCACTCGCCGGCCGGGTTGAGGTTGCGGTGGCCGTGGTAGAAGGCCGTCTGAGTTGCAGCAGTCATCAACCTACTCCTTCGTAGATGGGTCGAAACTTGACGGAGTGCCGTCCCGGGGCGGGACCGGCACCTCGAATCCGGAGGGTGCGGACGCGGTCCTACAGCGGTGCGTCGACCCAGTTGGAGCCCGCACGCAGCGACGCGTCGAGGTTGACGCTCACGTGCTTGACCTGCGTGTATCCGTGGACGGCCTCGAGGCCCTCCTCACGGCCGGTGCCGGACTGCTTGTGTCCGCCGTGCGGGGTCATCGGCAGCTCGCCGAACCACTCGTTGATCATCACGCCGCCGACCTGGAGCCGGCGTGCCGTGGAGAGCAGCCGCTTGATGTCCGAGCCCAGCAGCACCGCGAACAGCCCGTAGATGCAGTCGTTGACGGCGTCGACCAGCTCGTCCTCGGTCGTCCAGGAGTGCACCGATGCGACCGGGCCGAAGATCTCCTCGCGGGCGATCCGGGCGTCGTGGGCGACGTCGACGAACACCGTCGGCTCCACGAAGTACCCGTCATCCCCGACGCCGTCCGGGCGTCCGCCGCCGTGGAACAGGGTGGCCTCGGACTTGCCGATCTCGATGTACTCCCGGACCCGGTCGTACTGCTTCTTCGAGATCAGCGGTCCCATCTCGGTCCGCTGGTCGAACCCGTCGCCGACCCGGGTCGTGCTCAGCCGCGCGGTGAGCTTGGCGAGGAACTCCTCCCGGACGTCGGCATGCACGAACAACCTGGTTCCGGCGACGCAGACCTGACCGGCGTGCGAGCAGAAGCCCTGGATGGCGAGCTCGACGGCGTCGTCGAGGTCCGCATCCGGGAAGACCACCGTCGGGCTCTTCCCGCCGAGCTCCAGGTTGACCTGGGCGACGTGGTCGGCCGCCAGCTTCGCGACGGTCTTGCCGGTCTCGGTGGAGCCGGTGAAGGTGATGCCCGCGACGTCCGGGTGCGCGACCAGTGACGCTCCGGCCTCGGCGCCGAACCGGTGACGACGTTGAACACGCCGTCCGGGAAGCCCGCCTCCTGGACCAGCTCGGCGAACTTGCACGCCGAGAGCGAGGTGTCCTCGGCCGGCTTGACGACGACGGTGTTGCCGAGCGCGAGCGCCGGGGCGATCGACCGGACCATCACCAGCAGCGGGTAGTTCCAGGGAACGATGTGCGCGGTGACGCCGAGCGGCTCGAGCAGGGTGAACGACAGCTTGTTGCCCGGTACCTCGATCGTCCGGCCGCCGACCTTGTCGGCGAGACCGGCCCAGTACTCGAGCCAGAGCGGAATGGCCGCGACCAGGTCCTGTGCCTTCGACAGGTAGTGCCCCGAGTCGAGCGCCTCGATCCGGGCGAGCTCGTCGGCGTGTTCGGTGACCAGCCCCGCCAGGGTCCGCAGCAGGCCTGCCCGGGCGATCGCGTCGGTGAACTGCCACTCGACCGCGACCCGCTTGGCGGCCGCCACGGCGCGGTCGACATCGGTGCCGTCGGCGCGCGGAATCTCCGCGATGGTGCGGCCGGTGTTCGGGTCGACCGTCGGGAACGTTGCCCCGGCGGTCGCGGGGCCGAACCGGCCGTCGATGAACAGCGCGGCCGGGCCGGTGGTGCGCGCGTCCGAGTCGAGCGTGAGGGCGTGTCGCACGCTGGCGAGGGACATCTGTCCTCCTGGTGATGGCGGCGGAGTTGCCGGTGGCGAATGTGAGCGGTGTGGCGAGGACTCCCCATCCCGGCCGGTCGCGCGGCCTTGGCCGGAATGGATGGCGTAGTCGTCGCCCACGCCTCTCCGAGGCCCGGATCGAGCGGACACGCACGATCTCGGGGCTTTTCGGAGATCTGGGTTATGAATCCAGTCTCCTGGATCCCGGATGTGACCGTAGCCACATCCCGATATGATCGTCAACATCTTGCTACGAGCTGAAATTCAGTGCCGAGACGAACCGGCCACTACACACATGCTGGTCGAGGACTCGTGGAGCTCCGCCACCGAGACCCGGGAGATGCGGCGAGGACTGCGACAGCAGGAGCCCACCTCGGCGACGCGGCCGACCGCTCACACCGGGACGGGGCGTCGGCCTTCCACGGTGTCTCCGATCTTGATCTTGCCCTGAGTGACGGCGGGGATCACGTCGGACGCCCCGAAGGCGTCCGGGCCGGCGAACCGCTCGTCCTGCATGCCCGGGTGGGTCGGCACGACAGCCTCCCTTCGTGGTGGGTGGGCGGCAAGCCCGGCGGTGTCGCGACGACACCCGGGGCGCCGCTCGATCGTGCGGATGCTGCCACCGAGCCGTCGTTCATGGACGGCCTGTTGGTTCCCTCACATTAGCCAAGCCGGCCAGGTACGCCAGAGCCAATTCGGGGCCGAGCGAGGGAGCCACGTGAGATCTGTTCGCAACATGGCCGGCGACAGTGCGGCCCGGACGACCACGACGGAGCGTCCACCCACGAGGCGCTCCGCGAACAGCGCCGGACGAACGTCCGCCCCGGCCCCGGACACGGAGCGGCCCGCCGGAGAGCCCGGGCCCCGCAGCCCCCGGACCCGAGCGACAGGTCTCCACCGACCGTCGGTCAGGACGAGCCGGTGGAGAATCCACCTGTCCCGCCGGTCGGGCCTCGCCTCTCGGGCCACGAGCCCCGGATCGCGAATCCGGTCGTGACCAGGGCGATCGACAGCACCGGGACCAGACGCATGAAGAGCGGACCGTCGACGCCCGGAACGACCCGGGCGGCGAATGTCGCGCAGGCGCTCAGGACGACCCCGGCCGCCCACGCGTACAGCTGATCGTCGGGCCGCCCGAACGCCACCCGTGCCGCCGTCAGCGCGGCCACGCTCACCACGCACGCGTCGAGCAGGAACAGCACCTCGGACAACGCGTGCATCTCACGCGCGACGCGGTCGGACTCGACCAGCGGAAGCATCATCGACTCCTCCATGCACCGGCGAGATGCGTAGCGAACCAATCTCGACGCATCCAGACTCCTGGATCCAGGATTAAAGCAGAGGTGGTCATGCACAGGCGTCGACACCGGCGCACACGTCGCCCGCGACGACCAGAACCCCGGCCGGCCGTCTCAGCCCCGACCTGCGGTCATGCCACCGCCGGCGGGATGAGCCGAGCTGCCGCGAGCCGAGCGGTCTCCGCCAGGTGCTCGGCCACGATCGCGATCCGCTCGGTGTTGAGCAGCCGGTTCGGAGTGATCACCCAGAAGCTCCGGCGCGCGGAGATCCGGTCGTGCAGCACGGGACGCAGCCGGTCGTCGCCGTCGGCGAGGAAACAGGGCACCAGCCCCAGGCCGATCCCCGCAGCAGCGGCTTCGACCTGGGCGAACAGGTTCGTCGTCCGGAACACGACGTTGGCCTGGGCAGCGATGTCCTCCGCGCTCTGGAGCTCGGGCAGATCGAGCAGCGAGGCGACGAACCACACCATGTCGTGGTCGGCCAGATCCTCCGGTTCCCGGATCCGGGCACGCTCGGCGAGATAGCCCGGACTTCCGTAGAGGCGCAGGTCGTAGTCGCACAGATGGTCGACCTTGAAGCCGGGGCGTTCGGGGCGATGGATGGTGACGGCCAGGTCGAACTCCCCTACGCCGTAGTCGAGAAGATGGCTCTTGGTCACCAGCTCCACCTCGATTCCGGGGTGCTGCCGGCGCAACCTCTTCAGGCCCGGCGCGATGACCGATCCCCCGAATCCGTCGGTGGCCACGATCCGCACGGTGCCACGCGGACTGTGCCTGTCGTCGGAGACGGCGCTTCGTGCGGCATCGGCCTCGGCCTCGATGCGCTGCGCGTAGGGCAGCAGACGACGGCCCGCGGCGGTGGGCGTCCAGCCCTGCGCGGTCTTGTCGAACAGCCGTTGCCCGAGCTGCTTCTCCAGGCCGGTGATCCGCCGTCGGATCGTCGTGTGCTCCACGGCCATGCGCTGCGCGGCGACGGTCAGACGCCCGTACCGGGTGAGCTCCAGGAAGTAGCGGAGATCCTCCAGGTTCATGTGTGCATCGTTGCACGCAGGACGCGCCCGAGTTCGCCTTGAGTGTGCACGCATACCGTATTCGGCGACCCTGCGGACATGGCGATCCTGGTCGAACCCGGGTACGAGATTCGGGGACTCGACCTCGGCGAGGAGGCCGCCACCGCATCCGGCCGACGCCCCCGGCGCGATCGTCCTGATGATCATCGGCGGGCACGCGGCCCGGTGGCGACGCAGCACGCACCGGCCGGCACCACCGCACGGCGATGGCGGGCCCGGGAGATCCTCCCCGGGCCCGCCATCGCCGGATCACGCCCCCACCGTCGCGGCGAGCGAGGTCACCAATCTCTCCGCAGCATCACAACGTGCCGCGGCCGCGTTCACCGCTGTCGGGATCACCGCATCGGTGATCAGCGGTCAGGGCCGCAGCTACGGCAGCTCCATCAGAGGTCGGCGCCGGAAGGATCTCGACGACCTGCCGGCCCCGGCGCTGCACGGAGCATTCCCGCTCGAACAGGTGCACAGCGTTGCCATCGGCGCCGGCCAGGACCTTCCGGAACGTCGACCCCCTGCCGATTCGGGAACCGGTACAGACCCCGAGGCCGCCGCGAGCCCGCTTCGGCGCCGACCTCTCCGGACGCAGCGCCGGTCGACGCCCCGGGCGGCAGGCACCCGCCGGAGCGCCACCCGACGCCAGTCAGGGTCTCGCGATATCGAGAGACCGGAGGCGCTCGTCAGACAGTTCGCTCCTCGAACTCATCGGCTCGGTCCGGCGTGCTGAACATGGACCGGAACACGATGATCGACACCACCGCAGACAGGAACAAGAAGGCCAGGATCACCCACATTCCGCTGCGGTTGTCTCCTGTCACATCAGCGAGCCACCCGGTGAGCACCGGACCAAGAAAGCCCGAGGCGTTTCCGAGTGTGTTGACCAACGCGATCCCACTGGCTGCGGCCGCTCCGGTCAGCAACCTGGTCGGCATCCCCCAGAAGGGTGGCATGGAACTCAGGATTCCAGTCGCGGCGATGGTGACGCCCACCATCGACAGGAAGGGACTGTTGGCATACATCGCAATCAGGATGCCAACCGCACCCACCAGAGCCGGAACGGCAAAGTGCCTGACCACCTCGTTCGACAGGTCCGAGTGCCGAGCCCACAGAACCATACCGATCGCTGCGAAACCGTAAGGAACAGCGGTCAGCAAACCGACCTCGAGAGTCGAGTACTCGACTCCGAAGGTCTCCTGGAAGCCTGCGATGATCGTCGGCAGGAAGAACCCGATCGCATACATTCCGTAGAGCACGCCGAAATACATCATGCCCAGGAGCCAGACCCGCGGCTGCAAGAGCGCGTCGCGCACCCGGTGGGACTTCGTGGTATCACCCTGCTCCTCGGCCAGATCCGCAGACAAAAGGGCCTTCTCGTGTTCGGTCAGCCACTTCGCGTCCGCGGGGCGGTCGGTGAGGTAGAACCAGCAGATGACGCCGAGCACGATTGCGGGGAGTCCTGTCATGAGAATCATGAACCGCCAACCGGCGAAGCCGGGAATGATGCTGTCTCCCCATTGGATCAGCATTCCTGCAATAGGGGCACCGATGACGGAGGTGAGAGGTATCGCCACCAGAAAGAGCGCCATCGCACGGACGCGGTCGCGCTTCGTGAACCAATAGGTCAGATACAACAATACGCCCGGCGCGAATCCCGCCTCTGCGATACCGAGCAGCAGTCGCATCACATACAAACTGCCGGCATTCGGCACGAAGGCCATCAGAGAGGCGACCATCCCCCAGCTCACGAGGATCCGCGCCAGCCACCGACGCGCGCCGTACCGGTGCAGCGCCAAGTTGCTCGGAACCTCGAAGAGCAGGTAGCCGAGGAAGAAGATCCCCGATGCGAGGCCGAACATGGCGGCGGTGAGCCCCAGGTCGGCATTCATTCCAGCCGGAGCTGCGAATGCCAGGTTCGTTCGATCCAGATAGTTGACCAGGTACATCAACCCCAGGAACGGAGAAATCCGCCACAAGATCTTCTTGCGCAGGCGGTCCCGAACCTCGGTCTCGGAGCTGTCACCAGTCGGCACGGGGACACCTCCGCACGACGCCGCGGCGCCTCGAACCGATTGCGAGACGATTCGATCGCCTGCGCACCTCCAGCAGTGCCGGCGGGCGCAATCGAGCAGGGCACACAGTCACACAGCGCTCCTTTGCTACTGGCGGAATACGAGGCAGCTCGAGAAGTGTGCATCCAGACTCCTGGATCCACCGTGTGAGGACGGTAACCATGCCTCAGGGGGGTGTCAACGCCGGATGCCGCGCCTGCAAGTACCGCGTGGGCGTTGAAAATCCTCGCTGCCATCCCTCCGACCTGCGGTGATGCAACCATCGACAGGATGAGGCGTCCGGCGGCGCCAGTCACCGGCCCCGGCCGGGTGCTTCAGATTGGTGTGTGCATCGCTGCACAGCTGATGTGCCCAAGTTCGTCTTGAGCGTGCACACGTGATCTACCGATAGTGGCTCGGAACTCGACACGAACGGAGCACCACCATGAGCGTCATCGGATTCGTCGGTCTGGGGAACATGGGCGGGCCCATGGCGGCGAACCTGGTCGAGGCCGGGTACGCGGTTCGAGGATTCGACCTCGGCGAGGAAGCGAAGACCAGGGCCACGCAGGCGGGGGTCACCGTCGTCGCCTCGGCCACCGAGGCCGCCGAGGGCGCAGATGTACTGGTGACGATGCTGCCGAGGGGCGAGCACGTGCGCAGCGTCCTGCTGGGCGAGCACGGTCCGTTGACCGCTCTCAAGCCTGGTGGGCTGGTCATCGACGCGTCCTCGATCGATGTCGCCACCAGCCGGGATCTGCACGCGGCGGCGACCGACCGGGGGCTGCTGGTGCTCGACGCACCGGTGTCCGGCGGTGTGGGCGGTGCGACCAACGCGACGCTGACCTTCATGATCGGCGGCGCGGAGGAGGCTCTTGCCGCGGCTCGCCCGGTCCTCGAGGCGATGGGCACGAAGTTCTTCCACGTCGGCGCGGCCGGCGCGGGTCAGGCCGTGAAGGCCTGCAACCAGATGGTCGTCGGCGCGAGCCTGGTCGCGGTGTCCGAGGCGTTCGTTCTCGCCGAGCGGCTCGGGGTGTCGAACCAGAGCCTCTTCGACGTTCTGAGCACCTCGTCGGGCAACTGCTGGGCCCTGCACAACTTCACCCCGCGCCCCGGCCTCGTCGAGGGCTCCGCCGCGGACAACGACTACGCGCCCAAGTTCGCCTCCGCCCTGCTGGCCAAGGACCTCGGGCTCGCCGCCGCGGCTGCCGAGAGCGTCGGCGTCGAGCTCGTCGTCGGCTGTGGGGCCCAGCAGCAGGTCGACAAGGCCGCCGCGGTCCACGGGCATCTCGACTCCTCCGTGGTGATCAAGTCCGTCGGCGTCACTGACTGACCACTCGCCCAGAACCTTTCGGAAGAGGCCTCATCATGAGCACGACCACCCCCGAGTTCTTCAACTTCGTCAACGGCAGCTGGGTCGGCCCGCGCAACGGCGAGTGGATCGACGTCGTCAGCCCCCGCAACCGCCAGGTGATCGCCCGCGTCCCGCGCGGCGCCGAGAAGGACGTCGACGACGCCGTGGATGCGGCCGGCCGGGCGTTCCCGGGCTGGCGCGACACCGCGCCGCGCGCCCGCGGCCGCCTGCTGCAGCAGATCGCCGACGCGATCGAGCCGCACATCGAGCGGATCGCTCGCCAGATCGCCGAGGAGAACGGCAACGCACTGCGGACCCAGGCCCGCGGGGAGGTCCAGTACGCCGTCGACGTCTTCCGCTACTTCGGCTCCGTGGCCAGTGAGACCAAGGGCGAGACGATCCCGCTCAACGCGCACGTGCTCGACTACTCACGGCGCGAACCGATCGGCGTCGTCGGCGCGATCGTGCCATGGAACGCCCCCGTGCAGCTCGCCTCGATGAAGATCGCCGCTGCGCTGGCGGCGGGCAACTCGCTGGTGCTCAAGGCAGCCGAGGACGCGCCGCTCGCCGTCCTGGAGATCACCAGGATCTGCGCCGACTTCCTCCCGGCCGGTGTGCTCAACGTGCTGATCGGCTACGGCACCGAGGCCGGCGAAGCACTGATCACCCACCCCGCCGTGCGCAAGCTGTCGTTCACCGGTTCCACCGCGGTGGGCAAGCGCGTCATGGCGGCCGCGGCCGAGCGGATCGTGCCGGTCTCGCTCGAACTCGGTGGCAAGAACCCGCAGATCGTCTTCCCCGACGCCGACGAGGACTGGGTCGCGCAGGGCACCGTCACCGGCATGCGCTTCGTGCGGCAGGGCCAGTCCTGCACCGCGGGATCGCGGCTGTTCGTGCACCGCTCCATCGTCGACTCGTTCGTCGAGAAGGTCACCGGCCACCTGGCGAAGCTCAAGGTCGGCGACCCGCTCGACGAGGCCACCGACATGGGCGCAGTGGTCAACCAGAAGCAGTTCGACCGGGTCTGCAGCTTCATCGACGAGGGCCTGGCGCGCAACGACGCGCGGGTCGCGATCGGTGGCCGCCCGCCGGCCGAGGGCCCGCTCTCGGAAGGCTTCTACGTCGAGCCCACCGTCTTCGTCGGCATCGAGAACTCGTGGCGGATCGCCCAGGAGGAGATCTTCGGTCCGGTCATGTGCGTGATCCCGTGGGACGACGAGGAGGAGGTCGTCCGGATGGCCAACGACACCCACTACGGGCTGTCGGCGTTCATCTGGACCCACGACATCGGCAAGGCGCTGCGCACCGCGCACTCGATCGACGCCGGCTGGGTCCAGGTCAACCAGGGTGGAGGCCAGGTGCTCGGCCAGTCCTACGGCGGCTACAAGCAGAGCGGCATCGGTCGGGAGTTCTCGCTCGAGGGCATGCTGGAGGGCTTCACCGAGCGCAAGCACATCTCCGTCGACACCTCCCGCTGAGGCCGTGATGAACATCGATACCTTCGGCCGCGAGCTGGGACGGGTCCTGCGCGAGGACCCCACGCCCGATCTCGTCACGGACCGGGTGGCCGTGCAGCACGTCGACGACGTCGCGGTGGTGACCCTGTCGAAGCCCGAGGCCCGCAACGCACTGTCGCTGGCCGGCTGGCGACGCCTGTTCACCGTGTTCACCGAGCTCCAAGGCCGCGCCGGCCTGCGGGCCGTCGTCGTCCGCGGCGCCGGTCCGGACGCTCTCGCTGCCGGCGCCGACATCACGGAGTTCCCCCGGACCCGGTTCGGCGCCGCCGCGGCGACCGACTACAACGAGTCGATCGCACGGGCGCTGCGAGCGGTCGCCGCCGTGCCGGTGCCTGTCATCGCCTCGATCCACGGACTCGCCGTCGGTGGCGGGTGCGAGCTGGCGGCGGCCTGCGATGTACGGATCGCCTCCACCGCCGCCCGGTTCGGCATCCCGATCGGGAAGCTGGGCGTGACGCTGGGATACACCGAGACCTCGGCGGTGGCCCGGCTGATCGGACCGGCGGAGCTGAAGTACCTGCTGTTCAGCGGGGAGATCGTGACTGCCGCCGAGGCACATCGGATCGGGCTCGCGCAGCGGGTCGTCGAACCCGACGAGCTGGTCGACACCGTCACCGCGCTGGTCTCCCGGATCCGCGCACAGGCTCCGGTGACCATCGGCGCCGCCAAGGTCGTGACCGACATGGCCGGCCGGCCGCTCACCGATTCCGACGCCGATCTGCTGTCGCGGCTGCACATCGCGGCCTATGACGGACCCGATCTTCGTGAAGGGGTCGCGGCGTTCAGCGAACGCCGGGCCCCGGTCTTCCACAGAAAGCGAGAGGACTGACATGGGGGCACTGGACGGGGTCCGCGTCGTCGACCTCACCCGCTACCTCTCTGGCCCGACTCTGACGATGCTCCTCGCCGATCTCGGCGCGGACGTCGTCAAGGTCGAGACGCTGCCGACCGGGGATCCCGCACGCCAGTCGGGCCCGTTCTCCGACGGCGAGAGCGTCTATTACATGGCGTCCAACCGGAACAAGCGCAGTGTCGCTCTCGACCTGCGCAGCGATCAGGGTGCTGCGGCGCTGCGCACGCTGATCTCCGAGGCCGACGTCTTCGTGCAGAACTTCAAGCCGGGCACCGCCGAGAAGATGGGCGTCGGGCCGGCGGAGATGCTCGAGCTGAACCCGCGGCTGGTCTATGTCTCGCTGAGCGGATTCGGCCAGAAGACCCCCGGATCGGAGCTGGCGGGGTTCGACCAGACCGCCCAGGCGATGTCGGGTCTGATGAGCGTGACCGGTACCCCGGAGACCGGCCCGCTGCGGGTGGGGATCGCGGTCGCCGACTCGGCCACCGGGGTGTTCGGCGCGGTCGGGGTGCTCGCCGCCCTCCACGAGCGCGAGCGCACCGGCCGGGGCACCCTGGTCGAGGGTTCGCTGATGCAGTCGATGCTGACACTGCTGTCGTATCAGGCGCAGAAGTACCTGAGCCTGGGCGTCACGCCCGGGCAGGACGGCAACGACCACCCGATCATGTTCCCGCAGGGCACCTTCCGGACCGGGGACACCGCGATGACCCTGGCCTGCGGCAACGAGAAGATGTGGCAGCGGCTGTGCGACGCCCTCGACAGGCCTGAGTGGGCGCGCGACGTCCGCTTCGCCAGCAACGCCGACCGGATGGCCCACCGCACCGAGCTACGCGAACTCATCGAGGAGGTCCTCGCCACCGGGACCACCGAGCAGTGGCTCGACACGGTCGGTGCTGCCGGGGTCCCCTGCGGGCCGGTACTCACGATCCCGGAGGCGCTCGAGCACCCGATCACCGCCGGGCTCGACATGGTGGCCGAGGTGGATCACGCGACGCTGGGCTCCATGCGGGTCCTCGGACAGTCGATCAACGTGGGCGGCACGGATTCCGACTGGTTGCGCCGGCCGGCTCCGATGCTCGGCCAGCACACCGAGGAGGTCCTCACCGCAGCCGGCTACAGCCCCGACGAGATCGACCTCATGATCGTCGCCGGACACGCGGCCCAGTGGCGCCGCGGCGAGGACTGAGCACCCGCACGACCAGGGGGCCCGGGAGATCCGCTCGGGCCCCCTCTCGTCGGATCACGCCTCGATCGTCGCGGCGAGCGAGGTCACCAGCTTCTCCGCGGCATCGCCCAGATGCCGACGGATCGCAGCCTCCGCCGCGTCCGGATCGCGATCGCACAGCGGCCCGGCGATCTCGGCGTGCTCGGTCCAGGCGTTGTCGAACACGGTCGTGATGTGCAGCACGCTCACCATCGCCCGCTCGACGATCGACCACACCGGCACGATCGACCGCTGGTAGTGCTGGTTCTGCGACGCGGACAGGATCGCCATGTGGAACTCGCGATCGGCCGCGAGCAGCTTCGCCGCGTCGTAGGACGCGAACGCGCGGCCGTGCGTATCCACAATGGTCTGGATCTGGCGCAGGTTCCAGTCCGAGCCGTGCTCGGCGGCGCTGCGCACCGCCTGCGACTCCAGCGCGAGACGTACCTCGTACACCTGCCGGACGTCGGTCTCGGTCAGCGGGCGCACCGCCACTCCCCCGCCGGGCAACGACTCGAGCAGCCCCTCGGCCACGAGCTCGGGAATGGCCGCACGGATGGGCATCCGACTCACGCCGAGCTGACGCGCGACCTGGACCTGGTTCAGCTTCCCGTCCGGGATCTCGGCGAGCGCGATCGCCAGCCGCAGCCGATCCCGTACGGTGCGCACCAGCGTCGTCGTGTCGCGCGGTGGGAGCTGCTCCAGTGCGGATCCTCGCGACAGTGAGTTTCCGGCCGGTTCGGAATCGGCATTCGTGGTCGCCATGGACGTGCGCACCTTTCGTCGTCTTCGCGGCCAATCTAGCAGCGGCGGGGTTCCTGGATCCCCGAGCCATTCTGGTCGGAACGTGCGGCAACCCCGTACCGGCCGATGGCCGGTACGGGGGCGGCGGGCCGCGACGTCGGCAGAGCGGGTCAGGCGGTCTCGGTGATCTTCCGGTCCACCCACGGCATCATGTCGCGCAGCCGGGCGCCGACCTGCTCGATGCCGTGCGCCTTGCCCTCCGCACGAAGTCGCAGGAAGTTCGGCCGGCCGTTGTCGTCCTCGGCGATCCACTCCTTCGCGAAGGTGCCGTCCTGGATCTCGGTCAGGATCCTGCGCATCTCCCGGCGGGTGTCGTCATTGACGATCCGCGGGCCACGGGTGAGGTCGCCGTACTCGGCGGTGTCGCTGCACGAGTAGCGCTGACGCGCGATCCCGCCCTCGTAGACGAGGTCCACGATCAGCTTCATCTCGTGCAGCACCTCGAAGTAGGCGATCTCCGGCTGGTATCCCGCCTCGACCAGGGTGTCGAACCCGGCCTGGATCAGCGCCGAGGCGCCGCCGCAGAGCACTGCCTGCTCACCGAACAGGTCGGTCTCGGTCTCCTCCGCCACGGTCGTCTCGATGACCCCGGCCCGGGTGGCGCCGAGCGCCTTCGCGTAGGCGAGCGCGAGCGGCTTGGCGTTGCCGCCGTCCTGCTCGACCGCGACCAGCGCGGGAACCCCGTGCCCGTCCACGAACTGCCGGCGGACCAGGTGCCCCGGCCCCTTCGGAGCGACCAGCGCGACATCGACTCCCTCGGGGGCCTGGATGTAGCCGTACCGGATGTTGAAACCGTGGCTGAAGACGAGCAGGTCACCCTGCTTCAGGTTCGGCGCGATGTCCTGCGCGTACAGGGTGCGCTGGACGGTGTCGGGAGCCTGGACCGAGATGACGTCGGCCTCGGCCACCGCCTCCGCGGGAGTGACGACCCGCAGGCCCTCCTCCTCCGCCTTCGCCCGCGACCTCGACCCCTCGGGCAGGCCGACACGGACGTCGACACCGGAATCCCGCAGGCAGAGTGCGTGGGCGTGGCCCTGGCTGCCGTACCCGAGCACGGCGACCTTCCGGCCCTGGAGCAGTCCCAGGTCGGAGTCGGCTTCGTAGTAGACGGTGGCGGTCATCGATCCACTCCCTTGTCAGACGTTGTGCGCGACCCCGCCGATGCGAAGCCGATGGTGAACCTACTATGCGGCTCCTGGATCCAGGACGCGCGGTGACTTCTTCGCTCGAACCTTGAGTCGCCGGAGGTGTCGCGTTATCCTTGATCCTGGATCCACGCTTGCGATTCACCACCTGAACCGCTGTTCGGGCGACCGCCCGTCTTCTCTTAGCCCCTTCCCATGGCCCCCGTCAGTCGAAAGGTCCGTTCCCGAACATGGTTGACACCGCCGTTACTCAGAGACGGAAGCTCGCCGAACCCGCGCCAGGCACCCGTGCCGCCGTGGTCGACTGCGACACCCACCCGATCCTGCCCTCGGCCCGGGATCTCCTCCCCTACCTGGACGAGTACTGGGGCGATCAGCTGATCGGCGCACTGGCGCCGTACTACGACCCCAACTACCACCCGCGGGGTTCGCGCATCGCGCAGCTTCCCGATGCCCGCACCGACGACAACGGCCGTGCCTCGACCCGCGTCGAGGACTTCGTCGCCGACGTGTTCGCCGACGGGCGCACCGACTACGCGATCCTGAACTGCCTCTACGCGGTTCAGCAGATGCACCAGCCGCGACGCGAGGCCGCGCACGCCCGCGCACTCAACGACTGGGTCGCTCACGAGTGGCTGGCCCAGGACGACCGCCTGCGCGCCTCGATCGTGGTGCCCCAGGGCACCCCGGAACTCGCCGCGGCCGAGATCGACCACCGCGCCGGCGACGACCGGTTCGTGCAGGTGCTGCTGCTCGGCCAGTCCGAGCTCCTCTACGGCCGCCAGATCAACTGGCCGATCTGGGAGGCGGCGCAGCGCAACGGGCTGCCGGTCACCATCCACATCGGTGGTGTGTTCCGGCAGGCCCCGACCTCGGTCGGGTGGCCCACCTCGTACCTGGAGTGGTACGTCGGCCAGCAGGCGAACCTCGAGGCCCAGATCAACTCGATCGTGTCCGAGGGCGTGCTGCAGAAGTTCCCCGGCACCAAGGTCGTCGTCAGCGAGGTGGGATTCAAGTGGCTCCCGCCCTTCGTCTGGAAGTTCGACAAGCTCTGGAAGAGCTACCGGCCCGACATGCCGTGGCTGGATCGCGCCCCCTCCGACCTGATCCGGGAGCACTTCCGGTTCACCACCGCGCCCTCCGACGGCGCCGAGGAGCTCGGCGGCCTGGACACCGTGGTCGACCGGATGGGCAGCGACCGGATGCTCGTCTACTCCAGCGACTACCCGCACCAGCACACGACGGGTCCGCACGCGATCGCGGACGGGACGTCGAACCCCGAGGTCCTCGAGCGCATCTACCGGCACAACGCCTGGGACCTCTACAACCTGGCCGTCCCGGCCGACGAGTGAAAGGCGCCTCCACCATGACTGTCATCGACCACGCTCCCGCCACCGCGCCGGTGAGCGAGCCCGTCCTCGGCACTGGCATCTTCGACGTCGACATCCACCCGGTCCCCAAGGAGGGGCTGATCGCCGGTTATCTGCCCGAGCGCTGGCGCAAGCACATCGCCGAGTACGGCGTGCGCACCACGAACGGCCTGTCCACCGTCACCGAGTACCCGCAGATGTTCGGTGGCGCCATGCGCAACGACGCGTGGCCCACCGACGGGACCTACCCGGGCTCCTCACTGGATCTGATCCGTGAGCAGCTGCTGGATCCCTACGGCATCACCATCGGGGTCCTGCAGTGCCTCGCCCCCGGCGGCCAGACACTGAACCCGGCCAGCCAGGCACTGGATCCTCGGCTCGCGCACGTGCTGACCCAGGCCATCAACGACTGGCAGCTCGAGCACATCGTCTACCCCGAGCCGCGCCTGCGCGCCTCGGCACCGGTCGCCTTCGAGGCCGCCGACCTGGCGATCAAGGAGATCGAGCGGATCGGTTCGAACCCGGGCGTGGTGTCCCTGCTGGGCCTGAGCAAGACGCTGGAGCCGCTGGGCAGCCGGCGCTACTGGCCGATCTACGAGGCCGCGGTCGCGCACGATCTGCCGATCCAGTTCCACCTCTCGCAGGGCGGCGGGCACGCCAACACCGGTACCGGCTGGACCTCGTACCACACCGAGTACCACGTCGGGCACACCCAGAGCCTGCAGTCGCAGATGCTCAGCCTGATCCTGACCGGCACCTTCGACCGCTTCCCCGAGCTCAAGGTGATGTTCGTCGAGGGCAACGTGCTGCACTTCGCGCCGCTGGCCGAGCGGCTCGACTACCACTGGAAGAACCTCCGCAGCGAGGTCCCCGACCTGCAGCGCAAGCCCTCGGAGTACATCAAGGACCACATCTGGGTCTCGACCCAGCCGATCGACGAGCCGGAGAACCCGCATCATCTCGCCGAGATGATCGAGGAGTTCTGCCCGGACAACGTGGTGTTCGCCTCCGACTACCCGCACTTCGACTTCGACTCCCCGGAGACGGTCTTCCCGGCCGAGTTCCCCGACGAGCTGAAGCAGAAGATCTTCCGCGACAACGGTCTGACGTTCTTCGGCTTGGACGGGTGAGGTCATGACCAAGTACGCAGTCGCCAACGTCGCCGACATCGGCCCCGGCGAGCGCAGGATCGTCGAGATCGAGGGCCGCGCCGTCGGCGTGTTCAACGTCGAGGGCGAGTACTACGCCCTGCTCGACCGGTGCCCGCACGCGGGGGCCGCACTCTGCAGCTTCGGCACCGTCTTCGGGGTGTCGGAGTCCGAGGCTCCCGACATGCCGGTGACCTACGAGCGCAACCGGTCCATCCGATGCCCGTGGCACGCGTGGGAGTACGACATCCGCACCGGCGAGTCGTTCTTCGACCCGCGCAACGCGCGGGTCCGCAAGTACAACGTCGAGGTCGTTCCCGGTTCCCCCGAGGACACCGTCGATCCCGACGGTGGCGTGCAGAAGGGCCCGTACGTGATGGAGGGCTACGCGGTCTCGATCGACGGCGACATGGTCGTGGTCGACACCAGCCGCCGACGCCCGGCCCGCGGCCCTCGCGCCGAGGCGACCAGCCGATCCTGATCGGCTCCTCGCCCGTCCGCCGGGCCGGCGTGCTCCGCCGACCCGGCGGATCTCCGTTCAGCCTCGTCGAATCCTGCCGGCCCGTCCCTCGAAACGGATGACCCTCATGCCGAACACCCCCCGCAACGCTCCTGCCGAGGTGCGCGCGGTCGTCGCGGAGATCCGACCGGAAGCGACCGGCGTCGTGTCCGTACGCCTGGAACCCGCCGCCGGCGACAAGATGCCCGCCTGGGAGCCGGGTGCGCACATCGATCTGGTGCTCGGCCCCGACCTCGAGCGGCAGTACTCGCTCTGCGGCGACCCCACCGACCTGCGCAGCTGGCGGATCGGGGTGCTGCGCGAGCCGGCGAGCCGCGGTGGTTCGGCGCACGTCCACGAGAAGCTGGTCGTGGGCGACGAGGTGCTCTGCCGCGGCCCCCGCAACAACTTCGCCCTCGATGCCGCCGAGGAGTACCTCTTCATCGCCGGCGGCATCGGGATCACGCCGATCCTGCCGATGATCCGCGCCTGTGCAGCCGAGCGGAAACCCTGGCGGCTCGTCTACGGCGGGCGGACCGAGGCCTCGATGGCGTTCCGCACCGAGCTCGATGCCCACGGTGACCTGGTCACCGTCTGGCCGCAGGACGAGAAGGGCCTGCTCGACCTCGGCGGGCTGCTCGCCACCCCGTCGCCCGGCACACAGATCTACTGCTGCGGACCCGGCGCCCTGCTCGACGCCGTCGAGGAGCGCTGCGCGACCTGGCCGGTCGGCGCGCTGCACCTCGAACGGTTCCGCCCCAAGGACGGCGCGCTGGACGGCGAGAACTCCACGTTCGAGGTCGTCCTGGACCACTCCGACATCAGCATCACCGTGACCGCGGACCAGACCGTCGCCGAGGCCATCGAGGCCGCCGGGGTCGACGTACCCACCTCGTGCCGCGAAGGCACCTGCGGCACCTGCGAGACCGTCGTCCTGGAGGGCGACCCCGACCACCGCGACTCCTTCCTGACCGCTCAGGAGAAGGCCTCGAACGAGGTCATGATGGTCTGCTGCTCGCGCTCGCACTCCGACCGGCTCGTCCTCGACCTGTGACCCCTCCCCGGGGCACCGACATGATCGGAGCACATCCATGAGCGAGAAGCCGACCGGCTCGGCCGTCGTCGTCGGGGGCGCGCGGGGCATCGGCCTCGCCGCCGTCGGGCTCGCCACCTCGCACGTCGCCGCGATGACCGTGCTGGACCTCCCGGAAACGGCTCCGCAGGTGACGGAGGCGTTCCCCGGTGCGCGCTACCTGCAGGCGGACGTGCTGGACCGGGCATCCCTGGAGAAGGGATTCGCCCTCGCCGCCGAGAGCGGACCGGTGACCGCGGTGTTCGTCCCGGCGGGCATCACCCTGCCCACGCCGCTGCTGGAGGTCACCCAGGAGGACGCCCAGCGTTGCCTCATGATCAACATCATGGGGTCGATCAACGCGATCCAGGCGGCGGCGCCGCACCTCGCCGCCGGTGCGTCGATCGTGCTGTGCGCATCGGTCGCCGCCTACACCGGCGGCGGATACGTGGGCGGCCCCGTGTACGGCGCCTCCAAGGCCGGGGTGATCGGCCTGACCAAGGGGGCCGCCCGCGAGCTCGCCGACCGGCAGATCCGCGTCAACTGCATCGCACCGGGCTGCACCTCCACCTCGATGATCGGCGACGATCCCGAGGTCATCGCGACGCTCTCGGAGCGCGCGCTGGTCGGCAGGCTCGCGGCGCCGGAGGAGATCGCGCAGGCCGCGCTGTACCTGTGGTCCTCGGCCTCCTCGTTCATGACCGGCGCGGTGCTCGACGTCAACGGCGGCATCCGGCTCTGATCGGGCCCGACATCCGTTCCCGCCATCTCCCAGGAGTGCATCCATGTCCCCCACCCCACATCTGACCGGCTGGGCCCACAGCCGGTTCGGCCGCTCCGAGCTCCCCGACGTCGAGGCGCTGATGGCCGAGGTCTCCCTCGCCGCGGTATGCGATGCCGGTCTCGAACCGGCCGACGTCGACGCGGTCTCCGTCGGCGTGTTCGGCACCGACACCACCCGCCAGCGGTTCGACGCCGCCCTGGTCGGCACCGGCGCCCCCGAACTGGCCGGCACCCGTGCGGTGCGTTCGGAGAACGCCTGCGCCACCGGCAGCGCCGCGCTCTACGCAGCCCTGGACATGGTCGAGGCGGGCCGGGCGCGGGCAGTCCTCGTCGTCGGCGCCGAGAAGATGACCAGGACACCCGGCCCGGAGGTCACCGAGACGCTCCTCGGCGCCGCCTACCTCCCGGTCGAGGGAGAGTTCGGCAGTTTCCCCGCGGTATTCGCCTGGCTCGCCGCCCGGTACGCCGAGCGCTACGGCGACCCGCGCGAGACGCTGTCGCGGATCGCGGCGAAGAACCACCGCAACGGGGTCGCCAACCCGTTCGCGCACCTGCGACGCGACCTGGGCCTCGAGTTCTGCTCGACGGTCTCCGAGCGCAATCCCGTCGTCGCCGATCCACTGCTGCGGACGGACTGCTCGATGGTCTCCGACGGCGCGGCGGCCGTCGTCGTCAGCTCGCCCGATCTCGCCGCCGGTGCCCGGCGCGCGGTGCGGGTCCGGGCCCGCGTCCAGGCCAACGACCCGATGCCGATCGTGTCGCGGCCCGATCCGCTCGCGCTCGCCGGCGCCGGCCGGGCCTTCCGGGCCGCGCTCGCCGAGGCGGGCGCCGGGCTCGACGATCTCGACCTGATCGAGACCCACGACTGCTTCACCGTGGCCGAGATGCTGCAGTACGAGGCGTTCGGGCTGGCCGAGCCGGGGAAGGCCTCGACCGTGCTGACCGAGGGCCGGACCGAACCCGGCGGGGTGCTCCCGGTCAACGTCTCGGGCGGGCTGAAGGCCAAGGGACACCCGATCGGCGCGACCGGGGTGTCCCAGCACGTGCTGGCGGCGATGCAGCTCGTCGGGGAGGCCGGCGACATGCAGCTCCCCCGGGCCGAACGGGCCGCGGTGTTCAACATGGGCGGCGCCGCGGTGGCCAACTACGCGACGGTCCTGGAGGGCACCCGATGACGACGCCGCGGGTCCGCGCCGTGAACGTCGCGGAGATGCTGTCCCAGACCGCCCGCCGGCTTCCCGACGCCACCGCCGTGGTGTACGGCGGCACCCGCTGGACGTGGCGCGAGCTCGACGAGGGCGCCGGCCGGGTCTGCGCCGCGCTGCGCCGCGCGGGCGCGCGGACCGGCGACTGCGTGCTGCTGCACGGGCACAACCACCCCGAGTACATCCAGGCCCTCTACGGCGCCTGGCGGGCCGGTGCAGCCGTCGCTCCCACCAACGTGCGTCTGACCCCGGCCGACGTCACCGTGATCGCCGACGTCTGCCGCCCGGTGGCGATGATCGCCTCGTCCGGCACGGAGGCCCACGTCGACGCCGTCCGCGCGACGACCGGCCTGCCGGCCGGGACACTGTGGATCGGCGATCACCAGGGCCCGGACGCCGTCGCCGCGCTGCCGGCCGCCGCCGACGGCGAGGCCGCGACCGCCCGGGTCGAGGCCGGGGCGCACGCCTGGTACTTCTTCACCTCCGGTACGAGCGGCTCGCCCAAGGCGGCGATCCTGACCCATGACCAGCTCGGGTTCGTGACCACCAACCACGCCGCCGACCTCATGCCGGGGCTGTCCGAGGCCGACGTGTCACTGGCGGTGGCGCCGCTCTCGCACGGCGCCGGGGTGCACCTGCTGCCGCAGGTCGCCCGCGGCGCGGCGACGGTGATCCCCACCTCGCCCGGCCTGCGTCCCGAAGAGGTGTGGGAGCTGGTCGAGCGGGAGCGGGTGACCAACATGTTCACCGTCCCCACGATCCTGAAGACCCTCGCCGAGCACCCGGCCGCCGGGACCGTCGACCACTCCTCGCTGCGGCACGTCGTCTACGCCGGCGCGCCGATGCTCAACGCCGACCGGGACACCGCACTCGACGCACTCGGCCCGGTACTCGTGCAGTACTACGGCCTGGGCGAGGTGACCGGCAACATCACGGTGCTGCCGCCGCAGGACCACCGCAGGCCGCAGCCCGACGGGGTCGATGTCGGCACCTGCGGCAGGCCGCGTACCGGCATGCAGATCGCCGTGGTCGACTCCGACGGCACCGAGCTCGGGCCGGGCGGCATCGGCGAGATCTGCGTCGCCGGCCCGGCGGTCTGCGCCGGCTACCTCGGCAACGAGGCGGCGACCGCGGCGGCCTTCGACGGTGGCTGGTTCCACACCGGCGACCTCGGGATGATCGACGGGCACGGCTACCTCTACATCACCGGCCGGGCCTCGGACATGTACATCTCGGGCGGGTCGAACATCCATCCCCGCGACATCGAGGAGAAGCTCGTCGCCCACCCGGCGGTCGCCGAGGCCGCCGTACTGGGGATGCCGCACCCCCGGTGGGGCGAGATCGGGGTGGCCATCTGGGTGCCCCGGCCCGGAGCCGACGCCGACGAGGCCGAGCTGCTCAGCTGGCTCGAACCGCGGTTGGCCCGGTACAAGCTGCCCAAGCAGTTGATCCGCTGGTCGGAGCTGCCGAAGTCCGGGTACGGGAAGGTCGTCAAACGGACCATCCGGGAGGAGCTCACGTCGTCGGGATGGACCGCCCCGGCCTGACGAAGACCGGTCACCTGCCCGGCGCGGAGCGTGTCAGGCGAGGTGCGCGGGCACGCGGAAGTCGCCCGTCCGGAACGGTCCTCCCCGGATGATGGTCTGCCGCCCCTCCTGGATCTGGTAGATCAGCTGCGGCTGTGCCAGCGACGGGTCGCCGTGGTCCTCGACGCCCAGCGCGGCCTGCCCCGGGGTGTCGAAGTTGTAGGTGCCGTTCACCCCGCGGTAGGGCTCAGCGCGCAGGTGGGCCGCGATGCCGTCGGCGTCGGCGATGTCGCCGCAGGAGCTCCACGCCCGGGCGATGCGCTGTACCCGGTCATAGGCGAGCCCGGCGTGCGAGCGCCCCGGGACCACGCCGAACCGGTCGGTGTAGCGGCGGGCGAAGGCCCGGCCGGTCCGGTCGGAGTAGGTACCGGTGGTGGTGGCCCACACGACGCCCTCGGCCAGGGGACCGAGCCGGTGCCGGAACGACGGCACCGATGGCGCGTAGATCGCGTACGGCAGCGCCGAGGACTCCAGCTCGTGCAGCGCCGAGACGGCCTGCACGGCGTCGTCGACGAAGAAGCTGCCGATCATGACCGCCGCAGCCGGTGTGCGGACGGCTGCCGCCACCGCCCGCGCCCAACCGTCACCCCCGCCCGCCCGGACGACCGGGACGACGTCGAGCTCCCAGCCGTCCGCGGCGGCGACGGCGCGGGCCCGCTCGATACCGAAGTCCACTCCGTGCCAGTTCCGCACCACCATCGCCAGCCGATCGGCCCGAGGATGCCACGGGCCCCGGTCCCGCAGCGACGTCATGAACGAGACGAAACGCGGGGCGTACTCGGTGTCGCTGGCGCACACCTGGAAGATCCGGCTGAACCGGGCAGGATCGTCGCGCACCATCCGTTCCATCGCGCCGCTGGTCGCCGCGTGCAGATACGGCACGCCCGCGACCGCAGCCATCTCGTGGCCGATCTCCTGCCCCGAGAGGTAGCCGGAGGTGAGGACGTCGACGCCGTCGCCCAGCAACGACGCGAAGGCGGTCCGGACCGAGGCGGAGCTGGTCACCTCGACGTCGTGCACCCGGGCGCGGACCCGGCGCCCGCGCACCCCACCCGTCGCGTTGATCTCCTCGATCGCCAGCCGCAGCCCGTTGACCATCTCCCGGCCGTCGTCGCTGCCGGTGCCCGACAAAGGCAGCGCGGCGCCGACGACGAGCTCGCGCGGCGAGCGCTGCGAGCGCGGTGCTCGCGGGCGGGGCACGGCCGGGGCGGTCCCGTCCTGCGCCGCGGCCGCCACCAGCCGTCCGATCGACAGCTCGGCGTAGCGTTCCACGCGCCCCGGCAGCGGGACGCAGAGCAGGCCCGCGTCCAGGGCGCAGGTGGCCGCGGCCGTACGGGTCGGGGTCCCGAGCTTCTGCATCAGGTGGGTGATGTGGGTGGCGGCGGTGCGCTGCGTGATGCCGAGCTCGTCGGCGATCTCCGCGTTCGACGGGCCCGAGACGAGCATCGTCAGCACCTCGAGCTCCCGCGTTCCGCAGCTGATGGCCCGATCTGGACACACGGTGCGGTATCGTCCCAGGTCAGTGTGTCGTAGTAGGCCTGATACCGGCAGAAGTCCTGGACACACGTTCGATAGATGTTCGAATCGTTGAACTGCTGGTATTCGTGTATCGTCTGGACACGTGCACGTACGGGTGGCGACACGGCGAAACAAGGACGGCGCAGCCGTGCGGTACCTGCAGTTGACGCACAACGAGTGGGACCCGGCCACGAAGACGTCCCGGCCGAAGGTGCTGCACAGCTTCGGCCGCGAGGACCAGCTCGACCGCGACGCCATCAAGCGCCTGGTCGCGTCGCTCTCCCGGCTACTCGATCCGGCCACCGCCCTGCGGACATCGTCCGGTGCCGATCCGGGGGATCTGGCGTTCACCTCGTCGCGCCCGGTCGGCGGCACGCTGGTACTCGATGCGCTGTGGCGCCGGCTCGGGATCGACACCGTCATGGCACGGCTGCTGGACGGGTGCAAGCGTGACCCGCGCACCGAGCGGGTGCTGTTCGCGCTGGTCGCGAACCGGGCACTGGAACCGGGCTCGAAGCTGGCCGCCGCCGGGTGGATCAACCGGCGCTGCCACATCGACGGCCTGCCCGAGACCAGCGACGATGCCTGCTACCGGGCGATGGACTGGCTGCTCGAGATCGCACCGGATCTGGAGCGGGAGGTGTTCTGGCAGGTCGCCACGCTGCTCGATCACGAGGTTGACCTGCTGTTCTTCGACACCACCTCCACCTATTTCGAGACCGAAGGCCCCGACGACCCAGTCGCCCGGGACGCCCACGGCCGCCCGGTCCCCGACCTGGCCGGCGACCCGGCCAGCGGCCCGGTCGGCGACGACGGCACCGGCACGGCCGGTGGGGACACCGCAGGCGACCCGGTGGGGTTCCGGACCTACGGCAAGTCGAAGGACTCCCGCGACGACCTGCCCCAGGTCGTGATCGGCATGGCCGTCACCAGGGCCGGGATCCCGGTCCGGGTGTGGTGCTGGCCGGGCAACACCACCGACTCCGCCCTGATCCGCCAGGCCCGCGCCGACATGCGGGACTGGACCCTGGCCCGGGTCATGTGGGTCGCCGACCGCGGCTTTTCTTCCGCCCAGAACCGCCGGGAGCTGCGCCGCGGCGGCGGGCACTACATCATCGGCGAGAAGCTGCGTTCCGGCTCCGCGGAGGCCACCGCGGCGCTGTCCCGACCGGGCCGCTACCAGCATGTTCGGGACAACCTGCAGGTCAAAGAGGTACGGATCGCCGACGATGAGCGGTTCGTGCTCTGCTTCAACCCCGAACAGGCCGAGCGTGACGCCGCGCTGCGCGAGGTCATGACCGGCAAGCTGGCCGCGCTGATCGCCGCCAGCGACCGGCTGACCGCCGAGAAACGGGCCGAGCTGCGGGGACGGATCTCCACCATGCCCGGGCTGAACCGGTACCTGCGCACCACACCCGGCGGGCTGCTCCGCGTCGACAAGAAGAAGGTCACCAGCGAGACACACCTGGACGGGAAGTACCTGCTGCGCTGCTCGGACCCCACCATCTCGGCCGAGGACATCGCGCTGGGCTACAAGCAGCTCCTGCAGGTCGAACGCGGCTGGCGAGACATGAAGACCACCCTCGAGTTGCGCCCGGTCTATCACCGACTCGAGGACCGGATCCGCGCCCACGTCATCCTCTGCTGGCTCGCGCTGCTGCTGGTCCGGATCGTCGAGACCACCACCGGGCGCACCTGGAACCAGGTCCGCGACGACCTGCAAGAACTCCACGTCGGCACCTTCGAAGGCCCCGCCGGCACCTTCCGGCAACGCACCGAGCTCACCACCACCCAGCGCGACATCCTGGGCAAGCTCGTCGTCAACGCACCGAAGAAGATCATCGAACTCGGCCCGCCTGCAACGTCCTGACCAGCACGAACACCACCGCCTGGACACACGCCTGTCCGGGCGGCTTCTCGCGTTCCCGCAGGTCACACCCTAGATTCCGTGTCCAGGCTCAACACCAGCTGCGGAACCCGGGGAGCTCGCGCGGGGACAATCCCGCCGGGAGGTGATCGACGAGGTCACCGCTGAGCTCGACGTGGTCGAAGCCGAGGTCGGTGCGGGCCACCAGTGAGACCCGGCAGAGCCGGCCCGGGGACGGTGCCCGCCAGTGGAAGCGGCACTCCGGTATGCCCGTGCGCCACAGGGCGACGGCGAGGCGGCGCAGCTCTGCGGGCACGTCGGAGTGACTGCCGCGGTCGCACAGCCCGAGTCGTCCGTCGGTGCGGACCTGCACGGTGAAGGCGGCACCCGACCAGGCCGGGCGGGCTCGCGGGAAACCGGACGACGTCATCGCCTCACCTCTTCCCGGCACCCGGCAACGCCGCGGGCACTCCTCGTGTCCCCGTCGAGCATGCCCCATTCATGCGCATCCGACGACGGTACGTACATCTGACGATGGCAGTTGGGCACGCGGTTCCTAGCTTCGTCACCGCCGGCCGAGCGCGCCGGATCCGTGATCGGCCGACGGGATCGGCCGGGTCGAAGGAGCCATCATGGGACACCTGCAACTGCCCCCGGGCAAGAAGATCGCCGTCAACCTCGGGACCGACTTCGACGCCCAGTGCCTCTGGCTCGGGGCGTTCAACCGGCCCTCGCCCGCGTCGATGTCGCGCGGCGAGTTCGGCGCCGAGGTCGGCGTGCCGCGCCTGCTGTCGCTGTACAAGCGCTACGGCGTGCGCACGACCTGGTTCACGCCGGGGCACTCGATCGACACCTTCCCCGAATGGTGCAAGAAGATCCTCGACGACGGCCACGAGTTCGGCCACCACGGCTACTACCACGAGAACCCGACCATGATCTCCGGCGACACCGAGCGCCGCCTGGTCGATCTCGCGTTCCAGACCTTCAAGAAGGTGCTGGGCGTCCGGCCGGTCGGCTACCGGTCGCCGTACTGGGATTACAGCGAGTCCACCCTGGACATCATCGAGGAAGCCGGACTGATCTACGACACCAGCCTGATGGGCCGGGACTTCCATCCATACCACCCGCAGCGCTGGCAGGTCCGCTGGGAGCAGGGCAACGTCGCCGGCCGCGCGAGCAAGGTCCTCGAGATCCCGGTGAACTGGTACCTCGACGACTTCCCGCCGCTGGCCTACACCGGCGCCCAGGCCGGTATGCAGGACTCGAACACGATCTACAACCGGTGGAAGGACATCTTCGACTACGCCTACGCCAACGAGACGAACCCGGTCTATGCGACCTGCGTCCACCCCCAGATCATCGGCCAGGCGCACCACATGCTCTGGTACGAGCGGCTGGTCGAGTACATCAGCGGGCACGAGGGTGTCTGGTTCGCGACGATCGAGGAGATCGCCCGCGCCTGGGTCGACGACGAGACCGACCAGGCCAAGTTCGCGCTCCCCGACGTGCGCGGCGTCGAGCCCGCACCCGCCGACTCCGGTTGGGCCTGACCGGTGACCGCGTCCCCGATCGGCTCGCTCCCGCTGTCCGGGCTCGACGGCGAGGTCGAGATCGTCCTCGACCGCTGGGGCGTCCCGCACATCTACGCCGGAACCCGGCACGACGCCTACCTCGCGCAGGGGTTCCAGGCCGCCCGCGACCGGCTGTTCCAGATCGACCTGTGGCGTCGTCGCGGGCTCGGCCTACTCTCGGAGGTCTTCGGCACCCGCTTCCTCGCCCAGGACCGAGCGACCCGACTGTTCCTCTACCGCGGCGACATGCGGGCGGAGTGGCTGGCCTACGGCAACGCCACCCGGGACGTCGTGACCGCGTTCGTGTCCGGTGTGAACGCCTTCGTCGGCTGGGCCATGGAGGCTCCGGACGAGCGGCTCCCGCCGGAGTTCCACGCGCTCGGCCACCAGCCCGCGCGCTGGGAGCCCGACGACGTCGTCCGTATCCGTACCCACGGTCTGCTCTACAACGCCGAGCAGGAGCTGGCCCGGGCCCTGACCGTGCGCGACCTCGGTCCGGCGGCCGAGGAGCTCCGGTCGGTGCGCGAACCGCACACCGACCTCGCGGTACCCGACGCCGCGGCGCTGACCCACCTGTCCGACGATGTGCTCGACGTGTACCGGCTGGCCTTCGCCCCGGTCGACTTCACCGGCCTGGCCGGCGCCGCACCGCCGGCGACCGCGCCGTCGGGCAGCAACAACTGGGTGGTCGCACCGGATCGGACGGCCACCGGCCGGCCGGTGCTGGCGAACGACCCGCACCGGGCTGTGACCGTGCCGTCGCTGCGCTACCTGACCCATCTCGAGGCGCCGGGGATGAGCGTCATCGGTGCCGGTGAGCCGAACCTGCCGGGCGTTTCGATCGGTCACAACGGGCGGGTCGCCTTCGGCCTGACGATCTGGCCCGTCGACCACGAGGACCTCTACGTCTACGAGCTCCACCCCGACGACGACACCCGGTACCGCCACCGCGACAACTGGGAACGCTTCACCGCGGTCGAGGAGCGCACGGCCGTCGCCGGTGGCGCGGAGGAGACCCTGCACCTCGCCTACACCCGGCACGGCCCGGTGATCCACCTCGACCCGGCGACCCGGACCGCCGTCGCGGTGCGCGCCGTCTGGCTCGAGCCGGGGATGGCGCCGTATCTGGCCAGCCTGGAGTACCAGGACGTCGAGGACGTCGACGGATTCCGGCGCGCCCTGCGCCGCTGGGGCGCGCCCGGCGTCAACCAGGTCTTCGCCGACGCGACCGGCGACATCGGGTGGCAGGGCTGCGGACTCGTCCCCCGCCGGCCCGGCTGGGACGGCGCGCTGCCGGTGCCCGGTGACGGCCGCTTCGAGTGGGACGGGTTCCTCCCGCTCGAGGAGCTGCCCGGGGTCCGCAATCCGGAGGCGGGGTGGTTCTCGACGTCGAACGAGGAGAACCTGCCCGAGGGTTTCGACAACGACCGGTCGACGATCACCACGGACTGGTACTCGCACGCCCGGCACGAACGCCTGTCCGGCTGGCTCGACGGTGACGAACCGGTCGACGTCGAGGGCAGCGTCCGTATGCAGGGCGACGCCGTGAACACCCACGGCCGGCGGCTGCTCGACCGGCTGCGTCCGCTCACCGGCGGCGGGATGCGACAGGAGCAGGAGTGGGTGGCGCTCCAGGGCTGGGACGGCGTCGAGTCGACGACCTCCCGCCCCACCCTGGTCTTCCAGATCTGGGTCCGCCGGCACCTGCGGCCCTGGCTCGTCGACCGCTGCCTGGGGCGGCTCGGGATCGGCGCGGAGCGTGCCGCGGCCGCACGGCACCGGCTGCTGCGCGCCGACACCCTGTTCTCCGATCTGCGCCCGGACCTGCGGATGGTCGAGATGTTCGATCTCGCCGACGAGGCCGACGCCGACCTCGTCCGGGCCGGGGTGGACGAGACCCTCGGCGCAGCGCTGGCCGAGCTCGCCACCCTCCTCGGCGGCGACCCGGCCGGGTGGACGTGGGGGGATCTGCACCGCACCGAGTTGCGGCACGCGGTGTTCACCCATGCTCCCGATGCCCCGGAGCGGTGGCGGTCGCTGCCCTCCGTGGCACGGCCGGGCAGCGGCGACACGGTCGGGCTGACCGGGCACGACCCGTCGTTCAACGCCGTGATGGGCAGCAGCTTCCGCGTCGCGGTCGACGTGGGGGAGTGGGACTCGACCCGAGTGCTGAACTCGCCCGGTCAGTCGGGGGACCCGCGTTCTCCGCACTACGCCGACCAGCTCGAGATGTGGGGCGAGGGCGGGGCCTTCCCACTCGCCTACACCCGCGCGGCCGTGGAGGACGCGGCCGTGAGCCGGCTGGTGCTGACGCCGGGGACGGACGGGCGGCGCCGCTGAACGACGGCCGGCCGGGACCGCGGCCGGCCGTCATCGCCCTGCCCCGGCCGGAGGTGCTCGTACTCGACGGACGTGCGCCCGGCCGTCAGATCACCGCCGAGTAGCCACCGTCGACCACCAGCGAGGCACCGGTGACATAGCTCGCCAGGTCACTGCCGAGCCACACCACCGCATCGGCGATCTCGGACGGGCGGCCCTTGCGGCCGAGCGGGATGCGGATCGGCGAACCACCCGCCATCTCGACCCGCAGCATCTCGGTGTCCACCTGTCCGGGGAGCACCACGTTGGCCCGGATACCTTGCGGTGCAACCGCATCGGCCAGGGCGTAGGTGAACGTCCGGACGGCGCCCTTGGACGCCGAGTAGGTGGACGCCATGGCGAATCCCCGCATCCCCCCGACCGAGGAGATGTTCACGATCGATCCGGCCCGCCCACCGTCGATCATCGAGCGGGCCGCGGCCTGCGCCCCGAAGATGGTGCCCTCCACGTTGACCGCCATCACCCGCCGCAGCCGGGCGACGTCGATGTCGAGCAGCGCGATCCGGTCGCTGATCCCCGCGACGTTGACCATCAGATCCACCCCGCCGACGTCGTCGGCCACGGCCATCAGCCGGGCCAGGGCGGCCGGGTCGGTGACGTCGGTCGGGCAGTGGGTGACCGGGATCCCCGTGGCGGCGACCAGCTCGGCGGTCGACGGGCCGGCGTCGCGGCCGTGCTCGGCGATGTCGCCGATCACCACGGCGGCGGCGCCCTCCTCGGCGGCGCGCACGCAGGTCGCCCGTCCGATCCCGCTGGCCCCGCCGGTGACGACGACGACCTTGCCGGTCAGCAGCCCGTGGCCGTCGCTCATCCGGTGGCCGCCGCGGTGGCGGGCTCGTCGAGGGTGACGGCGGTGGTCATCGTGCCGACGCCGGAGATGGTGGTCACCAGGGTCTCGCCGGGCCGGATGCGCCCCACCCCGGGAGGCGCACCGGTGAAGATCAGGTCACCGGGGTTCAGGGTCATGACCGTCGAGGCGTAGGCGACGATCCGCTCGACCGGGGTGATCAGGTCACGGGTGTTGACCTGCTGCCGGACCTGCCCGTCGACGGTCATCGTGATGTCCAGGGCCTCCCCGTCGAAGTCGTCGTCGAGCACCCGCACGACCGGCCCCAGTGGGCTGAAGGTGTCGTAGCTCTTGCGCCGCGAGCGGTCGGCCGGGCTGCGCACCGTGATGTCGAGCCCGGCCGTGACACCGAAGATCGCGGCGCGGGCCTGCTCCACCGGGATGTCGCGGCCACCGCGGCCGACCACCACGACGAGCTCGGACTCGTGATGGATCTCGGTGCCCGCGGCCACCAGGTCGGCGGGCAGCCGTACCGGCCCGGACGGTCCGGTCAGCGACGACGGCGACTTGAGGAAGATGTCGAACTCCATCATCCAGCTCTGCACGGCGCCCAGCGTCCGCTCCTGCACCGCGTGCATCTCGGCGACGTGGTCGGCGTAGTTGCTGGCGGCAGCGATGATCTTGCTGGGGGCGAGTGCTGCGGAGTCCAGACGGACCTCGTGCAGCGGGTACCGGGTCCCGGTGTCGACGGCGTCGACCACCGCCGAGCGGAGAGCGGGCCAGTCCCGGCACAGGGCCCGCCACCAGCCCGCGGTGAGCGGATCCCGGTCGTGGGCGCCGACGGCGTCGGAGACGTCGACGACGACCGGCTCCCCCGCGTGGCCGGTCGACTCGTCGAGCACGACCCCGAGCCGGAAACCGTTGAACAGTGCGAGCTTCATCGCGGCGTGTCCTGTCGTCGACGGGAGCCGGCCCAGCCGGCGGACGGGCCGACGCTAGCCGGGCATCCGCGATGAACTCCAAGTTCCGTAAGGAACCTGGTGATCACCTGGGATCATCACCCACCTGATCACCTGTGGTGATCAGGTGGGTGATACTGAGCATCATCGACCCCCTTCGACGCGTCTAGTGTGACGTCGACGACGAGCCGGAGGAGTACACGTTGACCGAGGTCGAGAGCACCCGGAGGGTGGTCGACGGGCACGGGATCCGGCTGGTGACCGCTGGTTCCGGTCCGCCGCTGGTGTACCTCCACGGCCTGGGTGACACCGGCGCGCTGCTGCCCGTCCTCGCCGGCCTCGCCCGGACCGGCACCCGCACGGTGATCCGCCCCGACCACCCCGGGTTCCTCGACAGCGACCCCTTCGCCGGTGATTCGGTGCGCGAGCTCGCCGCCGTGCACGTCGCCCTGCTCGGCGATCTCGCCCTCGGCCCGGTCGATCTGGTCGGATGCTCGTTCGGCGGGTGGATCGCCGCGGAGGTCGCCCTCTCGGCTCCCGGGTCGGTGCGCACGCTGACCCTGATCGACCCGGCGGGCCTGCCCGGCGACGGCAGCGCACCCAACGCCTTCAGCACCGATCCCGCGCTGATGCTGGATCTCACGGTGCACGATCCCGCTCGCCGGGCCGCGCTGCGGGCGACCCCGCCCGACGAGCGGGTCGCCCGTGGCCTGGCCCGCAGCCGGGACACCGCGCGGCGGCTCGCCGAGGACCCGTACATGTGCGATCCGACCCTGGCCTCCCGGCTGGCCTCGCTGCGCATGCCCGTTCAGCTGTTCTGGGGCGCCGAGGACGGCGTCATCCCGGTCGGTTACGCGCTCGACTGGCAGCGTGCGCTGCCGGCGGACACCCGGGTGGAGATCATCGACGAGGCCGGGCACCTGCCGCACGTCGAGCGGCCCGACGAGTTCCTCGCCCGCTTCGCCCCGGTGGCCGTCTGATGGAACTCCGACACCTGCGCTACTTCGTCGCCGTGGCCCAGACGCTGCACTACCGCAAGGCCGCCGAACGCCTGCACATCGTGCAGCCCGCGCTGAGCAAGCAGATCTCGGCGCTGGAAGGTGAGCTGGGGGTGCAGCTGCTCGAACGCGACCGACGGCACGTGGCACTCACCGATGCCGGCAGCGCCTTCCTGCACGAGGCGATCGCCGTGCTCGCCCAGGCCGACGTGGCCAAGGCCCGGGCGGTCGCCGTCAGCAAGGGCGAGATCGGCCAACTGTCGGTCGGCTTCATCCAACCGGCGCTGGCCGATCTGTTGCCGCGCGCCCTGCGGCGGTTCCGCCGCGAGTATCCGGGCGTCCGCATCCGGCTGACCGAACTGACCAACCGGGGTGCGGCGGAACAGGTCTCGGACCGGACCGTGCACTGCGCGTTCGTCCGTCTCCCGGTCGACCTGCGTGGCGCGCTCACCGCCGAACCGATCTCGCAGCAGGACGTCTCACTCGCCGTCCCGGACAGCCACCCCCTCGCCGCGCAGGAGTCGGTCGACATCCGGGAGCTGGCCGGTGAGGAGCTCATCCTGATCGACCGGCAGGTCGAACCGCAGCTGCACGACTACTACACGTCGCTGTGCAACGAAGCCGGCTTCAGCCCCGACATCGCACACACGGTGAACTCCACCTGGGTCGCGCTCGGGCTGGTCGCCGGCGGCCTGGGGGTCGCCTTCGCGCCGTCGTCGGCCAAGCTCGTCGGCCAGCAGGGGGTGGCCTACCGGCCGCTCGTGGGAGCAACCCCCCGGCTCAACATCGGCCTGCTCTGGGACGACAAGGCCTGTCCCGAGGTACTGGCCAATTTCCTTCGGATGCGCTCGTGGGAGGCACGACCATGACCGATGAACTCGGACCCTCCGATCCCCGCACCCTGTTCGACGTGGCAGGTCGCGGTGCGGTGGTCACCGGCGCCGCCGACGGCCTCGGCTTCGCCATGGCCCGGGTGCTGGCCCGCAACCGGGCCCGGGTGATGCTGGTCGACACCGACGCCGACGTGCTGGCCACGGCCACCGAGCGGCTCCTCGCCGAGGACCTGGCCGTGCGGTCCGCGGTCGCCGACGTCCGTGATGCCGCCGCGATCGACGACGTGATGACCCGGACCGCCGGCTGGGACGGCGGGCTCGACATCGTGATCGCCAACGCGGGCATCTCCTCCGGGCTCGGGCGCCGCTTCGGCAACGGGCTCGACACGGTCGACCCGGAGCGCTGGCGCGCCGTGCTCGACGTCAACCTGACCGGGGTGCTGCACACGCTCCGGGCGGGCGCGTCGCGGATGAACTCCGGGGGCCGCATCGTGATCACCGGTTCCGTCGCAGGCCTGGACACCGATCCGCTGGTCGGTTACGCCTACTCCAGTTCCAAGGCGGCGACGACGCTGCTGGCCCGCAACGTCGCCGACGAGCTCGCGCCCCGCGGGATCTGCGTCAACGTCATCGCGCCCGGCTCGTTCCGCACCTCGATCGGTAGCCGCAACCCCGGCAACGGGCAGATGCTGGAGGAGCTCACACGGGCCACCGCGATCGGCCGGATGGCCGATCCGGCCGAGATCGAGGGTCTGACCCTGCTGCTCACCTCGCCGGCCGCGGGGCACATCACCGGCGCCGTGTACACCATCGACGGTGGCGTGGGGGTGGCCCGAAGGTGACCCGCACCGGACCGGAACCGACGCCGTCGGAACCGTTATCACGTAATAGCTTGTGGGTGGTTCCGAGCCCGCACCCGCGCACTAACCTGGGCGGGGTACGGAGGCCGACGCACCACGGACGCCACCGAGGATCCCGCCCCGAGCCCCGCAGCGACGCGATCCGTTCTCCCGCCGGGCCACGGATGACCATCCACATGCGGCCCCCGGTCTCCTGACCATCCCCGGCCGGGCCGAACGACGGTCCGGAGCGACCGACCCGGGCGAGCGCCGGCAGCAGAGCCGGACCGATCGCCGGCACCACCCTCCCGATGACGTGAAGGGAACTCACGATGGCACGAACCCTCCCCGGGACCGTCGCCGCCCTGGTGGCGGCCGCGGCCCTGGTCGCCGGTTGCTCCGGTGGCTCCACCGGAGCGGACGACTCCGCGGCCGGCACCGACGGCAGCACCACGGTGACGCTGGCGGTGAACCCCTCCGCCCAGACGGCGCCGCTGTTCCTGGGCATCCAGGACGGGATCTTCGCCCGACACGGCCTGGACATCGAGGTGGTGCCGCAGACCGACGTCGCCGCCATCATCTCCGGTGTCGCCAGCGGACAGTACGACTTCGGCTTCGCCACCGTGGTCCACGTGATCAACTCCAACATCAACGGCATCCCGATCCGTGCGGTGGCGACGGTGGAGGGCCAGCAGAAGGCGGCCGAGGACCCCGAGGAGGGCAACGCTCTGGTGGCCGGCCCCGGCACGGGCATCAGCTCGGCCGGTGACCTTGGCGGCAAGACCCTCGGCGTGATCGGCCTGTCCTCGCTCAACACCCTGGCCGCCTGGGACATGGCGGCGAAGCAGGGTGTCGACCCGGCAAGCATCGAGCTGGTCCAGCTGCCGTTCGGGCAGATGGCGGCCGCGCTGGCCGCCGGCGACGTCGACGCCGCGGTCATCCAGGCCCCGTTCATCGCCGACGCCGTCGAGCGGGGAGCGACGATCATCGGCAAGCCGAACGTCGAGACCTTCCCCGACATGGCCGTCGGCCTGTTCACCAGCAGCCAGAACTACATCGACTCCAACGAGGCCCAGGTCCAGGCGTTCTCCACCGCCATGGTCGAGGCCCAGGAGTACGCGACGGCCAACATCGACAAGGCCAAGCTGACGCTGGTGGACAACCTCGGCATCACCCCCGAGGCCGCCGAGGCGGCGAAGTGGAACACCGACAGCAACCCGCACGTCAACGTCGAGGGTTTCGCCACGGCCCAGGAGCTGCTCAAGAAGTACGCCGGGGAGACCGGCGAGGTCGATGTGACGACGCTGGTGTGGCCGGGAGCCCTGGCACCCGAACAGGAGTGACCCGGTGGTGACGGCGCCCGGGCCCGCATGACGCGGAGCCCGCGGCGCCGTCACCGATCCGCGGACCGACGAAGGAGTGAACGGCAATGGATGCGAAGGTGCGCCGCGCGGCCCTGGGGCTGTCCCCGGTGCTTGCGGTCCTCGCGGTGCTCGGGCTCTGGCAGGCCGTCACCACCGGCGGGCTGTTCACCGCCGACCAGTTCCCGACAATGACCGACACGCTCGCCGCGCTGGCCTCGGCCGTCGGCACCGAGGCCTACTGGGAGTCGGTGCTGGCGACCCTGCAGTCGTGGTCGCTCGGACTCCTGATCGCCTCGGTGCTTGCGCTGCTCGTCGGGTCCGCACTGGCCTTCAACGACTTCGCCTTCCGCAGCGCGGCCGGCGTGATCGAGGTGTTCAAGGCCATCCCGGCGATCGCGATCCTGCCCCTGGTGATCATGGTCCTCGGCTCCACCCTGGAGATGAAGGTCTTCCTCGTCGCCTTCGGTGTGTTCTGGCCGCTGGTCATCCAGGTCATCTACGGCGTCCGCTCGATGGACCCCACCGTGCTGTACACCGCGCGGGCGCTCGGCATCCGGGGCCCGCGCCGGTTCGTGAGCGTCACCGTCCCCAGCGCGGCCCCCTACATCGCGACCGGCCTGCGGATCGCGTCGGCCTCGGCGCTGATCCTGTCGGTGGTCGCCGAGCTCGTCGGCGGGGCCGCGGGCATCGGACGGAACATCCTGCGCGCCCAGAACGGCGGGACCAGTGCCTATCCCGTGATGTACGCCTACATCATCACCGCCGGGCTCATCGGCATCGTGCTGACCGGCGCCTTCTTCCTGCTCGAACGCCGCGTCATGCACTGGCACGAGTCGCAGCGCAACCGTCGTGCCAACGACCGGAGGGTCCTGCGATGACCGACACCCTCGCCCCATCGTCACCGGCCACGGTCACCCCGCCCTCCCCCAGCCGCACGCGCCGCCGGCGTCGCACGGCCCGGGTGCTCACCGCGGTCTGGGCGCCACTGGCGCTGCTCGCCCTGTGGTGGGTGCTCTCGGCGTCCAGCACCTCACCGTTCTTCCCGCCGCTGAGCCGGATCCTCACGCTCTGGTGGGAGGAATGGGTGTTCGGGCCGGCGACGGCGCAGCTGGCGCCGAGCATCCGCAACCTGCTGCTGGGCTACCTGCTGGGCGCCGGGATCGGCGTCGTCGCCGGAACCGTGCTGTGGCGGTTCCGCTCGACCCGGGTGGCGGCCAACCCGCTCGTGTACTTCCTGTACGTGCTGCCCGCTCCGGCTCTGCTGCCCGCGCTGATGGCACTGTTCGGCGTCGGCGAGACCCGGCAGATCGCCCTCATCGCGTTCGGCGCGATCTGGCCGACCCTGCTCAACACCCTCGACGGGATGCGCGGCATCGACGAGGTCAAGTTCGACACCGCGCGGGCCATGCGCCTCGGCCGGGGACAGACGCTGTTCCAGCTGGTGCTGCCGGCCGCCGCCCCGCAGATGGCGGCGGGCCTGCGGGCCAGCCTGCAGACCTCGATCATCCTGATGGTCGTCAGCGAGATGGTCGGTGCCCGCCAGGGCATCGGCTACTACATCCTGCAGGCGCAGACGGTGTTCGCGGTGCCCAAGATGTGGACCGGCATCATCATGCTGGCCATCGTGGGCACCACCGTCAACCTGCTGTTCGTGGTGCTGGAGCGCCGGATCCTGGCCTGGCACCACCGTTCCCGCGCCCTCGGGAGCTCCTGAGTGCCATCCCGTACCCAGCCCCCAGCCACGGAGCAACCGGAGGACCACGTGAGCACCACCTCCCACCGGACCGGAACGCAGTCCCCGACGACGCGTGGGTCCGCCACCGCCCCGGCCGGACCCGCCGCCGGCGATGCCGTGTTGTCGGTGTCCGGCCTGCGCAAGATCTACGACGCGGGCCGCCCCGAGGCCAAGGTCGCCATCGACGACGTCAGCTTCCGGGTGGAGAAGGGCGAGTTCGTCTGCATCGTCGGCCCCTCCGGCGCCGGCAAGACGACCCTGCTGCGCTGCATCTCGGGGCTGGCCCCCGCCACCTCGGGTGACCTGCACTTCGAAGGCGCCCGGCTGACCGAGGTCCCGGCCCAGCTCGGCCTGGTCTTCCAGGACTACGGCCGGTCGCTGTACCCGTGGTTCACCAACGCCAAGAACATCGCCATGCCGCTGGCCGCCCGTGGCATGCCCCGGGCCGAGCGGGCCCAGCGGGTCACCGAGGTGCTGACCTCCGTCGGGCTCGGGCACGTCGAGAAGCAGTACCCCTGGCAGCTGTCCGGCGGCATGCAGCAGCGGGTCGCCATCGCGCGGGCGCTGTCCTACCGGCCCGATCTGCTGCTGATGGACGAGCCGTTCGCCTCCGTCGACGCACAGACCCGGTTCGACCTGGAGGACCTCATCCTGCAGGTGCGCCGCGAGATGGGCATCACCGTGGTGCTGGTGACCCACGACATCGACGAGGCGATCTACCTCGCCGACCGCATCGTCGTGCTGTCCGGTTCACCGTCGCGGGTGCGTGAGATCGTCGACGTGCCGCTGGGCCGCGACCGCGAGCAGATCGCCACCCGGGCCAGCGACGAGTTCCTCGAGCTGCGCCGGTACCTGCTCGATCTCGTCATGCCGCAGAGCCGATGAGCGGGCCGGCCGAGCCGGCCGTCGCGGCGGTGCACCCGGCGACTGCGCCCCCGGCAACTGTGGCCCCGACGACCGTGCCCCCGGCGACAACCGTCGTCGAGCAGCTGGCCGACGCGCTGGTCGCGCTCGGCTGCGACCGGCTGTTCACCCTGATGGGAGCCGGCAACCTGTGGCTGGTCCACCATCTCGACCTCCGCCACGGCACACCGGTGCACCACCTGCGGCACGAGAACGGCGCGGTCGGTGCGGCCGACGGGCTCGCCAGGGCCACCGGCCGCGTCGGCTGGTGCACGGTGACGCAGGGGCCGGGCTTCACCAACACGATCACCGCCCTGCTCACCGCGGACCGGGGCCGGGTCCCGATGATTCTGCTGGTCAGCGACACCTCGAACCTGGACCCGCAGCGGTTCCCGTTCGCCGGTGGGGTGCAGGCCCTCGCTCCCGAGACGATTCTGGGCCCGCTGGGGATCACCACCGTGCGCACCAGCGGCCCGGACGCCGTGCAGCGGCTGTACGACGCCCACCGGATCGCGACCGAGCAGTCCCGCACGGTGGTCTACGTGATGCCCGCCGGGCTGGACCAGCTGCCCGCGGCGGCCGTCGGGCCCGTCCCCGGCCCGCCCCCCGCCACGCCGATGGAGGCGACCGGGAGCGAGATCGCCCGCGCCGCGTCCGCCGTCCTGAACAGCAGATATCCGGTCGTCGTGGCGGGCCGGGGAGCGGTCGCGGCCGGTGCCCGGATCGCCGAGCTCGCCGAGCTGCTCGGCGCCCCGGTCGCGACCACCGTCCCGGCATCCGGGGTGCTGGGCGAGCATCCGGCCGTGATCGGGCCCTTCGGCGGCTTCTCGATCGGACGGACCGAGGAGCTCGTCGCGCGGTCGGACTGCCTGATCGTGATCGGGGTCGCCCTGGACGCGTTCCAGACCCGCAAGGGCGCGTTCGTGACCGGCCGGACGATCGTCCGTATCGACACCGACCCGCGCCCGGTCGACGGTGCGGCGCTGACCGTCCCGCTGCCCGGCGACGCCGCCGCGGTGACCGAACGGCTGGTCGCGGAACTACGGGATCGCGGCGCCCCGCCACGCACCCCCGAGCCTCCGCTGCGGCCCGAGCCGATCACCGACGACGTCTCGGTGCCCGGGGCGCTCGACCCGCGGTCGCTGTGCCGCCGGCTCGATCCGGTGCTGCCGGCGGCGCGCCGGGTGGTCGTCGACAACGGGCACTTCGGTGCCTTCCCGGTGCTGTACCTGACCCACCGGGAGCCACGGTCGCTGATCTGGATGCCCGACTTCGGGGCGGTCGGCAGCTCGCTGGCCGCCGCCTACGCCTCCGCCGTGGCCGATCCCGATCGCACCACCGTGCTGTTCATCGGCGACTGCGGGCTGTTCATGACCCTCGGCGACCTGGAGACCGCGGTGCGGGAACGGGTTCCGCTGGTGGTGGTGTGTCTCAACGACGGTGCCGCCGGGTCCGAGCTGGTCCACATGAAGGACTGGGGTTGTCCCCCGGACCAGGCGATCTTCGGCTATCACGACATCGCCGCGCTGGCCACGGGGATGGGGGCGCAGGGCCGGTCGGTGCGCGAGGTGGGCGACGAGGCCGCTGCGTTCGCGTCCTGGGACCCGGCCCGGGGCCCGCTCGTGCTGGACTGCCACATCTCCCGGCAGGTCCGCAGTCCGCTCTACGACCACGTGTGACGGGTGCCCGGGGCCGACCTCACGATCGGCCCCGGCCCCGGACGCACGCCAGCGCCGGGGTCCGGCCTCATGTCACCGCCGGGGCCCGGCCTCATGTCACCGCCGGGGCCCGGCCTCATGTCACCGCCGGGGCCCGGCCTCATGTCGCCACCGGGGCCCGGCCTCATGTCACCACCGGGGCCCGGCCTCATGTCACCACCGGGGCCCGGTCCGGCGCCAGGAACGTCTTGCCCGCGAACGGGTCCGTCCCGGACGCCATGGCCGTGAAGACCGCGCCGCCGTCGGTGAGCGGCAGCACCCGTGCCTCGGGCACCTCCACCCGGCCGGTGGCCAGGAGGTCCAGGGCCTTGCGGTAGCTGTCGTCGGTGAACGTGTTGGCGCCCTGCACGACGATCTCCCGGCGCACCACGTCGAACCATCCGATCGCGCTCTCGTCGGCGCCCAGACCGACCGCGACGACGGTGCCGCCGCCGGCACAGGCGTCGACGGCGGCCCGCCGGGTGGCGGGCACACCGACCACGTCGAACACGGTGTCGAAGGAGCGCCGGGGCAGGTCGTCGGTGGCCGCGACGACGGTGGCGCCCCAGCGCAGCGCCGCGTCCCGGCGGCGGGGATCCGGGTCGACCACCGTGACAGCCGACGGCTCGGCCCACTGCAGCGCCTGCACGATCCAGGCCCCGATCGAGCCAGCACCGATCACCAGGGTGTTGCCCAGCGGTCCGTGCCGCCGGGCCAGCTCGACGTCGTGACAGGCCTGGGCCAGCGGCTCGACGCCCGCGGCGGTCTCGTAGGAGAGCCCGTCGGGCAGCTTGTGCAGCGCCGTCACCGGCACGGCGACCAGCTCGGCGAAGGCACCGGCCCGGTGCACACCGATGATCTCGAGGTCCGGGCAGCAGGAGCTCCGTCCGGCCCGGCAGCGGTCGCAGGTCCCGCACACCAGCACGGGATTGACCGCCACCCGCTCCCCGGCCCGCCAGCCGTCGGCCCCGCCGGCGAGCACGCCCGCGAACTCGTGCCCCCGGACGGCGCCGGGACGGCTGATCCCCATCAGTCCCTTGTGGGCGGTGACGTCGGATCCACAGATGCCGGCCCGGTGGACCTGCACCAGCACCTCACCCGGGCCGGGCGTGGGTTCCGGCACGTCACCGTGCTCGTGCCGATGGGGGCCGTGCCAGATCAGGGCCTGCATGAGGGCCTCCGGATTCGGAAGTGGTTCCGCAGCCGAGGACGCCGGCGGCGGCATGGAGGGGGATGCACACCGGTCTACCCGACGGTCGGATCCCGACCAAGGTCGGCGTCATAACCAATCGGTGTCACCACCGGGCCAAGTCCTATCACCGGATCCTGTCGGGGACCGCGGCCCGCGGATAGCTTCGAGAAGCCACCACCGCACGCCACCGTGCCGTCACCGAGGAGCAGCAGATGACTGAGCTTGCCGACCGGCAGCTGACCGCCGCCGATTCGACCCCGACGGGGCCGGACGTGCGCGCGGCGGTCGCCGGCCTGCACGACCTCGTCGACAGTCACGGCGCCGACAACGACGCGAACGGCCGGATCGCCGAGCCGGTCGTCGAGCAGCTGTACGCGTCCGGTGCCGTGTACGCGCTGGCCCCCCGGGCACTCGGCGGCGGCGAGCTCCGGCCCCGCGAGCTGATGGACGTCTACCGCACGCTCTCCTACGCCGACCCGTCCACCGGCTGGGTGACGATGGCCCTGGCGCTGTCCACCGGGCTGGCAGGCGCGTTCTTCCCGGCGGAGTCGGCTGCCGAGCTGTTCTCGACACCGCGGCTGGGGATCGCCGGGCAGGGCACCCGGGCCGGCAAGGCCGAGCCGGTGGACGGCGGCTACCGGATCAGCGGCCAGTGGTCGTTCGCCTCCGGGATCAAGCACGCGACGCATCTGCACACCGCGGCCGCCGACACCCGCACCGGCGAGGTGCGGTTCTTCATCGTGCCGGTCGAGGAGGTCACCTTCATCGAGAACTGGGACGTGCTGGGCCTGCGTGGCACCGGGAGCATCGACTACACCCTGTCCGGGACGTTCGTCCCCACCGAGCGCAGCTACCCGTCGCTGAGCACCGCCCCGGTCACCGGTGGATCGCTGTACACGATCGGGATCGGCAACTTCGCGAGCATCAACCACGGGGCCTGGGCCCTGGGCACCGGGCGGCGGCTGCTGGACGAGCTGGCCGCGGCGGTCCGGGCCAAGTCGGGCCGGCCCGGCTCCCCCGGCGAGAGCCCGGCCTTCCACGGCCAGTACGCGGACGCGGAGCTCAAGCTCCGGTCCGCGCACGCCCTGCTCTACGAGGTCTGGGAGGAGATCGAGGAGCAGGTGTACGCGGGCCGGCCGATGGGCATCCGGCTGGAGACCCTGAACCGGGCCGCCCTGCACAACGCCACCTGGCGGCTGCAGGAGGTGGCCGCCTTCGCCTACGCGTCCGGTGGCACCGACGCCCTGCGGTCCGGGACCCTGCAGCGCCTGTTCCGCGACGTCCAGGGCGGGACGCAGCACATCTCGTCGTCCCCGGCGATCCTGCAGTCCGCCGGGCGCCAGCTCGCCGGGCTGGCCGAGGGGCAGCGCTGGGTGCACTTCCAGCTGGCCTGACCGGCCTCGTCACCGCCGGGAGCCCCCGGACCGTCCACCGACGGTCCGGGGGCTCGCCGCTATCCGGCGACGATGCGGTTGCGCAGCTCGCCGATGCCCGGCACAGCGACCCGCACCTCGTCGCCCGCCTTCAGGTAGACCTGCGGGTTGCGGGCCCGCCCCACCCCGCCCGGGGTGCCGGTGAGGATCAGGTCTCCCGGCTGCAGCGTCATCATGGTCGAGATGTAGGACACCAGGTGCGCGGGATCGAAGACCAGATCGGCGATCGCGTGGTCCTGGACGGTCTCGTCGTTGACGGTGGTGGCCAGCCGCGCCACTGCGGTGTCGATCTCGTCGGCGGTCGCCAGCACCGGCCCGACCGGTGTCGAGGCCTCCCAGGCCTTCCCCTGCAGCCATTCCTTGGTACGCATCTGCCAGCCGCGCATCGAGATGTCGTTGGCCAGCGTGTACCCGGCGATGTGCGCGGCCGCGTCGGACTCGGCGATCCGCCGGCCACCGGTGCCGATGACGATGACGAGCTCGCCCTCCCAATCGAGCTCCGGGTCCTCCGGCACCGCCTCGATGTCGGCGTAGGGCGCGGTCAGGGTGCGCTCGAACTTCGCGAACAGCGTGGGGTGACCGGGCAGGTCGCGACCCATCTCCAGGATGTGCGAGCGGTAGTTCAACCCGACACAGACGATGGCGCCCGGGTGCGGCACCAGGGTCGTGACGGACGCGTCGGCCGCGGGGATCGCCGGGCCGTCGGCCGCGGCGGCGACGGTCTCCCAGCCGGGGTCGGCCAGCAGGGCGCCGACGTCGGCGAACCCGTCGATCAGCCGGTAGTGGTCGCCGTCCAGCCGGGCGGCGGACGTGCCCTGCGGCGTCGTCAGGGTGGCGAGCTTCATCGCTTCTCCGATCTCGGGCTCTCGAAACGAGCCGGTGGTGGGGTCGGGTGGATCCGGCCGGATCCACCCGGTCAGGCCAGGACGCGCCGCAGCAGCTCCTGGAGCCGGTCGCGTTCGGCGGTCGTGAGCCGCCCGGTCAAGGTGGTCTCCACGAGATCGACCCGGGGGCGGAGGGTCTCGTGGGCCGTGCGGCCCTGTTCGGTCAGGTGCAGGACGTTGCGCCGGCGGTCCTCGTCGGCGCGGACCCGTTCGACCAGTCCGTGCCGTTCCAGCCGGCCGACCAGGTCGGCGATCGTGGAACGGTCCAGGTCGAGGGCGTCCTGCAGGTCGCGCTGGCTCGCGCCGGGCCGGGCGGCCAACGTGGACAGCACACCGAACTGCACGCTGGAGATCTCCGACGACACCTGGCGCTGCCAGGCCGCGACGTGGGCCTGCTGGGCCCGCCGGATGAGGAATCCGGTGTAGGCATCCGGGCCCGTGTCCAGCAGCGGAGCGTCGGAGGAAGGCTGGTCCATCGCCTGATCCTCCGCCCTGCGGCGGCCCGGCCGCTCGCCGGCCGTCGCGGCGGTCACAGCCACTGCGGTGCGGGCGGGGGCGGGGAACCTGCGGCGGTGCGCACGGCACCGGCACCGGTCCGGCCGGTCCCCCAGGCCACCAGGTCCACGGCCGTCCCCCGGACCGTGGTGTCGTCGGGCCCTGCCGAGCCGGGGTCCAGTGCCAGGACGCGGTCCCGGTCCGTCGGATCGAGGACCAGGCCGGGCGAGCCCGGTACCCGTTTGCGGCGCCACACGGCGATCAGGTCGTCCAGCAGACCGTCGACGACCATCGCCGGGAAGTCGGCGACGCGGCCGCCGTTCCCGAGATCGACGGCGTGCAGCCACACCTCGCGGATGCGCATCCACACCGTCTCGCCGACCGGGACCGTGCGGCCCTGGGCGGTGACCACCTCGTTCGTCCACTGCTCCGGCTCCAGATCACGCCACTCGACGTCGAGGTGGACCGCCGCGTGGTCGGACAGGTGCCGGATCGCCCGCACCGGCAGAGTCGCTCCGAGGTCGATCTCGGAGCCACGCTGCTGCGGCGAGGCGTACATCGGGTTCGGCACCCCGGTGCGGGCCCAGCTGCAGAGCCGGGTCAGCGCCCGGGCGTTGAGGCCGACGTGGGCAGCGACGTGCGCCCTGCTCCACCCGGGTAGCCGCGAGGGCCCGGCCAGCTCGGTGTCGCGCAGCTCCTCGAGCTGCCGCGAGAAATACGCCTGGCCGCGGCGGGCCTGCAACAGCATCTCCCGCAGCGCCGGATCGGTGGCCAGGTCGGTACGGGCACTCACCGGGTGCCGCCGGCGCCGTCGTCGGAGACGCCGGGGATCCAGGTGCGCTGGAAGTGCAGCCGCTCGATGATCGGCCCGTCGGTGAAGCGGAACAGGTCGAACTGCTCGCCGTCGGCGTGCAGCGACCAGCTCGTCCAGCTGGGGACGACGAACAGGTCGCCCTTCTGCACGGACTGCTCGGTGCCGCCCAGCACGACCGTCCCGCTGCCCTCGAAGACCTGCCACACGGCCGAGCCGACCTCGTGCCGCAGCCGGGTGGACGCGCCGGCCCGGAGCCGGTGGAACTCGCAGCGGATGGTCGGCATGACGTCGCCACCGGTGGTGGGGTTGACGTAGCGGATCGCCGCGTGCCCCTGACCGACGGTGGCGGGATGGCCCTCGTCCTCCAGCCGCAGCTGCTCGGTCAGGGCGCGGTCGGTGTGCTCCCACCGGTAGGCGGCGAGCGGGGAGCTCGCCGTGTCCTCCAGCTTGGACAGCGGCCGCAGCCCCGGGTGGGCCCACAGCCGCTCGCCGCGGGACACCGCCGGTGACGCCTCGTCGGTGACCCGGTCGGAGCCGAACTCGAAGAACCCGACGTCGGTGTAGGCGGCGAACGGCACGTCGAGGCCGTCGATCCAGGCCATCGGCCGGTCGGTGTCGTTGTGGTGGCCGTGGAAGTTCCAGCCGGGGGTGAGCAGCAGGTCGCCGCGCCGCATCGCCACCGGATCACCGTTGACGACCGTCCACACCCCTTCGCCCTCGACGACGAACCGGAAGGCGTTCTGGCTGTGCCGGTGCTCCGGGGCGGTCTCGTGCCCGCCGAGGTACTGGATGGCGCACCACAGGGTCGGTGTCGCGTAGGCGGTTCCGGGCAGGCCGGGATTGCGCAGGCTGATCGCGCGGCGTTCCCCGCCCCGCCCGACCGGTACCAGCTCACCGCTGCGCTCGGCGATCTCGAGCAGCATCTTCCAGCGCCAGACGTGCGGGACCGCCTTCGGCGACGGGACGAACGGCTGGATGCCCTCGCGCTGGGTCCACAGCGGGGCCAGGTCGTTGGCGTCGAAGTCCTCGTACAAGCGCTGCAGCTCGGGGGTGTCGGCGGTGCCGTCCATCTGCTCCATGCCGGTCCTCTCTGATCGGTCGGGCCTGACCGCCAAAGTAGTCAGTACCCCAACTATATGCCTCCGGGGCCCGGCGGAACACCCGCGAAGACGCATCCGGGCCGGGTCCGGGGTCGCCCCCGGGCCCGGCCCGGCCCGGCCATCGATACGTTCGATCCGGACGTCGTCGGAGAGCTCCGGCGCGGCTACGCCGTCGGTCCGGCACCGACTCCCAGGTCCAGGACGCGCCCCGTGGCCCACACGGCCACCGGACGACCGTCGCGGCCTCGACCAGGGATCAGCCCGAGTAGTCGAAGACCTCTCGCCAGAGCTTCCGGACGTCCTTCTCCCGCTCCGCCCGGTCCTGCTGGGTCATCAGCAGGAATCCCGGATCCCCCGGCATCGGCAGGTCGAACTCGCCCGCCTTCTGCGCCCCGAGGGACGTGCGGGCCGGGACGAAACCCTGCGCGGCGGCGAACTCCTGGCCCGAGCGCGACATCTGCCAGTTCATGAACACCTGCGCCGCCGGGTTGTCGGCGCCGCGGGTGGTCAGGGCGAGCGGGGTGTAGGCCGCCGACGCCCCCGAGTCCGGGATCACCATCTTGATCGGCGCCCCGGATCGCGGCAGCGCGATGCCGTTGTTCAGCCCGACGGTCGCGGCGGCGATCTCACCGCGGCTCAGAGCTTCCATCTCCACCGCCACGCTGTCGTAGACGATCGGGCCCTGCTCCCCCAGCCGGCGGAGGTAGTCCTCTCCGAAGGTCTGGACGAGCAGGTCCGAGAGCGCCATGTTGTAGCTGCCCGCACCGATCTGGACGGTGCCGATCGCGTTGCGGTAGCGGGGCTGGAGCAGGTCGGCCCACTCGGTCGGCGCCTCCTCCGGCGGAACGACTCGGGTGTTGTAGGCGAAGGCGTAGAGCGAGTAGAAGCTCGAGATGTAACGCCCGTCGTCGAACACGACCCCGTTGGCCCGCAGCTCCTCGTCGAACGGGGTCCGGTAGGGGACGAGCACACCGGCCTCGGCGAGCGTGTCCGTCGCCTTGGTGTCGGTGGTGCGGACGATGTCGACCGACAGCCGGTCCGCCCCGGCCTCACTGAGCACGCGTTCGAGCAGCTTGTTGGACGGCATCCGGATGAACTCCGCGTCGATGCCGGTCTCCTCGCGGAACCGGCGGACGGTCAGGTCCTCGGTCTCGAAACCCATCCCGCTGAAGATGCTCACGCTGCTGTCCCGGGCCGCCTCGTACAGCTCGCGGTCCGCGATCGTCTCCCCGGCGATCACGAGGCCGTCCGAGGTGTCCCGGGCCGGGACCGGCAGGAGGTCGTCCGTCCCGCTCGCCTCGGCGGCGCACCCGCCGAGGACGACCACGGCGAGCAGTGCCGCCAGCCCCGTACGCGCGCTGCGACCGCGTCGTCGCCGCGCCGTCCCACTCAGTCCCATCTCACTCACCGAGACCCTTTCCGAAGCGCCGGGGCAGGTACGACAGCACGAACATGATCAGGCAGTAGAGAAGGCTCATCGCGGCCGCGACGTGCAGCGCACCGCCGTTCTCGAACTGGTCGAAGATCGCGATCGAGAGGATCTTCGTGTCGTTGGTGTAGAGGAACAGCGGCACCGTGAGCTCGCGCATGCTGAGCATGAGCAGCAGCAGGAAGGTCGCCGAGAGCGCGGTCCGCATGAGCGGGACGGTGACGGCCGTGATCGCCCGCCGGCGTCGCGCACCGAGCAGGACCGCCGCGTCCTCGAGGTCACGGTCGGTCGACTGGATCGACGCGGCCACGCTGCGCAGACCCTGCGGCATCTGCACCGCCACGAAGGCGACGACGAGCACCCACAACGTGCCGTAGAGCTGGACCGGCATCATCAGCCAGGTCCACAGCAGGCCCATGCCGAGGACGATCGCGGGTACCGCCAGGGGCGTCATCGAGATGCCCTCCAGCGCCCCCCGGCCCCGGGCCCTCGTGCGGTACACGACGTAGGCGACGAGGAACGACAGGATCGTGCCGAACGCCGCGGCGCCGACAGCCACCAGGACGCTGTTGCCGACGATGGACCAGAACGAGAACGATCCGAGCGTTCCGGCCCCGTAGGCGCTCAGGTCGAGCGCCCCCTCCTCGAACAGCTCGGACAACGACCCGATGTAGGGCGAGCGGCGCACCGAGGTGAGCGCCAGCGCGAGCAGCGGCAGCACGACGGCGAGCGCGAAGTACACCGCCGCGATGCCGAACGCCGGCCACCGCCACCCGCCGAGCCGGATCCGGCCCGCCTTGACTCCCTTGCCCGACACCGTGGTGTAGGACCGCTTGGCCAGCGCGCGCCGCTGCAGCCAGGTCACGATCAGCACGACCGCCACCAGGACGACCGCCAGCGCGGCGGCCTCGTTCCCGCGCGACGGGTAGGTGTTCATCATCCGGTAGATGTAGGTCGGGATGGTGTCGATCGAGCCCGGGCTCGCAAGCACCTGGGCCACCGGGAAGTTCTCGAACACCAGCACGAACACCAGCAGCGCCGAGCCGAGGATCGCCGGCAGGGCCAGTGGCACGGTGACCGAGCGGACCATCCGGCGGTGCGTGCCGCCGTGCACGACCGCGGCCTCCTCCAGGTCCGGGTTCATCATCGACATCGACGCATGGACCAGCAGGAACGCGTACGGGGCGTAGTACATCCCCATCACGAACACCAGGCCGCCGAGCGAGTAGAGATTGACCTCGAGGCCGATCCCGAGGTCCCGGAAGAGGATGTTCAGCAGTCCGGCCCCGGGGCTGCCGAGCATCGACCAGGCGAGCGCGCCGACGTAGGACGGCAGGAACATCGGGGTCAGGCCGACCAGGTAGACGAACGGCCGGGCCGGCACGTCGGTACGGGCCGCGAGGAACGCGACGCCCGCGCCGAGCAGCACCGCGAGGAGCGAGGCTCCGGTCGCGATGATCAACGAGTTGAGCGACGCCTGACGGATCTCCGGCTCGGCCAGTACCGCGAAGTTCTCCAGCGTCAGGTCGAGTCCGATGCTCCCCGGACGCGGGACGTCGACGCTGAAGGCGCCGAACAGCACCAGACCGGCGGGGATGAGGATGAGGAACGCGAGGATCGCCAGCAGCGGCCCGCTCGCCTTCCAGCCGGAGTGCCGGCGAGCGGGCCGGCCGGTCCGGCGCGCGGGGTCGGGCGGAGCCTCGACGGGCCGGTCGGCCCTGGGGGGCGAGACGGTCATGCCACGGCCGCCTTCGGCATCGCAGGCGCCGGCGCGTCCGCGCCGATCTCGTCCGGCAGGATCCGGACCCGCTCCGGGGCCACCCGGACCCGGACCGGCTCGCCGATCGCGTGCCTCGATCCCGCGGTCTCGCTGTCGCAGGACGCCTCGACCAGGTATCCGCCGTCGAGCTCGATCTGACAGCGCACGGTGGTGCCCTGGTAGACCGACATCCGCACGGTGCCGTTCCAGGAGTTCGTCTCGGGCGCCCCGCCGGACCCGGCCGGCTCGATCACCACGTCCTCCGGCCGGAAGCAGGCGCTGTGCGCCCCGGTACCGGCGGGACGACCCTCCGCGGCGACGGTGAGCCCGGGCCCGGCCAGCACGTGCCGGCCGGAGGCGTCGGAGCTCTGCACGCCGAAGACGTTGCCCATCCCCAGGAAGCGCGCGATGGACGCGGTGCGCGGCGCGGTGAAGAGCTCACGGGGCGTCGCCAGCTGGGTGATCCGGCCGCCTTCCATGATCGCGATCCGGTCCGCCAGCGCGAGCGCCTCGCTCTGGTCGTGCGTCACGTACATCGAGGTGAGGCCCCGCTCGACCTGGATCCGCCGCAGCTCCATCCGCAGGTCGTCGCGCAACCGGGCGTCCAGGTTGGACAGCGGCTCGTCGAGCAGCAGCACGCTCGGCTCCATCGCCATCGACCGGGCCAGCGCCACCCGCTGCATCTGCCCACCGCTGAGCATGCTGGCGCCGCGCTCGGCGTAGGCGCCCAGCCCGACCAGCTCCAGGACCTCCATAGCCCGCGTGCGGACCTCGGCCCGGGAGAGCTTCTTGATCTCCAGCGGGAAGCTCACGTTCTCCAGCACCGTGCGGTGCGGCCAGACCGCGTAGGACTGGAAGACCATTCCGACGTTGCGCTTGTACGCCGGCACGTTGCGGCGGGTCGCGTGGTCGTACACGACCCGGTCGCCGATCGTGATCGTTCCCCCGGTCGGCTCCTCGAGCCCGGCGATGCAGCGCATCGTGCTGGTTTTCCCGCAGCCCGACGTGCCCAGGAGGACGACCGATTCACCGTTCTCGATCTCCAGGTCGAGATTTCGTACGGCGACGACGTCGCCGTAGGCCAGTTCCAATCCGGAGAGCAGGACCCTCATCGGTTCACCTTTCCGGGACCCCCACGAGCAGCCGTGCCGGCCGCAGTGGATCGGATCCTGTCGTCGTTGACATGCGTGAGCCAGATCTCGAAGTACAGTAGTCGACAGCTGTATACAGGTACAGAGCGATTCCACGGAATCCTGTTCGTGCAGCTCATGACGGGTCGCTCGCTCGGGCGGCCGTGGCGCTCGCCGTGCCGAGCAGCACGGCGATCAGACCGAACACGCCTGCCGTCCCGCCCCAGACCACCAGCGCCGAGGCTCCGAACGGCACGAGCATCTGGGCGAGCCGGTTACCGCTCATCCGCAGTCCCATGGCGGCTCCGTGCTGTCCCGGGGCGGTCAGCGTCACCACCCAGGACAGCGTCAGGGGCTGGGTGAGCCCGAGCGCGCCCCCCATCACCCCGACGGCGACGACCGCGACCACGGGACCACCGAGGGGCAGCGCCACGAAACACAGCGCCGCGCAGGCCGAGCTCACCGCGATCAGCCGGGTGTAGCCGAAGCGCTCGACCAGCCGTCCGGCGGCGAGCCGGACGGCGATCCCGGTGGCGGCGCGCAGGGCCAGCAGCGCACCCAGGAAGAAGGCCGGCGCACCCCGCTCGTCGGCCCACACCGGCAGGTACACGAGCAGCAGATCGGTGGCCACCACCGTCCCGATACCCGCCACCATGGCCTGCCACATCCCCGGCCGGCGCAGGATCGAGAGCATCGGGTCGGGAGTTCCGGTGGCTTCGCCGGCCGCGCGCCGTTGCGGCACGCACGCAGTCACCACGGCGGTGAACAGCGCCAGTGCCACGCCGGCCCACAACGCGGGAGCCAGGTCACGGAGCGGGGCCCCGGTGGCGGTCACCGTGGTCACCACCAGCGACGACACCAGCACCGGGCCGATCATCTGCCCGACCGAGTTGGAGACCGTGTAGGTCGCGTAGACCCGGTCGCGCTCCCGCCGCCCCAGCCCGCGGGTCGCCGGCACCGCCTGCTGGCCGACCAGGATCATCAGGTGCCCCAGGCCGAAGAGCGCGTTGGCGACGAGGATCTGCCAGATCTCGGTCGTGGCGACCATCGCCGCCGTGCAGCCGGCTATCAGCAGCGCCCCGGCGACGCCCGCCGTCCGCTCCCCACTGCGATCCACCCAGCGGCCGACCGGAACGGCCGCGAGGAACGGCAGAACCGAGAAGCCCGCTGCGACCAGCCCGACGGCGACGGCATCACCACCGACGTCGAGCACGTGATAGCTGATGATCGGCCGGATCCCGAACGCGGTCGCCTGGCCGGACGCCCCGGCGACGAGGAGCAGCCGGTACCACCGGCCGAGCCCCGGATCTGCGCCCACGTCAGCGGCCGATGAACCGGGGCGGGCGTTTCTCCCGGAAGGCCGCCACCCCCTCGCGGTAGTCGTCGCTCTGGTTGAGCTGGGGCTGCATGAGCGCCTCGAGTTCGAGGTACTGCTCCAGCCCCGGCCCGGTCGCGTTCGCGAACAGCCGCTTGGCGAATCCGAGTGCCCTGGTGGGGCCCTCGGCCATCGACGCCGCGAGTTCGGCGGTCGCGTTCTCCAGCTCGTCGTCCGGGACGACGCGGGTGACCAGGCCGAGCTCCAGCGCCTCGGCCGCGGGCACCGTCCGTCCGGTGTAGACGATCTCCTTCGCCCGCATCGTCCCGATGTGCCGGGTCAGCAGGTAGAGGGCACCGCCGTCGGGCACCAGCCCGCGCTTGACGAAGACGAAGCTGAAGCGGGCGTTCTCCGAGGCGATCACGAAGTCCGACGCCAGCGCCATCCCCCAGCCGATGCCGGCGGCGACCCCGCGCACGGCCGAGATCACCGGCTTCTCGATCGCGCTCAGGTTCGTGACCAGGGGGTGCACGCCACGCTGCATACGGGTCCGGGCCGCCGGCAGGTCGTTCTCCCCCATCCGGCCGACGTCGGCGCCCGAACAGAAGGCCGTGCCCGCGCCGGCGAGCAGCACGGCGCGGACGGCGTCGTCATGGCGCAGCGCGGCGAACTGCCCGGCGAGCTCGGCGCGCTCCTCCGGGCTCAGCGCGTTGAGCGTGGCCGGGTTGTCGAAGCGGATCCGGGCCAGCCCGCCGTCACGGCCGATCTCAACCGGCACGGTGCACCTCCGCGACCGGCCGGGAAGCGGCCAGCGCCTGCTCGTATTCGGCGGCGAGCACCGCCACCACGTCCGCGGTGTCGGCCACCCCGTCGATGGACCCGACCCCCTGGCCCGCGCCCCAGACGTCGCGCCAGGCCTTCACCTCGTGCCGCCCACCGGAGCGGTAGCCGGTACCGCGGGTGCCCGCGGCCCGCACCTGTTCGATGTCGATCCCGGAGGCGGTGATGCTGCGCTCGAGGTAATTGGCGCCCAGGCCACTGAAGTAGGACGTGTGCACGATCTCGGCCGCTCCGGACTCCACGATCATCTCCTTGTACCGGGGCACGGCGTTCGCCTCCGTCGTCGCGATGAAGCGGGTGCCCAGGTAGGCCAGGTCCGCCCCGAGGGTGCGCGCCGCCGCGACGGCGTGCCCGGTGGTGATCGCCCCGGCGAGCACGATCGTGCCGGAGAAGAACTTCCGGACCTCGGGCAGGAACGCGAACGGGCTGAGCAGCCCGGTGTGCCCGCCGGCGCCGGCACACACCAGCACCAGCCCGTCGACACCCTGCTCGGCGGCCTTCTCTGCGTGCCGGACGGTGGTGACGTCGTGGAACACCCGGCCGCCGTAGGCGTGCGCGGCCTGGACCAGGTCGCCCGGCGGGTGCAGGCTCGTGAGCAGCAGGGGCACCCGGTGGTCGACGCACACCTGCGCGTCCTGCTCGAACCGCGAGTTGCTGCCGTGCGCGACGAGGTTGACCGCGTAGGGAGCGGCACCCGGCTCCTCGGCCAGCCCCGCCTCCATCCGGTCGAGCCAGCGGGGCAGCTCGTCGGCGGGGCGCGCGTTGAGCGCCGGGAACGAACCGACGACGCCGGCCCGGCACTGAGCCAGTGCGAGCTCCACCCCGGAGACGATGAACATCGGGGCACAGACGACGGGCAGCCGCAGGTCCTGCGCGAGTGGCTCGGTCATCCGGTTTCCTCCTCGGCCGCCGGGGTGAACACCGCGAGCGTGTCGACGGCGACACAACCCTCCGGGTAGACGATCACCGGGTTCAGATCCAGCTCGCGCAGCCCCGGGCCCGCGTCCTCGATGATCGACGACACCGCCACGAGCAGGCGGACGAGTGCATCGACGTCGGAGCCGGCCTCGCCCCGGATACCGCGCAGGATCGCCGCGCCCCGGAGCCGGTCGACCATCCGCTGCGCGTCCGCCGCGGACACCGGGGCCGGAGCGAAGGCGACGTCGCGCAGCACGTCGACGTAGACGCCGCCGAAGCCCAGCATCAGCAGCGGGCCGAAGTCGGGGTCGCGGACCATCCCGACGACGAGCTCACGGCCCGGCGGCATCATCCGCTGGACCAGCACGCCGTCGATCCGGGCCGCGGGGTCGTAGGCGCGGGCGGAGGCCAGGATCCGGTCGTGCGCCGCGCGGACCTCACCGGCGTCGGCGAGACCGAGCGCCAGCGCGCCGGCCTCGGTCTTGTGCGGCAGGTCCGGCGAGACCACCTTGAGCGCGACCGGGTAACCGTGCTCCTGCGCGACGGCGACGGCCCCGTCGGCGTCGTGCACCACCGCCTCCGGTGGCGTCGGCACGCCGTGGCGCGCCAGCAGTGCGGCGAGGTCGCCGCCCGCACCGGGCGGCGCCGGGACGGGCCGGACCCAGCGGTCGCGGAACCGGCGGTACCGGACGGCGGCGGCGATCCCCTTCGCCGCGCCGCGGATGCCCGCGTACGGCGCCCCCATCGCGCCGAGCGCGCGGACGTTCTCCGGCGCGGGCGGGCTCGGCGAGTGGAACACGACCGGGATCCGGATCCGCTCCAGCAGCGGCCGCAGGAACGGCTCGAGCCTGGCCACCCGGTCCGGGGAGATCATGTTCAGCATGACGATCGCGGCGTGCAGGTCCGGGTCCCGGTCGACGGCCTCGAGGATCGTCACCAGGTTCTCCCCGGCTCCCTCGATCGCCGCGGCCGTGACGTCGACCGGGTTCGCCGTCGATCCGTAGGAGGGCACGACGCCGGCCAGCTCGGCGCGCAGGTCGTCGCCGAGCGGCGGGACGGCCAGGCCGGCCTCGCCGCACAGGTCGGACGCCCAGCCGCCGGCGCCGCCGGTGGTGGTGATGATCGCGACGTTCGTCCCGGCCGGTTCGCGGCGCGCGGACAGCACACCGGCCACCGCCATCAGCTCCTCCGGGTCGGCGACCCGCAGCACCCCGTAGCGCTCGAACAGCGCGTCGTAGGCGGTGTCGGAACCGGCCAGGTGGGCGGTGTGCGAGACCGCGGCCCGGGCGCCCGCTTCGGAGCTGCCGACCTTCATCACGATCAGCGGCACCCCGGCATCGGCCGCGGACGCCGCGACGGAGGCGAACCGGTCGGGCCGGTCGAGTCCTTCGAGGAACAACACGATCGCGGCCGAGTCGCCCGCGGCGACCAGGTGGTCGACGACCTCCAGGGTCTCGATGTCGGCCTCGTTGCCGGTCGTCACGACGTGCCGGAACGCCAGCCCGTTCTGCACGCCCTGGGCGTAGAGCGCGAACCCGAGCGCACCGCTCTGCGAGACGATGCTGATCCGGTCGGTGCGGTCGTCGACCGGCTCCTGCACCATGACGGCCGGGTCGAGCACCGGGGCGAAGTTCGCCCCCACCCGGTCGAGGACGTTCCAGATCCCCTCGGCGTTGGGCCCGAGCACGCGCATCCCGGTGCGGGCGACGAACGCGGCGATGTCGGCGACCAGGGTCCCGCCGGGGACCTGCGGGTCGGGTTCGGCCGCGGAGTGCACGATCGCCGCGCCCGCGCCGATCGCCGCCGCGTCCTCGAGCACCGCCATCACCGACGCTGCCGGGACGCCGACCATGACCAGGTCCACCTGCTGCCCGATCGCGTGCAGGTCGGGATAGGCGGTCAGCCCCTGGACGCGCGCGTGGCTCGGGTTGACCGGGTGGACGTCGCCGGTGAAGCCGGCGAGCAGCAGGGTCCGTAGCAGCTTGCCGCGAATCCTGGACACGTCGTCGGAGGCCCCGACGACGGCGATGCTCTTCGGGTTCAGCAGGGTCGACAGGCCGTTCGGCTCAGTCATCGGAAACCTCCGCGCGTCCGTTGTCGAGCACGATCGTGTTGCGGGCGGGGACCCGGGCCCGGAAGGCGAGCGCTCCGGGCTCGCGCCAGATCTCCACCGCCAGCGTCTCGCCGGGCAGGACGGTCCCGCTGAAGCGGGCGTCGAAGGAGCGCAGCGGGGTGACGTCGCCGCCGAGGACCGTCCGGGTGATCGCGTGCAGGGCCAGCCCGTAGGTGCACATGCCGTGCAGGATCGGGCGGTCGAACCCCGCGGCGCGCGCGACGTCCGGGTCGACGTGCAGCGGGTTGAGGTCGGCGTTGAGCCGGTAGAGCAGCGCGGCGTCCGGCCGCACGTGCTCGACCGCGACGGCATCCGGGGCACGGTCGGGGACCGCGGCCCGCTGCGGCCGGATCCCGAAGCCCCGGCCCGCGCCGCCGTCGGCGCGGCAGAATGAGGTGTGCAGGATCGTGACCAACGGGGTGCCGGTCGCGGCGTCGTGCAGGGTCCGTTCGAGGTGGACGAGCGCGCCGCGGCCCGGTCCCTTGTCCTCGACCCCCGCGATCCGGGCGGTCCCCCGGACCCGGCCGGCGGCCGGGAGCGGGGCGTGCACCGTGGTGCGTTGCTCGCCGTGCACCACCTTGGCGGTGGTGATGCCCGTGCGCGGGTCGGCGGCCCACCGGCCGGGGTGGCACAGGACCGCGGCCATCGTCGGGACGGTCCGCATGTCCTTCTCGTAGACGTAGCGCAGCTCCTGCGGGTCGAGCGGGTCCGCCCCGAAGCCGATGCCGAGCGCGTACAGCGCCGAGGTCTGCTCGGTGTAGTCCTGGAAGCGCTCGGGGAGCTCCAGTGCCTCGAGCGCGTCGACGTCGAGCGGGGTAGCGGTCTCGACGCTCACATCGGCTCCCAGCCGAACACGTCCTTGGTCCGCTCCAGCGGGGTGAGGCTCGGCCCGAACGCGCCGGGCAGGACATCGGCCAGGCTCTTCGGGGTCCACTCGTCGCCGTTGTGCAGGGTGCGGACCGGGCGGGGCTGGTCGTAGAGGTAGATCTCGTTGCCGCGGGCCCCGAAGATCTGCCCGCTCACACCGCTCGCCGCGTCCGAGCAGAGGAACGCCACGAGTGGCGCGATCTGGTCGGGGCGGGTGACCCGGCGGCGCTTCTCCAGCGCGGCCGCCCGCTCCTCCTCGTTGGCGCCGGGGACGCTCTCGATCATGCGGCTGAACGCGTGCGGGGCGATGCAGTTCGACCGCACGCCGTAGCGCTGCATGTCCAGCGCGATGGACCGGGAGAGTCCGACGATGCCCATCTTCGCGGCCGCGTAGTTCGCCTGGCCGAGCGCGCCGATCAACCCGGAGGTCGACGTCATGTGCACCAGCGAGCCGCCGTTCTGCTCCCGGAAGATCGGAGCGGCCGCCCGGCTGACGTGGAACGCGCCGAACAGGTGCACATCGAGGACGGAGCGGAAATCGGCGACGTCCATCTTGTGGAAGATGGTGTCGCGCAGGATGCCCGCGCTGTTGACCACACCGTCGAGCCGGCCGAACTCGGTCACCGCGGTGTCGACGATCCGCTGGGCGGAGTCGGCCTCGGCCACGCTGTCCGAGTTGGACACCGCCCGGCCGCCCTGCTCCCGGATCCGGGCGACCACGGCGTCGGCGGGCGAGGTGTCGGTGCCCTCGCCGCGCAGGCTGGCGCCGACGTCGTTCACCACCACCGCCGCGCCCTCGGCCGCGAGGCCCACGGCCACGGCCTCACCGATGCCGCCGCCGGCTCCGGTGACCACGACCACCTTGTCGTCGAGAAGTCCCATCGTCTGTCCTTCGTGTCGTGTCGGTGTGTGCCGGGGTCAGTCCCGGGAGGTGCCGAGGACCGTTGTCGTCTGGGCGGCGAGCACGCCGCCGTTGGCATGGGCGACCGCCAGCTCGGCGCCGCCCACCTGTCGTTCGCCGCACTCGCCGCGGAGCTGCCGGACCGCCTCGATCATCAGCAGCAGGCCGAACATCCCGGGATGGCAGTAGGAGAGCCCGCCGCCGCCGGTGTTGACCGGCAGCCGCCCACCCGGGGCGATCCCCCCGTCCCGCACGAACTCCCCGCCCGACCCCTTCGGGCAGAACCCGAGGTCCTCGAGGAACAGCAGGGTGGTGATCGTGAACGCGTCGTAGAGCTGGGCGACATCGATGTCCGACGGCCGGACCCCGGCCATTGCGTAGGCCTGCGCCCCGGACCGTGCGGCCGCGGTCTCGGTGAGGTCGGGCATGGTGGAGATGGCCTGGTGTTCCTGGGCCTCGCCGGTGCCGAGCACGTAGACCGGCCGCCGGCGCAGGTCGGCCGCCCGCTCGGCGCCGACCACCACCAGCGCTCCCCCGCCGTCGGTGACCAGGCAGCAGTCGCGCACGGTCAGCGGCGAGCTCACCGGCTTCGACGCCAGCACGTCGTCCACCGTGAGCGGGTCCCGGCTCCACGCCTTCGGGTTGAGCCGGGCCCACTCGCGGGCGGCGACGGCGATCTCGGCGAGGTCCTCACGGCGGGTGCCGAACTCGTGCATGTGCCGGGCCGCGGCCAGCGCGTACCCGGTCACCGGCAGCCGCGGCCGGTAGGGGTCCTCGTACGGGACGACGTCGCGCTGGGTGCTGAACTTCCCGCGGTCCGAGCGCGCGGTCGAGCCGTAGGCGATCACCGCCACCTCGCACATGCCCGCCTCGATCGCCTGCTGCGCATGCGCGAGGAGCGACGGGAACGACGCGCCGCCGAGATAGCTGGAGTCGCTGTAGCGCGGCCGCACCCCGAGGTACTCGGCGAGTGCCAGGGTCGGCATCCGTACCTGGGTCGCGGCGGCGAACAGCCCGTCGACGTCGGCCAGGCGCAGACCGCAGTCGTCCAGGGCGCGCAGGACGCCCTGCGCCATCAGGTCGGTCGGGGTGAGCCCGGGTGCGACCTTCCCCAGGTCCGACTCGGCGACCCCGGCGATCGCCACCGACCCCCGCGTGCCGCTCACGGCCGGGCCTCGAAGACCGCGAGCGGAGCATCCGGGTGTTCGTCGAATGCGACCTGGACGGCCATCCCGATCCGCACCTCGTCCGGTTCGACGCCGACGACCCGGCTCATCATCCGGAAGCCCTCCTCGAGCTCGATCAGGGAGACGTCGTACGCGCCGGCGGGGTCCGCGACGGTCGTCGTCGAGTACACGACGCCGGCGCCGGAGCTGACCCGCCACTCCAGCTCGGTGCTGCCGGTCGTCGGGCAGACCAGCCGCGGGTAGAACACGGGCGCCCCGGCCGCCGGGCTGTACTGGTAGGCGAGCCGGCCCTGCCGGGCGTACTGCCGGTACGTCTCCAGTGGAGAGACGGTGGCGGGCTCGTGCAGTTCCTGGTGTTCCACGGTCGTCCTCCTCACTACCGGATGCGGTCGTCGTAGACACGGACCAGGGCGTCGACCGCGACGACACCCTCGCCCTCGGCCTGCACGAGCACCGGGTTGACCTCGGCCTCGGCCACCTCCGGGCGGGCGGCCAGCTGCGACAGCGACACCACGGCGTCGGCGAGCGCCGCCAGGTCTCCGCGCTCGTCCCCGCGGAACCCGCGTAGTGCCTCCAGCGACCGGACCTCGCCGAGCATCTCCCGGGCGACCTCCGGTGTCACCGGCGCGAGCCGGACGGCGCGGTCGCCGAGCAGCTCGGCCAGCCTGCCCCCGGCCGCGACCATGACGATCGGGCCGACGTGCGGGTCCACCCGGTAGCCGACCAGCACCTCACCCAGACCCCGGGCCATCGGCTGGACGAGCACCGAGGACACCGTGTGCCCCGGGGCGCGCTGCGGTACCGCGGTGCGCACCCGCTCGATCGCCGCCGCCAGCTCGTCGGGCCCCGCAACGCCGAGGACGACCCCGCCCACGTCGGACTTGTGCTCCAGCGACGCGTCGTCGACCTTCACCACCACCGGGAAGCCGAACGGCGGTGGGACGGCCGGGCGCACGACGTCGTGCTCGAGGAACGGCGCCCTGGGGAAGCCGACGGTGTCGAGCAGATCGTAGGAGCGGGCCTCGCTCAGGCTCACCGCCCCGGCGGTCGCGGCGTCGGCCCGCGGACCGGGCCGGACCGGACCGGGGGCCCTGCGCCGCAGCACGGCGGCGACGACGTCGGCGCAGGACTCCGGGCTGCGGAACGCGGGAACCCCGGAGTCGGTCAGCAACCGCAACGCCTCCGGGGCCTCGGGGACCACGAAGACCGCGATGCGACCGTGTCCCGCGGCCTCGACGACCGGGTGTACCGCGAGCTCCGGGTCGAAGCGTGCGGACGACCCGATCACCGCGACCACCATGTCGAACTCGGGCGCGGTGGAGAGCACCTCCAGGGCCGGGGACATCACCTCGGGGCGGGTGCCCGCGAGGGTCAGGTCCACGATCCGGCCCTCGGCGACCTCGACGCCCGCGGCCGCGAGCCGGCCGAACGTCTCCACCGACGGGGTCCCGGCCTCGACCCCGGCCAGCGCCAGCTGGTCGACGACCATGGCCGCGCCGCCACCGGTCGTCGTGACGACGGCGACCCGGGGGGCTCGGCGGGTGTCCGGGAACGCGGTCGCGGCGGCCAGCGGACCGGACTCGATCAACCCATCCAGTGTGGACACCCGGGCGATGCCGTGCTCGCGCAGGAAGGCATCGGCGACGTCGTCCTCCCCCGCCAGCGCACCGGTGTGCGAGACCGCGAGCTCGGCCGCCTCGGCGGATCTGCCCAGCTTGTAGGCAATGACCGGCTTCCCGAGCCCGGCCGCGCGGCAGGCGAAGGCGGACAACGCCCCGGGATGCCGGATCGTCTCGAGGAACAGGGCGAAGCCCGTCACCTCCGGATCGTCGACGACCGAGTCCAGGATCTCGCCGATGCCCAGGTCGAGCTCCGAGCCGACCGAGACCAGCGAGGCGAACCCGATGCCGCGCGCCTTGCCCCGCGACAGCAACGCCCCGATCATGCTGCCCGACTGGGAGGCCACGACCGTCCCGCCGGTGGGCAGGTCGGCCTCGGCGAAGGCGGCGTTGCCGGTGAGCCTCAACCCGCTGCGCAGGTCGGCCAGGCCGAGGCTGTTCGGCCCGAGCAGCCGGACCCCGCCGGCCCGTGCGCAGTCGAGCAGCTCCCGCTCGAGCTCCCGGCCGGTCTCGCCCGCCTCGCCGAAGCCGCCGGACAGGACGGTGGCCAGCGGCACGCCCAGCTCAGCGCACTCGCGCACCGCTGCGACGGTCGCCTCGGGGGGCACCATCAGGAAGGCGTGGTCGGGGACCTCGGGCAGCGCGCGCAGCGAGGGCCAGGCCCGGTGTCCGCCGACCTGGTCACGCCGGGCGTTGACCGGATACACGGTGCCCCGGTAGCCGTGCTCGTGCAGGAAGCGCAACGGCCTCGCGGCGGCCCGGCCGACCCGGTCCGTCGCACCGACCAGTGCGATCCGGCGCGGTGCGAACAGGTTCCTGGCGAGCGCCGACCGTGCCGGGACCCCGGCGGCAGCGACCGCCGCGCCACGGGTCACCGGGGCGGCCTCTGGTCGAACCGGCGACCGAAGACGCCCTCGGCGATGCGGTTCTTGAGGATCTCCAGCGAGCCCCCGGCGATCATCCACCCACGGGTGCGGCGGAAGCAGTACTCGACCAGGCTCTCGCTGCTGTACCCCATCGCGCCCATCAGCTGGACGGCCTCGTTCGCGACCTCGAACCCGGCGGTGTTCGCGGCCAGTTTGGCCATCGAGGTCTCCTGCGCCGAGGGCAGACCGCGGTCGGCGTTGTGGGCCGCCCGGTAGAGCATCAGCTGGGCGGCCTCGAGTTTGGTCGCCATCTCGGCGAACTTCCACTGCACGCCCTGGAACTCGCACAGCGGACGGCCGAACTGCTCCCGGGTCAGCACGTGCTCCCGGGCGACGGTGTAGGCGTGCCGGCCCAGGGCGAGCGCGCGGGACGCGTTGCCGATCCGCTCGACGTTGAATCCACTGATCTGCTTCTTGAACCCGCCCGCACCCAGCAGCACGTTCCCGGCGGGGATCCAGCAGTCGTCGAAGACGAGCTCGGACCACTGCTCGCCGCTCATGTAGAGCGACGGCGGCCCGACCGTGAGACCCGGCCGGTCCCGCTCCACCAGGACCGAGCCGATTCCCCCGGTACCCGGACCGAAGCGGGCGTAGACGAGGTAGACCGTCGCGTCGGTGCTGTGGGTCGACCAGAGCTTGCGCCCGTTGATCCGGTACCCGTCACCGTCCGCGGTGACCGAGGTCTGCAGATCGGTCACCGCCGAGCCGGCCTCCGACTCCGACATGCCCAGCGCGATCAGCGCGTCGCCGGCGAGGAGATCGGGCAGGAAGCGCTTCTTCTGGTCCTCGTCGGCGTACTCGGCGAGCGTGCGGATCGCTCCGAAGTTGCCGGCCTGGACGACGTCGGCGGCGGTCGGGCAGACCATCGCGAGTTCCTGGATGGCGACGACCGCGTCGAGGAGCCCCGCCCCCTGGCCGCCGTCGCTCTCCGGGATCGTGAGCCCGAGCAGCGACTGTGCCGCCAGCTCGCGGGCCAGGTCCCAGGGGAAGTTCGGGTCGTGGGCGCGCTCGAGCGCCCGGTCGGCGAGCTGTCGTCGCGCGAACCCGCGAACGCTCTCGGCGAGCTGCTCCTGCTCCTGGCTCAGCGTGAAATCCACCGGCTGCCTCCTTGCGCAGTTGACTGTCGTCGACTGTATACAGCTGTCGACAGACTGAGCAAGAGGCGGTGCCCGGGTCGATTCCGCCGGATCGGCCGAGCCGCGGCGTCAGCCGTTGCCGAGCATCCGCAGCCGGATGGCGCGCGCCGAGGTCATGTGCATCTCGGCCGCCGCCCCCGCCGAGTCCGGGTCCTGCGCCTCGACCGCGGCGATGATCCCGGCATGCTCGCTGCGCGCCTGCTCCCAGCGGCCGGCCTGGGAGAGCGTGGTGCCCGAGATGATCGAGATCTGCAGGGTCAGCCGGTACTGGAGCTCCAGGAGCGGCTCGTTGTGTGCTGCCAGCGCGAGCGCCGAATGGAACTCCCGGTTGGCCGCCGCGACGGCTTCGGCATCGGACCGGTCGACGTCGGCCTCCGCGTCGAATGCTCGGTGGAGCTGGATCAGATCGGTCTCGCGCCGGCGCAGGGCCGCGTCGTGGGCGATCGCCTTCTCCAGGATCACCCGGATCCGGTAGATGTCGATCACCTCTTCCGCCGAGCGCGTCCGCACGCTCGCGTACGCCCCCTGGCGCAGCAGCAGACCGTCGTGCTCGAGGCGGGCGATCGCCTCCCGGATCGGCGTCCGGCTCACCCCGTACTCCCGCCCCAGCGAGGACTCGGACAGCCGGGTACCGGGCGGGTACCTGCCGTTCACCACGTCGTCACGGAGCTGGATGTAGAGGGCGAACCCCTTGCCGGACTCGGTCGGCGTGGAGCCACGCTCGATCCCGTACATGGTCGGATCGTACAAACCTTCGAGGGAGGTTATGGAGGAGCACCAGCTCAGGGCTGCTTACGGTGTGGCCATGACGCACGGAGATGTTGTCGTGACCGAGGTCGATGCGGGAATCTCGGTCCTGCGACTGAATCGGCCGCACCGGAGGAACGCGATCGATCACGCATTGGTGGAGGGTCTCGCTTCCGGGTTCCGCGACGCGGAACGGCGAGGGGACGCAGCGGTCGTCCTCACCGGCGGGGACTCGTTCTTCTCCGCAGGTGGTGACGTCGGTTCGATGCCGTCCGCGAGCGACGGCCTGTTCGGCGCCGCCGGCCGGCTCGCGCTGATCCACGACCTGATCGAACACATCCGCCGCTCCGACATGGTGGTGATCGCCGCCGTCGAGGGCTACGCCGTGGGTGTGTCCTGGGGCCTGGTCCTGGCCTGCGATCTCGTCGTTGCCGCCGAAGACGCCTTCTTCGCCGCCCCGTTCGCCGAGCGCGGCCTCGCCGCCGACGGCGGCGCGGCCTACCACCTGTCGCGACGACTGGGACCGCAGCGAGCAGCACGTCACCTGCTGCTCGGCGACCGGCTGCCCGCCGACGCCGCTTTCGACGCGGGCCTCGTGAGCGAGGTCGTCGAGCCCTCCACCTCTACCGGGAGAGCCCGCGATCTCGCGGCACGGCTCGCGGCCGGGCCGCGGGAGTCGAACGCGGTCACGAAACGCCTCATGACGTCATCCACGGCGGATCTGTCGTCGTTCCTCGCGTCCGAGCGGATGGCCGTGGCGCTCGCCGGGCACGGCGCGGACGCCGCCGAAGGCCGCCTGGCCTTCGCCGAACGTCGTGACCCGCGATTTCGCTGACCTCATCGAGACGCTCGCCGCCGCCTCCGGGTGGCACACCCGTGACCTGTTCCGCCGGTCGAGTCCTGGTCGGCGTTCGCACCGCGCATTCGCGAAGACCATCCGCACATGCGGATCGAAATAGCGAACAGTTCCGCATCGCAGGATCAGAGCCTAGAGTCGGCGCATGTCTCACATGCGCGTCCTGCTGCCGGTGCTCGTCGCGATGCTCGCGCTGCTCGGCGGCTGCGGATCCGCACCGGCGGCGACCTCCGTCGCACTGACATCGACGTCCGCGCCGCCCGCGACGTCCGCGCCGCCCGTGCCGCCGGCCGGCGACGTCGTCGTCTCCGGCGACGTCCGGGAGCCGCGCACGTGGACCCGCTCCGATCTCGCGGCGTTGCCGCAGACGACGATCGAGGTGCGCTACGAGAGCGGCCAGGGCCCGCAGGAACGCACCCTCACCGGCGTCGGGCTCACCGAGGTGCTCCCACCCGATGCGCTCGCGACCACCGACGCGAAGAACGACCTGTTGTCGTTCGGCGTACTGGCCGTCGGCGAGGACGCCTACCGCGCGCTCGTCTCCTACGGCGAGGTCTCCCCCGACTTCGGCAACCGGGGCCTGCTCGTCGCGCTGACCGAGGACGGGAAGGCCCTGGAGCGTCCGCGGCTCGCCGTGCCGGGTGATGTGAAGGGCGGCCGCTACGTGAGCGACCTGGTCGAGCTGCGGGTGGTCCGGATCGCCGGGTGATCCACCGAGCGGTCGCGGCCCGGCTCACGACCGACTGCTGAGCGGGTGCTGCGCGCTCGGCGAAACCCGGCGACCGGACGGTTCGCACACGCTACTGTCGTCGCCGTGATCGGGCTTCTCGTCCTTCCCCCGCCGCGCTCCTGACCGGAGCCGGCACCACCGACCGCGCGTGAGGTGCGGCCGGTCGATCTCCCGTGCTCCGGTGCGCCCGCCCGTCACCTCTGCCGCGCAGGAGCCCCTCGTTGTTCTCGTCATCCACCCCTGTCCGCTCGCGGGCCGGGGTCCTTCAGGTCTGTTCCGCCGGTGCCCTCTGGGGCACCGCACCCGTCGCGTTCGCCGCGGTCGGCGACCTGCCCCCGCTCGCCGTCAGCATGTGGCGGATCGCGGTGGCCGCAGTCGTCCTCGGCATGTTCGCCGTCGCGACCGGCGTCACGACCGCGGTGCTCGCCGCCGTGCGGACCAGCCCGGTACCGGTCGTCGTCATCGGGCTCGGGGTCGCCGCCTACCAAGCACTGTGGTTCGCCTCGATCCCGCTGGCCGGCGCCGCGGTGTCCACCGTCGTCGCGATCAGTCTCGCGCCGGTCGCCGTCACGGCATGGGAGGCCCTGCGAACCCGCCGGACGCCGTCGCCCGGCGGGCTCGCGACGATCGCCGTCGCCCTCGCCGGGCTCGTGCTGGTGTCGACCGTCGACGCCCGGACCGGTACCGCACCGACGGCCGGGGTGCTGCTCGCCATCACGTCCGGGCTCACCTACGCCGCCGTCACCGTGGTGGGACGGCACGCCGCTCCGCGGATCGCACCACTGGCCCTGACCACGGCGACGACCACCGTGGGCGCGCTCGGCCTGCTGCCACTCGCCGTGCTCACCGGACCGGTCATGACCAGCGCGCCGGACTCGCTGCTGGCGCTCGGTTATCTCGGCGTCGTCACGATGGCGGGCGGCTACCTCCTGCTCTACGCCGGCCTGCGCACCGCGTCAGCCGGCACCGCCGCCGTCGCGACACTGCTGGAACCGGCGACGGCCGCGGTACTGGCCGTACTGCTGCTCGGGGAGTCACTGCCGGCGCACGGTGTCGCCGGGGTCGTGCTGATCCTCGGCGCGGTCACCGCGTTACGGAACCGCTGACTCCGCGGACAGCTCACCCGGGTCGAACGGGGTCGTACGACTTTCCCGCGGCTGATCACACCCCCGGTCGGACGCCGATGGGTCGTCTAGGGTGCCGGTTGTGCGTTACGGACTGACCCGACGGCGAGCCGTCGACCTCTGCCGCGTCGCCGCGGCGCTCTGTCTGCCGCACTGACCGGCGTCGACCGAAGCGCGTCCTCGGACGTGCGGCCCCGTGCGCAGTGACGCCCGCGGCCGATGCCCACGACATCCCTACTGGTCGAGTACCCGTTCTCGCAGGACTGCGGGGCACTCCCCTCTCGCGACGTCCACGAGAAACCCGGCCGGCCGAGTGGCGCCGGGCCCCAACACCGCGAAGGTGGTTTCACCACGATGAGCTACGGCTTGCAGGTCACACTCGAGGCCAAGGACGGCCGCCAGGAGGATCTGGCCCAGTTCCTCCGGGACAGCCTCACCCCGGTGTTGGGCGAGCCGGGCACGACCACCTGGTACTCCTACCGGATCACCGACTCGCTGTTCGGCATCTACGACACGTTCCCCGACGAGGCGGCACGTGACGCGCACCTGTCCGGCGAGGTCGCGACGGCGCTGCAGGGCGCTGCGGGCGAGTTCCTGGCCGGTCCGCCCACCGTCCGGAAGGTCGACATCATCGCTGCCAAGGCCGCCGGCTGACGCCGCACCACTGACCCCCCGACGGCATCGGAGTGACGACATGACCGACGAGCGGCCCGGCAAGGGCGACATCATCCTGAGTGCGTTCGACATGCACTGCGTGGTGCATCAGAACCCGGGGATGTGGCTCCTCCCCGGCGACCGGACCCACCAGTACACCGACATCGAGTACTGGGTCCAGCTCGCCCAGCTGCTCGAGGAGGCGGGCTTCGACGCCCTGTTCATCGCCGACGTGCTCGGCTTCTACGACATCTACGGCGGCAACCGCGACGCCGCACTGCGCACCGCGGCCCAGGCCCCGGTCGGTGACCCGCTGGTGACCATCCCGGCGATGTCGGCGGCGACCAAGCGGATCGGCTTCGGCGCCACGGTGTCGTTGACCTACGAGCTGCCCTACAAGTTCGCGAAGACGATGACCACGCTCGACCACCTCACCAAGGGCCGGGTCGCGTGGAACATCGTCACCTCCTACCAGCAGTCCGCGGCCGTCAACCTGGGTCTGGAGCGCCAGATCGAGCACGACGAGCGCTACGAGATGGCCGACGAGTTCATGGAGGTCTGCTACAAGCTCTGGGAGTCCTCCTGGGAGGAGGACGCGGTCGTCCGGGACCACCAGCGCGGGATCTACACCGATCCGGCGAAGGTCCACGACATCGCACACAAGGGCAAGTACTACTCGGTGCCCGGCGCACACCTGAGCGAGCCGTCGCCGCAGCGCACCCCGTTCCTGTTCCAGGCCGGGGCCTCGGCCCGTGGGCGGCGGTTCGCCTCCACGCACTCCGAGGCCGTCTTCCTGATCGGGGTCAATCCCCAGGACACCCGCACCCTGGTCGACCAGTACCGGATGATGGCCGCCGAACAGGGACGTGACCCGCGCAGCCTCAAGGTCCTGATCATGTTGACGCCCATCGTGGCGCCCACCGACGAGGAGGCGCAGGAGAAGCTCGCGCAGATCCAGGGCAGCGCCCAGGTCGACGCGGCCCTGGCCCTGTGGGGCGGGTGGACCGGGATCGACCTGCAGGGTGCCGACCCGGACGCGCCGCTGGAGCAGTTCCAGGGCGACGGGATCCGCGCGTTCAGCGACATGCTGACCCGGGTCGACAGCGAGCTGGTGTGGACGCCGCGGCGCCTGGCCGAGTGGCTGTGTGTCGGAGGGATGAGCGCGAGCGTCGTCGGCTCCCCACAGACCGTGGTCGACCACATGCAGGAGTGGATCGACGTCGCCGACGTCGACGGGTTCAACATCGCCCGGGTCACCAACTTCGGGACCTTCGAGGACTTCCGCGACCTGATCACGCCGGAGCTGCGCCGCCGCGGGATGATCCCGGAGGACCCCGACGCGGCCGGACACACGACGATCCGTTCGCGCCTGCTGGGCCGCGATCGCCTGCGCGACGACCATCCCGGTGCCGCGTTCCGCCCGGGGGCACCGGAGCGGGTGTCGCCGGCGCCACGGACGACGACCGAGGTGGGTACCGACGGCTCGGTCGAGACCGTGCCCCGCCGGGTCGGCCTGGTCGTGACGCTGCGGGCGAAGCCCGAGAAGCGCGAGGAGCTCGCCGACTGGCTGCGGGAGATGCAGGCCCACGCCCAGCAGGAGACCGGGACGACGACCTGGTACGCCTACCGCGTCGACGACGACACGTTCGGGATCTACGACACCTTCCCCGGCCAGCAGGACCGCGAGGCCCACATCCACGGCGAGATCGTGAAGTCCCTGCGGGTCCGTCAGCAGGAGCTGCTCGCCGAGCCGCCGAAGATCCGGCAGGTCGATCTGCTCGCGGTGAAGCAGACGAGCTCCGGCTAACGGGTTCGGCGCGGCCGGGCGGAGCGAGAGACCCGCCCGGCCACGGTGACACCGGAGCGGCCGGACGACTGCGACCCACGAGAGCCCGGGCCGAGCTACCCGAAACGGAGCGGGAGGCGCTTGAGGCCGAGGTGGTTGCCCCCCTCCAGGCTGCTCCACACGACATCGCCGTCGATGGCGAACGGGGGATGGTCTCGCAGCGAGTCCAGCAGGACACGCAGCTCGGTCCGGGCCAAGGTGGCACCGATGCACTGGTGGACGCCCCAACCGAATGCCAGGTGACCGCGGGTGTCTCGGTCAGGATCGAAGATCTCGGGATCGCTGAACCGCTCCGGATCCCGGTTCGCCGCGGCGAACGACAGCAGTACGCCGGCGCCGTCGGGAACGGTTGTTCCGGCGATGTCCACCTCCCGGGTGGTCCTGCGGGCGAAGTTCTGCGCCGGACTCCGCAGCCGCAGCATCTCCTCGATCAGCCGCGGCGCGAGCTCCGCGTCCGCGCGCAATCGATCCTGCTGCTCCGGGTGTGTCGCCAGCAGGTAGACCAGCGAACTCGCGGCATTCATCGTGGTCTCGTGCCCTGCCACCGCGAACGTGACGAGGATCCGGGCCCGCTCGTCGTCGTCGAGTGGGCGACCCTCGACCTCCGCGTCGAGCAGACTGGTGACGAAGTCGTCCGGACGCGTCGCTCGGTGCTCCTCGATCTCGACGAGCATCAGTTCGTGGACACCGCTGTGCGCCTCGCGGAAATCGACCTCGGTGATCACCCCCCACATCTGCTCGGTGAGCGCGCGGAGCCGGACAACGGTGGACTCGGCGAAACCGATCACCTCCGTGAGCACCTGCAGGGGTAACGGCAGCGCGACCTCGGCGACGAAGTCGCCGCCTCCCCGTTCCCGGAAATCGCCGACCAGCGAGCCGATCAGCCTCCCCAGGAAAGGTTGCAGATGCCGGACCCGCTCGGGAGTGACGGCCCGCATCATCACACCGCGGTAGGCCCGGTGCTCCGCTCCGTCGTAGTCGATCGGGATCGCGCACTGGGTCCCGTCGGTCGGAATCCGGTGTCCGGAGGCGGAGGAGAAGGTCCGTGGATCGCGGAGCGCGGACCGGACGTGGGCGTAGTCGGTGATCGTCCAGAACCCACCGCGGTCCGGCGAGTACCCGGCCGGGCCGTCCTCCCGCAGCTGCTCGTACACGTCCCAGATCCGCGGCTCGGTGAACTCCGGGTCGTAGGGATCGAAACCTGTCCGGCCGGATCCGCTCCCGCCGGCACTCGGCGTCGCCTGGGCAGGACACTGCTCGAGGGCCATTTCGCTCTCCTGTGAGTCGATCACGTACCACCTCCGTCGGCGGCTACACCTCGACCGTAAGCGCAGACGACACGGCGCGTCTACCATCTTGATCAGCAGAAACTCCTTGACTGCTGACTGCATCGATGAATAATCTACGATTCCGACACGGATCGACGCCCCGGGTCGGGCGCCGAGACACCAGCGCACGGACATCCGGTATCAGGACTCGCGGCGGACCCCGACGAGGAGATGGCGGATGCGCGCGGCGGCTGCGTCGGGCCCCGCGGGACCCTCCCCTGTGAGCAGGGCGTGGTAGATCGGGTCGAGCAACATCGACGTCACGACATCGAGATCCGAGTCGGCGGCGATGACCCCCTCGTCGACGGCGTCGGCCACGAGTGCGCGCACGGTACTCCGCGGGCCGGCGAGAAAGCGGTCGCGCACGGTCGCGAGCTGGGCCGGCCGCTGCTGACAATCCGCCAGCAGGCCCGCGAGAACCGGGCCCGCCGGTCCACCCACGTAACGAGCTTCGGCAACCACATAGGACAGGAGGCGGTCCAGCGCACTGCCATCGCCCGGTACCCCCGGGGGCGGCCCGTAGACCTCGCCGATCACGTCCAGCGCGACCTCGGCACGGTTGTTCCACCACCGGTAAACGGTCTTCTTGCTGACCCCGGAGAGCACGACGAGCGCGTCGACGGTGAGAGCGAAGTAGCCGCCCTGGTCGAAGAGCTGCGCCGAGGCAGCGACGACCCGGTCGTACACCTGCCTGCTCGGCCGTCGCACATCCGCCGGCCTCTGCGCCGAGAGTGCTGCCCGGACGTCCCGCGTCACGTCTCCCCCTCCGACGGACCACCGGAGCCTATCCCACCGGCCACCGTGCACTCGGTGGCGGTGAACCGTCGAACGCGAACCCGCAACCCAGATCGAGCAGTGGACAAGGAGGTCCCGCCCATGCCCGAATCCCTCCGCGAGACATCGAGACCTGCAGGGCCCGGAGAGCAACGGCGGCAGCGGAAGAACCTGCTGGGCGTTGCCCTCGGTAATGCACTCGAGTGGTTCGACTGGACGATCTACGCCGTCCTGGCCCCCTTCTTCGCTCAACAGATCTTCAACCCGGCCGATCCGGCGGCCGCACTGCTGGCCTCGCTGGGGGTGTTCGCGGTCGGCTTCGTCATCCGCCCGATCGGCGCCGTCTTCTTCGGCTGGCTCGCCGATCGCCGGGGCCGGAAGATCTCCCTCATCGTGGCCATCTCATGCGCCTCGGTCGGCATGGCGATGATCGCGGTCGTCCCGACGTTCGAGCAGGTCGGCGTATGGGCTGCAGTGATCGTGCTGCTCGCCCGGCTCCTGCAGGGGGCCGCTCACACCGGTGAGGTGGCGGCCGCCTACGCCTACGTGGCGGAGGTCGCCCCGCAGCACCGTCGAGGGCTCTGGGCGAGCTCGATCTTCACCTCCGGAACGGCCGCGATCGTCATAGCGTCGGCGCTCGGTGCCCTGCTCAGCAGCGCACTGCCCGACGGTGCGATGTACGAGTGGGGTTGGCGGATCCCCTTCGCCATCGGCGCCGTGGCAGGCCTGTTCACGCTCGTCCTGCGGAGAAACATGAGTGAGAGCGATGCCTTCACCTCGATGGCCGAGTCGAAGCCCGACGGTGCAGCACCGAGCTTGCTGGGCGGTTTGCGCGCGAATTGGAAGGGCGGGCTTCGGGTCTTCATCCTGGGCGGAGCGGTCGGCGTCTTCTACTACACATGGGCGATCGGGGCATCGACCTGGAGCATCAGCGCCGGAGGGCTCGAACCGGAGGCCGCCCTGTGGGCGAGCGTCGGTGCATTCACGGTGGGGCCTGCTCGCGCTTCCGTGTGCGGGATGGCTGTCGGACCGGATCGGTCGCCGGCCGGTCGTGCTCATCTTCGGGGTATCCGCGGCGGTGCTGTCCTGGCCGCTGTTCGATCTCGCCACGTCGGGGTCGGTCTGGGGGTTCTGGCTGGCGATGTCGACAGCTCTCGTCGTCTTCGCGTTCCTCGGGTCGGTCTATCCCGCCGTACTCGCCGAGTACTTCCCGACCGGGGTTCGGGCCTCGGGGATCGTCCTTCCCTACTCCCTTGCCGCGGTCGTCTTCGCGGGAACGGCGCCCTATCTACAGCAGTGGCTGCACGTCGCGGGTTGGGATCAGGCCTTCGTCGCTTACGTCGCCGTCATGTCGCTCCTGGCGGTCGTCGTTCTCTACTCGGCCCCGGAGACGAAGGGGAAGGACCTGCACCGATGACCCCGGGAACCAGCCGGTCCACAGCCGGATCACAACTCCGTCGTTGCGCTCGGCGACGTCCGGGCGGGGATCGCCCGTACAGCAGGGACGCGACGGCACTCGCGTCCGGATGGGGAGCGGAGGCTTCATGACACGGCACGACCAGGCAGGACACGGCGATGTCGCGCTCGCCGGGAACGCACTGGACCTCGAGGTGTCGGCGCTCCGGCGGCTCACACCCGATGTCCTCGAACTCGAGCTCGTCGATCCCGACGGCCGTGACCTTCCGGCGTGGGAGGCGGGGGCGCACGTCGACGTGGAGCTCGGCAACGGGATGATCCGGCAGTACTCACTGTGCGGAGACCCGGCGCATCGGGCGAGCTACCGGATCGCAGTGCTGCGAGAACCGAACGGGCGTGGTGGGTCGGAGTACCTGCATGACACCGTGCGTACCGGCAGCCGGGTCCGGGCCGTGGGCCTGCGGAACACCTTCGAGCTGGCGGATCCTTCTGCCCGGAGCGTTCTGGTGGCCGGTGGCATCGGGGTCACCCCGATCCTGTCCATGGTGCAGGCGCTGCGGGCGCGCGACACCGGCTGGGTCCTGCATTACGGCGGGCGCTCCCGGGAGAACATGACCTTCGCCGAGGAGCTGGCCGGCCTCGGCGGTGATGTCCACCTGTACCCGCAGGACGAGGTCGGGCTGCTGCCGCTCGCCGAGATCGTGGAGCAGGCCCGTACCGACGACGTCTCGATCTACGCCTGCGGCCCGGCTCCGATGCTGGACCTGCTCCGGTCCCTCACCGACCACGCCGGAGGTGTTGAGCTGCACCTGGAGCGATTCACCGGCGCGTCGGTGATCACCCCGACGACAGGCTTCACGGTCCACCTCACCCGAAGTCGGCTGTCGATGGACGTGGCACCCGATTCGTCGCTGCTCGACGTACTCGAAGAGCACGGCATCGACATCCTCTCCTCCTGCCGCAGCGGGGTCTGCGGCACGTGTGAGGTCAAGGTCGTCTCCGGTACGCCGGACCACCGGGACGACATCCTCAACGACGCCGAACGCGCCGAAGGGCAGGTCATGATGCCCTGCGTTTCCCGGGCGACATCGAATCACCTCACCCTCGATCTCTGACCGACCACGCCCGAAAGGACAAGCAGATGGACCACCGGATCGACGACGATCGCCAGACTCCGGGTTGGCTGCGCGATCTCACCGTCGCGCAGCTGGACGACCACACCGACGAGGTGTTCGGGCGACTGCGCCGGGAGGCGCCGGTCGCCTGGGTCCCGGCACTGGGTGCGTGGCTGGTCAGCAGCTGGGCACTGTGTCGCGAGGTGGCGGCGAACGCCGAGGACTTCCCCGGCGGTACCGACGCGATGGAAGCACGACTGTTCGGCCTCCCGCTCATCCTGGGGGCCGAGGGTGAGACCCACGCCGACCTCCGTCTTGCGGCGGGAGGCCAGTTCCAGCCACGGGTGTTCAAGGACCGGCTGGAGGAGCGGATCCGGCCACTGGCACGTGAGCAGTGCACGAGGCTCGCCTCGGCCACCGGTGGCGAACTGATGCACGACTACTTCGAACCGGTCAGTGTCCTCAGCGTTGCCGACGCACTCGGGTTCCGGGATCTCGACGCGGCCACCCTCCAGCGCTGGTTCCACACCCTCGCCGCGGGGGCCGCGAACACCACCGACCCGAACGGCGATTTCCTGGACCCGCACGGCTTCGACGACGCGGACCTCGTACGCGAGGAGGTTCGCGCCTATCTGACCGCGCTGCACACGCAGGAACGGCGGATCCCGACGGACGGTCCGGTCGCGCAGTTCTTCCGCGCCGGTGTCCCGGAGGGGAAGATGCGAGATGTCGAGTACCTCCTGCCGACGACTCTGGTTCTGTTCCTGGGCGGATTGCAGGAGCCCGGTCACGCGTGTGGGGCGACTTTCCTCGGGTTGAGCACCCGTCCGGAACAACTGCACCGTGTGGTCGAGAACCCGGCGCTCCTGGGGAAGGCGATCGCCGAGGGGCTGCGGTGGATGAGCCCGCTCTACGGTGGAGCCTCCCGCACCGCCGCCCGTGACCTCCTGCTCGGCGGGGCCGCGGTCAGAGCTGGTGATCACCTCTGGCTCGTCTACGGTTCCGCGAACGTCGACGAGACCGAGTTCGACGACGGCACCGTCTACGACCTCGACCGGGCGCGGCATCCGAACCTGGCGTTCGGGACCGGGCGGCACAGCTGCGTGGGTAGTGCCTACGCACCCCAGGTCGCCCGCATAGCCCTCGAGGAACTCTTCCGAGCCTTCCCCGACATTCGACTGGACCCCGACCGCCCGCCGACGCCGTCGGGCTGGCTGTTTCGAGGGGCTCGCGAGCTTCACGCGACGTGGGCCTGACGAGCGACAGCAGGATCTCCGGGCCTACCAACGTCACCGATATACACCACCCCCACCGGCTCAGGTGACACCCGCCGAACGGGCACTGGATTCGGGTCGAGAGGTGTCACTGCACAACAGGAGCAGAGCGACGGCGCCGAGCCAGAGGGTGGCCGGCCACAGAACCAGTCGCTCGAGGAGTCCGCTCATCTCCGGCAGGCCACCGCCCAGGAAGACGACGGTGGCCACAGCCGCGACGAGAGCGAGACCGATCCCGGACGTGACGCCGACGGGGTTCGGCCGCGGCAATGCCGGCGCCGTGACGAACAGCGCGACCGGTTGTGCCACGGCGACGGGGTTGGACACGAGCAGATGGAGGTCGACCGACACGTCGAGCGGCACCAGGCCGGTCCCGATCGAACCCAGCCCGGTGACGATCCACAGCCCGACCGCGACCGCGCCGAGCCGGCCGGCCCGGAGGACCGGGCGGGCGAGCACCACTCCGGCGATCATGAGAACCCCGAAGATCACGAAAGCGCCGTTCATCACCGCGTGCCACGGGGAGCAGACGGCCAGCACACCACCAGGGTGGACGTACTCGGCGCAGGTCACCGCGCCCAGCTCGCTGATGGTGTTCTCCACCAGGCTGTACGGCACCCGCACCGTGCTCACCACGAACAGTTCCAGCGGCAGGTAGAGCACCTGCAACGCGAGCAGAACGAGCCCGATACGTGTGCGGACGTCCCCACGGCTCATCAGCGGCCCGGGCTCGCGCCCGATCGAGTAGGAGCTCACCGCACCACGGTCGCCGCCCCCGGCGTGGCCGTCGTCTGTCTTTCGAACGATCGACCCGGTTGCGGTACACCCGACGGGGCCGCTCACGGGCCGAGGACGAACCCGAACTCGGCGGCCCTCACCGAGACCTGCGACGTCGGCACGGCGAACCGGTCGCTTCTGCCCCTGCCATCGCGTCCAGGTCGGGAGCCGGCGCAGCCCAGCGCTCAGCTCCGGACTCCGCGGTCGATCGCAGCGGTCATGGCGCGGGCAACGGTCTCGACGGGCGAGTCCGACACCTTCGCCATCAGCAACATGCCCTGCATCGTCGCCATGACGCTGCGCGCCAGGTCATCCGGGTCCACGCCGTCGGCGAGCAGACCGACCTCGGCCGCGTCCAGACAGTGTTCGTGGATCCGGGCCTCCCACGTCTGCAGGGCCTGAGCCGCCCGCCGACCGGCGGCTCCCGGAGTCGTCGCCAGCTCCACCGCCAGGCTCCCCAGCGGACACCCCACCGGCCGGCCGAACGACCGGCGGAGCCCCTCGTGCGCGATCCGGGTCACCTCGGGGGTCGCCCGCAGCTTGTTGACCGGTCCCCTCGCAGCCCGCTCCTGCTCGTCCAGCAGTGTCCACAGTGCCGCCTCGTGGTGCTCGACGACCGCGACAGCCACAGCGTCCTTCGACGGGAAGAAGTGGTAGAAGCTCCCCTTCCTGGCCTGCGCCCGCTCGCAGATGTCGCCGACTCCGACGGCGTGGAAGCTCCGGGCGAGGAAGAGGTACGCCGCAGCCCGGATGATGCGCTCGCGGGTCGGCACGACCGTCGCGCCGGGACGGCCGTCTTCCTGCACGGGCTCCGGTCCGTCAGACATCGTCAAGCCACTCCGCGATGGCGGCCGTGATCTCGCGCGGCGAGTCCTCCTGTAGGAAGTGACTGCCCCGCACACTCACCTCGCGCTGGTTCGGCCAGGTCCGACAGAGCTGCCGCATCCGGCCGGTCAGGATGGCGCCCGGCTCCGCCGAGACGAGGAGCTTCGGGATCGGCGACCCGGCCAGCCATGCGGAGTACGCGGCGACGATCTCGACGACGTCGCCGGGCCGGCCGTCCAGCGGCACCTCCCTCGGCCACGTCAGCGTGGGCCGACGATCCTCACCGGGGTTCGCGAACGGGCGCCGGTACTCGGCCATCTCCTCCTCGGTCAGCTCCCGGAGGATCGAGCGAGGCAGGATCTTCTCGACGAAGACGTTGTGCTCCAGCACCATGCTCTCCCCGTCGGCCGAGCGGAGTGCCTCGAAGACGGTGCGGGGCGGCCATTCCTGCATCGTCATCGGACACACCAGGGACTCCATGTGCACGATCCCGCGGACCCGCTCGGCGTTGCGTCGTGCCCAGTCGAAGCCCAGGGCCGATCCCCAGTCGTGCACCACCAGGACGACGTCGCGTTCGACACCGAGCAGCGACAGCATCTCGTCGAGATGGGCCCGGTGCTCGACGAAGCGGTACGACCCCGGACCGGGGTCCGGGAGCTTCTCCGAGTCGCCCATCCCGATAAGGTCGGGGACGATGCACCGCCCGCGGGACGCCAGCCCGGGTGCGATGTCACGCCACAGGAACGACGACGTCGGGTTCCCGTGCAGGAAGACGATCGGGCTCCCCTCGCCCAGCTCGACGTAGGCCATCCGGTGACCGAGCACCTGCAGGTACTTCTTGGACCACGCGGACACAACTCGATTCACGTCGAAACCTCCCGAGCAGGGCATTCGAACTACTTGACCGAACGGTCAATATCTCTTGGTCGATCGGTCAAGTGATCGACTCGGGCCGCTGTCCGCCGTAGCTCTCGAGCCCGGAGCGCAGGACCGGAGGGACGACGGCACACGGCTCGCCGACGTCGGGGCAGCGCCGAGGGTCGGGGTGGGCATCCGGACCGACGCGATGATCGAGTGCGAGAGGCAGCCAGGCCGATACCCTCGGAAAATGCGCGACCTCGACGATCTTGCACATCGGATCGAGAAGTTCACGGACGCCCGTGACTGGGGCCGGTTCCACACACCGAGAGGGCTCGCACTCGCGCTCGCAGGCGAGGTCGGAGAGCTCGCGGCCGAGCTCCAGTGGAAGACCGACAGCGAGCTGGCCGCCGGCATCAGCGACGATCTGCGATCCCGTCTCTCGGACGAGGTGGCGGATGTCCTGATCTACTTGATCCGCTTCAGCCAGGTCTGTGGCATCGATCCGGTGGAGCAGGCCCACGCCAAGGTCACGCGGAACGAGGACCGGTACCCCGTTGCCCACTCCAAGGGCAGCGCCGCGAAGTACACCGAGCTGCCACGGACATAGGCCGCCGCCGGCGACCGAAAAACACTGCCAGCAGCGGAGCAAAGCCAACGGCCGGCAGTAGCTGCTTACGATGACGCAGTGAGATGTCGAGGCACCTCGAAATCCCACTCGACATTATCACCGTCAGGGTTTAAAAGTCGACATCAGCCACTCGATAGTACGCGCAGGACCCACGAACAAGACCGCCAGGACCGCCAATATGGCCCCGTAGCTCTTCCCGAAGAGCGCAAGCGCACGCGAGTTCAAAATCAGCCCGAGACGACGAACAATTCGATCACCTGCGGTATGCGGAAAAGACTGGTAGTTACTGCCAATATCAAGATCTTCGACCACCCGAGACGACGATCCGACCGGGTCAGAACTAACGGCTACGTACAGCATTCCGCGAATCAGGTTCAAGAATCGAGGCTCACTGTACTCCCGAGCATCCCCGCTTGCCATCTGAACCAACTCGCCTGAAATTCTACGCGAGTTTGCGTAGAACACTTCAGCAGAGCCAGTCGGAAACCGTGAAGAAACTGACTCGACACTCCGCAGGAAGAGCCGAGAGAGCACAATTACCGCCCTATTCCTCCCGGAAGGCCACTGGGCTCCACGGAAGGAAATATCACGCCCACCTTCCAGGTACCCGTCCAGGCCATCTCTCAGCTTCTCCGCCCCAGAGTAGATCAACCCGTACTGCGGAATCGACAAAAAGCGGGCAGCAAGTGCACCGAAAAGGAGACACGCAAGAATAGACGTAGCCAGTACGACCTCGGGAGCCAGAACCTCCAGATCTGCAGTCACAGACACGGTGCGGATATCGATCGGAGCCACGAGAATGGACCCGAGTGTCCCCATAACAATAGCCGCTACCATAGCCAGGAGTTTCGATATTACGTACGCAACCCGCTCCTTGAAATCCACACTCTCTTCCAGGTTCGACCATGGACCAACCCCATCACACAAGCCATGGCCTCTGATCCAGAATTTATATCGATACCTGAAGACTACTACGACGACAATCGTAGACAGAAGGGTGTACGAAGCGAGCGACACCGCCAGAAAGAGGGGTGGCAATACCGCGACCGAGACACCACCCCACAGAAGGGCCCGCGAGATGAGCACCAGCGCACCAGTTGTCAGAGCAACCCTCAAGACGACGTCCCCGAAGGCTCGCAAATATCTCTTCAACGTCGCCCCGAGGGTGACACTGCGACCACTCTGTCTGCGATCAGGAAGCATGGACTGAATGACGAAACACTTTGCCGAATTGAAGATTGCGGCAGCGAAGATCAAACCGACAGTCAACGAGGCGGCCAACGCCAGCAGGGCATCAATTAATGCAGCTATTGTGAGTAGCATCGAGCCAGAACCTCCCGCACCAGTCGAACACTCGCCCGAGAATACACGCCCCAACGGGCGCGACCAGCCCAAAGCCTATCGGTCGAGACACATACTCCCGGTCGAGCTGAAGCCCGTCGGGCGACATTGATGAATTCCGTCAAGACGACGAGCGAGTTCTCGACGTTCACCGAGACGAAACCACCGAAGAGATCGTCATCAAAGGACCACGGTTAGTACTGCAACGGCGTTTTGTCAGGCTGGTGGGCGTTGGCCGCGGCGGCGGTAGTGGCAGGTCCGGGCCTGGTGCTGGCGTCGTCGGCGCCAGGTGGACCAGGCGAGTGTGCTGGCCAGGCAGGCGGCTGGGGTGAGGATGAGGGTGGCGAGCAGACGCCGTATCTCGTTGCCGCTCAGCGGGATCAGCCCGGTCCGCTCGGCTGGAGATCCCCCTTTTCGGCCTCCTGTGCGCGGGTGACGGACAGGTAGGCGGCGGCGAGCATGGCCAGTGTGATGTGGGCGTACCAGGCTCGGTAGGAGCGGACTTGGTAGTGGTCGAGGCCTGCTTCGTTCTTGGAGGTCTGGAAGCATTCCTCGATCGCCCAGCGTGCGCCGGCGACGCGGACCAGCTCGCGCAGCGGCGTGGCCGCGGGGGCGGCGCAGCGGTAGAACGCCAGCTCCCGGGTGGTCTTGCCCTGCCCGGGTTCGGTCTGGCGGCGCACGAGCAGCCAGTGCCCCCACCCGTGGGGCAGGCCGGCCGGGTCGAGGGCGACGGTGGTCCAGTCATAGATCCGCTCTCCGTGCGCACCCGCGCCGACCTGGCGCCGTTCCCACCCGCTGCGGCCGGTGTCGGGGTCGCGGGCGCCGGCGATCGTGGCGAGGACCTTGGCCTGGCGGCGATGCCCGTCCGGGCTGGTCAGGACGTCGTCGTTGCGAGTGGCCAGCACGAACGGAATCTCCCGGTCGGCCAGCCAGGTGCGGAAGGTCGGATTCTGTCCGTAGATCTCGTCGGCGGTCACCCACGAGCGGGGTGTGAGGGCCCCGCAGGCGTGGGCGCGGGCGAGCATCGCCAGCCCGAGCTGGGGCTTCGTGGCGAACCCGACCTCATCGGGCACGTCAGCTCTGGCGCAGCGGTCCCGGTCCTCGGTCCACGAGGTCGGCAGGTAGAGCTCGCGGTCGATCAACGCCCGCCCCTTCGAGCTGGCATAGGCCAGGAACACCCCGAGCTGACAGTTGTCGACCTTGCCGCTGGTACCGGTGTACTGGCGTTGCACTCCCGCCGAACGCAGGCCCTTCTTGATGAACCCGGTCTCGTCGACCACGAACACCTCACTTGCGGGGTCGCCGAGGGCGTCGAGGACGTAGTCGCGCACGTCGTCGCGGACCCCGTCGACGTCCCAGTCAGCGATGCGCAGCATCCGCTGCGTCCCGTCCGGCGAGACCGCCCCCGCATGCTCGGCCAGAGTCCACCCGTTCTTGCGCTCCAACCCGGCCAGCAGGCCGCGCACATACGCCCCGGCCCGCGCGCGGGGCTCACGACGGAAGAACCGCGGCCCGATCGACGCGATGACCTGGTCCAACGCCGCTACCCATCCAGCAAGATCCACCACCCGGCGATCATCACCGCCGAACCCGGATCAGCCTCTCACGACACGTCGAAACGCCGTTGCAGTATTAGGCGTCTCGATCAACGGGCCGATGGAGCACCACTCCATGTCAAACAGGTCGTCGATGAGCGGTCGAAACGGCAGCACGTCCCAGCTGAACATGTTTCCCCGCCCGCTCCGCGGCAAGCGCCATCTCGTGCGCGGTCGCCTCAGCCAGGTCGAGCTTGTCGAAGTAGGCAGCAAGCCCGCACATACGATTTTCCGGACGGGCCCGCCCGCGCGGTCACCGGAGCCGACGCACATCGGTTGCCCGGGCGACCGGACGCCGCACTCGTCGGCGATCGGCCACCGCCGACGCAGGCTGTCGACTCGGCCGGCGGAGCGCCTGCCGAGTCCGCCGCTCACCGCTACGACTCGACGGGCGCCGTACCGGCGCCGGCGCGCTCGAGCTGCGCGAGCCGTACGCCGAGCACCGTGGCCAGGCGGTCGTCGCTGTCGTCCCACCGCAGGTCGTACCGGTCCTGCAGTCGTCGTAGCCGGCTGTCGACGGTGGCCCGGTGCAGATGGTGATCCTGGGCGAGGGCCGCGACGTCGCCGTCGCGCTCGAGGAACCGGCGCAGCAGCGCCAGGTCGGTGGTCGACTCCCGCTCGGTCAGACGCCGCACCCGCGGATCGACCGAGTCCCGCGCGTCTCGCGGGTCGAGCGTGAGCAGAGCCCGCCAGGCACCCAGGTCCGCCCAGACCCCCACCCGCTCGGTGGTGGCCTCCGACCGCGCCCACCGCCACGCCCGCACCGCCTGCCGGTGCGAACGGGCCACCTCGATCAGGTCGGCGACGACGTCGCCCATCCCGGCCACGAGGACCGGTCGACCGAGCCCCGGCACACCGCGCCCGGAAGCCGCAGCGCCACCGGCCGCCGATGTCGACGCAGGCCCGGTCGCTGTCACAGCGGCGGCCAGCGCCGCACTCCGGCCGGGGACGCCGTCACCGAGCAGGGCTACCACCCGCCCGGCGAGCTCGGTCCACACCACGTCATGGCCGAGCAACCGGTTCCAGTAGCCGGCCGGAACGTCGCGCAGCGGCCGGTCGGCGCCGATGACGACCGCGCGGACCGGTGGCTGGAGGGAGGCGGTACTGCTCTGCTCCAGGGCGTCGGCGGCTACGTGACGTTCCTCCTCGTCGGCGCTGAGCAGCCCGCCGACGGCGGCCCGGACGCGGTCGCGGGCGAGGCGGTGGAGCTCGACCTGCGTGGCCACCGCCGCGAACGACGCGGCGAAGGCCGCCAGATCCGCCGCGGCGACGCGCCGGCCGGGATCGACGAGGTAGACGTAGGCGACGGCGGTGCCGCGCACCTGCAGCGGAGCGACGATCCGCTCGTAGAGACCCAGCTCCGCGGCGGCCGGGATCCGGACGATGCCGTCGGCTCGCCGGGCGGCATCGTTGACGTGGCGCACCACCGCCCGGCTGACGTCCGTGTCGACGTCGTGGACCAACAGGACTCGCCGCCGTACCGGGTCGGCGAGCTCGGGAGGCTGGTCCGAGAAGGCGAGTACCCGGTCCCGGGCGTCGAGCAGCGTGGCCGGGGTGCCGAAGGTGTGGAACAGGTCGTCGACCAGCTCCTGGAACAGGTGGTCCACCGGCGCCACTCCTCACTCGCCGAGCCCGTCGGACGACGATTGTCGCCGGATCGGGACGCCAAGCGCTACAGCCGTAGCTCGGCTGCGACGGGCGTGGCTCCTTAGCGTTCGAGCCCCACCCCACCCAGCCCGGAGGACGCCGTGGCCCACACCCCCCGCCCCACCCCGTCGCCCACCACCCGGGCGGACGGGCCACGTCTCAACGGGCTGGCTGCCGCCCTGCACGAGCAACGGTTCCCCATCGGGTCCTGGGTCCAGGTGGGCGACTTCGAGGAGGCGCGGCGGGTGGGTGACTCCACCGCCGACTTCGTCATCGTCGACATGGAGCACCTCGGGTTCTCGTTCCCCGAGCTGGAACAGACCTTGCAGTGGTTGCTCAGCAGGCGCACCGCCGGGCGCACCCCGGCCGCAGCCACACCCATCGTGCGCATCCCGTCCGAGGGTGCGGAGTTCAGCTCCTGGATGGCCAAGCAGGTACTCGACCAGGGCGCGTTCGGGCTCGTCGTGCCGCATGTCACCGCGCCCGCCCACATCCGGGCCGCCGTCCGTTCGATGCGCTACCCGGCCGCCGCCGGCAGCGCCGATACCGGCGGCGCCCGCAGCGCCCTGCCGGCCCGAGCGATGCGCTATTGGGGTCTGACCGACGTCGGCGAGTACTTCACCCGCGCGGATCTGTGGCCTGCGGTGCCCGGCGGCGAGCTCGCCCTGCTCGCGCTGGCGGAGAGCCGCGACGCCTGGGATGCCGTCGACGACCTGCTGGCCGTGCCCGGGCTCGGCGCACTGCTCTGGGGCCCCGGCGACGGATCGGTGAGCCTCGGGCTGCGCGACTGGGACATCGACCACCCGGACCTGCGTCCCTACCGGAGGAAGGTCGTCGCGGCGGGACACGCCGCCGGTGTCGCGGTCGGCGCGGCCGGATCCGCCGACCCGTTCTCCGCCGTCGACGAGGGGTTCGACTTCCTCGCCCTGCCGGCGTGGGACGAGGACCTGGCCCGACGGCTGCGCGAGCACGCGGCCGCCCGCTGAACCACCCCCTGAACCACCCCCGCTGAAACACGCTGCCCAGCCGCCCCTCTCGTCCCTGCGCGTTCGCGCGGGACGGACAACGACGTCGACCACCGCGCCGCGCGGGGTCGAGGAGGTTCCCGTGAGCACATCGAACGGCGTCGACCCCGGTTCCCCGACACCCCCGACACCTCCGGCTCCCCCGGGTCCGGTCAGCCGGCTCGACCGCATCCCCGCCGGCCGCCACCACGTCGTGTGGGTCATCGTCCTCGGAGCCGCCTACCTGGTGGAGAACTTCGACAACGTCGTCTTCGCCTACCTCGCCCCCGCCGTCCGCGCCGAGTGGGGCCTCACCCTCGGCCAGGTCGGGGCCATCACCTCCGCGGTGTTCCTCGGCATGCTGGTCGGCGCCGTGTTCGGTGGCCGGCTGTCGGACCGCGTCGGCCGACGCACGGTGCTGATCGGCAGCTCGGTGTTCTACTCGCTGGCATCGCTGCTCTCGGCGGTCGCTCCGAACTACGAGGTGTTGCTCGTCGGACGCGTGCTGACCGGGGTCGGCGTGCAGGCGGCCACCGGAGTGCTCATGGTCTACCTCAGTGAGATGTTCCCCCGGCTCTCCCGCGGGCGGTTCTTCACCGTCATGACGTTCTGCGGATCGGTGGCCGCCCCGCTCGCGGCGGTACTGGCCGCGGCGATCGCGCCGCAGGGGCCGGGCGCTTGGCGGTGGGTGTTCGTCATGGGCGCCGCCGGTCTGGTCATCGCGGTGGTGGTCGCCGCCGTGCTGCCGGAGACCGTGCGGTGGCTGGTGGCCAACGGTCGCACCGAGCAGGCGGAGGCGGTCGTGGACCGGCTGGAGCGGGCAGCCCGGACCCCGCTGCCCCCGGCCGGACCCGAGCCGACAGCCGTGCCGGTGGGCAGTGTCCGCGACCTGCTCGACCCGATCTACCGGCATCGTCTGATCGTGCTCGGCGGGTCGTTCGCGCTGCTCATCTTCTGTCTCTACGGCTTCCTGTCCTGGTTCCCCACGGTGCTCGCCGACCGTGGCGGCCAGACCGAGGTGCCGAGCGCGGCCGTGCTGATCGCCGCCGCGCCGCTCGTCGCGCCGCTGCTGCTGTTCCTCGTCGCCGACCGCATCGAGCGGCGCTCGGCCCTCCTGATCGCCGGAACCGTGTCCGGCGGCGCCCTGATCGCCTTCGGCTACACGACCGACCCGGTGCTGACCGTCGTGACCGGGGTGCTCGTGGGTGTCGGGCTGTCCTGGGCGAGCACCAGCTTCTACACCTACATCCCCGAGGTGTTCCCCACCGAGGTCCGCGGGGTCGGCGCCGGCTGCGTCAACGGCGTCGGCCGGGTCGCCGGGGTGGTGTCCGGGCTGACCGTCGCAGCGCTCTACGGCGCGTGGGGTCCCGGCCCGCTCTATCTGCTGCTCGGCCTGGGCCTCGTCGCCATGGGCGGCCTCGTCGCCCTGTTCGGCCCCCGCACCACCCGACGGTCGCTGGAGACCATCTCCACGCAGGACACCGCCGACCGCCCGGCCGCACACACCTGAACCCCACCGATCCACCAGGAGGACACCATGGACAAGCTCGTCATCGAGGTCGCCGCCAACGAGTACGAACCGCGGGAGGACAACCCGCACGTTCCGTTCACCCCCGACGAGCTGGGCGCCGACGCCGCGGCGTGCCGCGCGGCCGGAGCCGCGATCTACCACTTCCATCCGCGCACCGCCGACGGTGCACCCGACCTGGACTACGACACCCTGCGTGCGGGGGTGTCGCTGGTACGGGCCGCCTCCGACGTTCTCGTGCACACCTCGCTGAGCGCCAACCGGCAGGGCAGCGACCCCGGTGTGCGACTGGACCCGATGCGGCGACTGTCCGCCGACGAGCTGACGCCCGACTTCGCGCCGTTGGACATGGGCAGCAGCAACATGGATCTGCTGACCCGCGACGGCCGGGACTTCGCGACCACGGACGCGGTGTACGTCAACTCCACCGGTACCCTGCGCTACCTCGCCGTGGGGATGCGCGAACTCGGAATCATCCCGAACCTGACCGTCTGGAACGCCGGCCAGCTGCGTCTGATCGAGATCCTGCACGGTATGGGGCACCTCGACGCGCCGGCGTGGATGCACCTGGCCCTGTCCGAGGGCCGCGTGTTCAGCAACCACCCCGGCACCCGCGCCGGTCTGGACGCCTACCTGATGCTGCTGCCGACCGGCCTGCCGCTGCACTGGGCCGCCCGCCTGGTCGGGGCCAGTGTGCTCGATCTCCTCCCGCACGTGCTGGAGCACGGCGGCCACGTCGTCGTCGGCCTGGGCGACTACCACCACGCCGGAAGTGGGCGCCCGACCAACGCCGAGCTGGTCGAGCAGGTCGCGGCCATGGCCCGCGCAGCCGGACGCGAGATCGCCACGCCCCAGGAGGCGAGGACCATGCTGGGCGTTCGCGGCCGCACCAGCACGCCCACGGCATGACCACGCCGTGACCCCGGTATGACCCGGTATGCCAACTGACCGTTTCCGCGCCGGGCCATCGGGCCCGGCGCGGCACCCGACTACCCGTCCGGCGAGCGCCGGAGAGGTGAGTCGATCGGCTCGACCTCGACCCCGGAGCCGTGCATGATGGTCGAATGAGTGACCGAGCATCGGGAGCTTCGCCGAACCTGTCGCACTACCATCGGCAGCTGGCCGCCGAGAAGCGCAGCGCGCTCCTCGGCGCCGCCACCCGGCTGTTCCTGGCCCAGGGCTACAGCGGCACGTCGCTGGCCAAGGTGGCCGTCGAGGCAGGCGTCTCACGCTCGACGCTGTTCAAGCAGTTCCCGACCAAGGCCGAGCTGTTCGACGCCATGGTCACCGCCACCTGGAGCGTCGACGACGGCGCCGAGCCGCCGGACAGCGGCGACCTCCGCGCAGGCCTGCGGGTCCTCGGCACCCGCTACGCCGACCTGCTCTGTCGCCCCGACATGGTCGACCTGTACCGCATCGTCATCGCCGAGACGCCACGGTTCCCGGAGCTCAGCCGCGCCTACTTCGACGTCGGGAAGATGCCGTACTACGCCTCGGTCCGCGACTACCTGAAGACCGAGCACGACGCGGGCACCGCCGCCATCGACGATGCCGACACGGCCTGTACGCACTTTCTCGGCATGATCTCGAACTTCGTGCTCTGGCCGAGGTTGCTGCTCGTCGACTGGGATCCTGAGCCCGCCGCGATCCGGCACACCGTCGACGAGGCCGTCGAGACCATGGTCGCCCGCTACGGGCGCACCTGGGCCCGGCCGTAGCGGCGAGCTCGTCGCCGGTGGTCGCCGGTGGTCGCAGAAGCCGGAGGAACCAACCACATCGCCGAGCCGCTCGCGCAGCCGGCACAGCTGCGCGAGCGGCCCCGTCTCACCGGCGGGGGGCCGCCGGGTCGAGCAGGCCGGGCAGCAGCTTGTCGGGCGTGGCCGGAAGGCTGCGGACACGGACTCCGGTCGCGTGCGCGACAGCGTTGGTGATCGCCGCGGCGACGCCGACGATCCCGATCTCGCCGACGCCCTTGCCGCCGACGGAACCGATGTGCTCGTCGCGCTCCGGCAGGAAGACCGCGTCGAGGTCGCCGACGTCGGCGTGCGCGGGCACGTGGTAGCTCGCCAGGTCCTGCGTCGCCCAGCCACCGAGGACCTCGTCGGTCTCCCCGGCCTCCATCAGCGCCATGCCGAGCCCCATCGTCATCGCGCCGACGACCTGCGACCGCGCCGTGGCGGGGTTGACGATCCGGCCCGCGGCGTACACGCCCAGCAGGCGCTCGACGCGGGTCTCGCCGGTGAAGCGATCGACCCGGACCTGGGCGAACTGCGCGCCGTAACTGTGGCGGTTGTAGGCCCCCAGCGCGCCCACGTCGGCCGTGGTGTCGTGCACGACGCGCAGCCCTTCGGCCGGCACCCGGCCGCCCGCGGTCGCGAGTTCCTTCGTCAGCGCCTCGCAGGCTCCCTGCACCGCCCAGCCCCACGAGCCGGTGCCCATCGAGCCGCCCGCGAACGGCGCCGCGGGGCCCGACGAGCGTCCCATCCGCAGCTCGATCGACGACATCGGACGATCCAGCGCTTCCGCGGCCAGCTGGTGCAGGACCGTGCGCGCGCCCGTCCCGATGTCCGCCGCGGCGATCTCGACCACGACCGTGCCCGCAGCGTCGATCGAGGCGCTCGCCCGGGACGGGAAGATGATCACAGGGTAGGACGCTGCGGCGACCCCGACCCCGTGCCGGAAACGGCCGTGCGCGCTCTCCCACGGGCCCGCCGAGAGCTCGAACCAGCCGAAGGCGTCCGCGCCGTGGCGCAGGCAGTCGACCAGCCGGCGGCTGCTGAACGGGTACCCGGTCCCGGGGTCGACCGCCGGCTCGTTGCGCGCCCGCAGCTCGACGGGGTCGATACCGAGGTGAACGGCGAGCTCGTCGACGGCCGACTCCAGGGCGAACATGCCGGGCGCCTCTCCCGGGGCGCGCACCCAGCCGGGTGTGGCGACGTCCAGCGGCAGGGTCGACGACACGGTCCGCACGTGCGGCACGTCGTACAGGGTGCGGGACATGGTCGCGGTCTGGTCGACGTAGGGGATCAGCCGGGACGTCTGGCCGGTCACCTCGTGGATCAGCGCGGTGATCCGGCCGTCGTCCGTCGCCCCCATCCGCACCCGCTGCCGCGAGGGGCTGCGGTACGTGGCCAGCGGTGCCGACTGCGGCCGGTCGAGCGCGACCGCGACCGGCCGTCCGACCAGCTTCGCCGCCAGCACCGCGAGCATGATCGGGGGACGGGGTGCAGCCTTCGAGCCGAAACCACCACCGACGTAGTCGGCCACCACCTCGACGTCGGTCTCCGGCAGACCGAGCAGGCCGGCCAGGGTGACCGCGGTCCAGTTCGGACCCTGGTCCGAGCAGTACACGGTCAGCCGGTCGCCGTCCCAGGTCGCGGTCGCGGCGTGCGGCTCCATCGGCATCGCGAACTGCGCCGCCGTGTCATAGCACAGGTCGAGCTGGACGGGCGCCGCCGCGAGCTCGGCGTCGGCGTCGCCGCGCGCGGTGCGTCCAGGGCTCAGGTCGTTGGTCATCTCCGGGACGACCGCTCCGGGGTCACCCACCGACAGGTGCAGCGACGCGGGCCGCTCGTCGACGGTGGCCTCGACCCGCGATGCACCCTCCCGGGCGGCCTCGGCCGATTCGGCGATCACCGCCGCCACGATCTGCCCCCGGAAGACGATCTCGCGGTCCTGCAGGAGCAGCAGGTCCGGGACCGCCGCGCCGTGCGCGGGGGAGATCGGGCCCGCAGGGTCGAGCCGGACGACGTTGTCGTGGGTCAGCACCGCCACGACACCGGGCACGGCCAGCGCCGCCTCGACGTCGACCGAGCGCAGCGTCCCCGCGGCGACGGTCGAGCCGACCGGCCACGCGTACGCGGTCCCGGGCAGCTGGTACTCCACCGCGTACCGCGCGCGTCCCGTGACCTTCTCGGGGCCGTCGACGCGGGCGACCGTATTGCCTGCGGTCATCGCTCCTCCTCGCCGTTCCGGTTGTCGCCGCCGGTGTCGCGGGCGAGATCGCCGAGGACACCGATCGCCGTCGAGACGGCGAGGTCGATCTTGAATGCGTTGCCGGCGAGCGGGCGGGCGCCGGCGAACTCGGCGCGGACGGCCGCATCGATCACCTCCGCTGCCGGGGTGCGGCCGAGCAGCTCGGACTCCGCACGCCGGGCCCGCCACGGGCGCGGCGCGATGCCGCCGAACGCGAGCCGGACACCGGTGATCAGACCGTCCCGTACCTCCAGGACCGCAGCCACGCTGACCAGCGCGAAGGCGTAGGAGGCACGGTCGCGGACCTTCCGGTACCGCATCCGCCCGGGGGGCGGCGGGGGGACGTCGACGGCGGTGATCAGGTCACCGGCGGCGAGCGTGACATCGTGCTGCGGCTCGTCACCGGGGAGCCGGTAGAGCTCGTCCAGCGTGAGGGTGCGGGTCGGGCCCGTCGCCGAGCGGACGTGCACCGTCGCGTCGAGCGCGGCCAGTGCGACCGCCATGTCGCCCGGATTGCTCGCCACGCAGTGGTCCGAGGTACCGATGACGGCGAGATCCCGGTGGTGCCCGGCGACCGCGGGGCAGCCCGAACCGGGTTCCCGCTTGTTGCACGGCTTGGTGATGTCGGCGAAGTATCCGCACCGGGTGCGCTGCAGCAGGTTCCCTCCCACCGTGGCCACGTTGCGGATCTGTCCCGACGCGCCGGCGAGTACGGCCTCGGCCAGCACGGGATGGTGCCGGCGAACGGCCGGATGAGCCGCCAGCGCGGCGTTCGTCGTCGCCGCGCCGATGGTCAGCGCGCCGTCCGAGCGGCTCACGACGTCCTGGGAAGTCACGTCACGGACGTCGACCAGCAGCTCCGGCGCCGTCACACCGTTCTTCATCAGGTCGACGAGGTTCGTCCCGCCGGCGATGAAGCAGCCTGTCCCGCCGCTGCTGCCGACGAGGGCGGAGGCCTCCCCCGCCGTCGAGGGCCGCGCGTAATCGAAGGTCCTCACCGGTGGGCTCCGTCCTGGTTCCCGGTCTGCGGGTTTCCGGTCTGCGGGTTTCCGGCCTCCGGGCTCCCGGCGGCGACCGCGTGCACGGCGTCGACGATCCGCGGGTAGGCGCCGCAGCGGCAGAGGTTGCCGCTCAGGCGCTCGCGGAGCTCGTCGCGGGTCAGGTCACCACGGTCCCGGGGGTGCGTGGCCGGGTTCGCCGACGCGTGGCTGGGCCAGCCCCGATCGGCCTCGGTCAACGCCCCGAGCGCCGAGCAGATCTGGCCCGGCGTGCAGTACCCGCACTGCAGGGCGTCCCGGGCGACGAACTCGTCCTGCAGCCGCCGCGCCCCGGGAACCTCGTCGGCGACGCCCTCGATGGTGGTGATCCGCGAGCCGGCGGCGGTGACCGCCAGACGCAGGCAGCTGAGCTGACGCTCGCCGTCGACCAGCACGGTGCAGGCTCCGCACTGGCCGTGGTCGCATCCCTTCTTCGTTCCGGTCAGTCCCAGCGAGGTGCGGAGGAGATCGAGCAAGGTACGCCGGTTGTCCACCTCCGGCTCGCACTGTTCACCGTTGACGACGAGCGGCACGGTCGTCGTCCTGCTCATTGTCGGTCTCTCGTACATCAGGCACTCCCAGGATGCGAGTCGATTGGATCGCCTCACAACAAGCTACGACGGAGCGAGATGCGAGTCAAGCGACTCGGAACGTGCCGACCCCATGGCCGATGGCGGTCCGAGCAACCTCCGGGGCAGGCTCGGCAGCAGCCACGACGGCGACACCCGGGCACCGGCTCGCGACCGGGGCGCTCGACAACCCCGTCGCCCTCCCCGGTCCGTCCGAGATCGACGAGCTCCGGCGCGCACCCGTTCTCCGTGCCACACCGGCGGGACACTCCCGCCCCGGCTCACCCGGAACCGGGACCGCGACGTCTCCCACGACTCGCCAGGCCGCCGGGCACGACGAGATCCACTGGAAGACTCGCGAGACCCCGCCGCGCCTGGCCGACACCCCGGGGCCACCACTAGTCTCATTGTGACTAGCTGTGGAGGTGTGAACCGGTGCCGACTCCCGAGAGGGTGCCTCCGTCGGTCCACGACAGGGGCCGACCCCGGACAGACGGCTTGGTGACGATACGACTGTCCACACTGTCCTACCTCGTGCTCGGCATCGTCGCCGAGCACGAGATCTGCACGCCCTACCGGATCAAGACCGAACTGGGTCGTTCGATCGGATCGTGGTGGCCGCAGCCGCACTCCCAGATCTACGACGAGACCGCCCGGCTCGCCGAGCACGGCCTGCTCGCGGTCTCTGCTGAGTCCGGTGGTCGTCGCCGGCGGCGCTACAGTCTGACCCCGGACGGCCGGACCCACCTGACCTGCTGGCTCGACGACCCACGAACCGGGGACTCGGAGTGGCGCGACCCGGCGCTCGCGAAGCTGCGCCTGCTGGACCCACGGACCCGCCCGGCCGACCGGGTCCGCATGCACCGACTCGCCATCGAGCGCGTCGAGATGTACCGCGACCGGACTGGTCGGGACCACCCTCCCGGAGCGGAACCGGCCGGCTTCGGGGAAGTCCGGCGGCTCGCCCACGAGCTCGACGACGCCGCAGCCAGGTTCTGGGAGTCGCTCGCCCGAGCCACTGCGGACGACGAGCGAGACGCCGGGCGGCCCGCATCAGCGGACCCGAACTGACCCCGTCAGCACCGCTCGCCCGGTCAGGCCGAGACGGCGGTCCCCACGTGCCGGCCCGCGAGGGCGGCGGTGAGGTTCCCCGACGTCGTTCCGTCGATCACCTGCACCGACCGGACATGCTCGGCCCGCTGCAGCGTCGCCACCGTCTCCGCGTCGATCGGCCGGTCTGCCGCAGGTTTCGCGAGAGTTCGGCAGCGTTCACCTCCCGCAGGGGCGTGTCGCCGTCGAGGATCCCGGGCACATCCCGCAGGTAGGTCAGCGATGCCGCACCCCAGGCGTCGGCGAGCCGCAGCGCACCGGTGTCGGTGCGCTGCGGCGTGATCGTCCCGGCGCGGTCCAGCCGATCGAGTTGCGGGGCTCGCTGACACCTGGGTCAGCCCGCTCAGATGTCCAGCAGTTGCTCGAAGAAGCCACCGAACCCGCCGGCCGGGTCCACGATGTGGATCTCCAGGATCCAGTGGCACGCGCGGCCGGACGGCCCCGTGCGGCGCAGCGGCGCCGTGTTGCCGTCGGTGATGTAGCTGCCCCTCTGGTCACCCTCGATCCGCTCGTGGGGGAACTCGCCGACGAGATGCCCCGCATGGGTCTCCGGGTGCTCCCAGCCCGCCTCGGCGATCCGGCCGAGCACGTACCGGTACAGCTCCTCGCCGGTGATGTCGTCCTGCTCGCGGAACCGCCTGCGCCCGTCCTCCCACAGCCTCGGGAGGTCCGCGGCGAGCCGGTGCTTGGCCGGGTCGGCCCCGACGACGTACGTGCGCCCGAAGTCGGCCTCCCACTCCTCGAAGATCGGCCCGAAGTCCACGAAGACGATGTCGTCGGCGGCGATCGTCAGGTCGGGCGGGTTCTCGCGGTACGGCGACACCGTGTTCCGACCCGATCGCACGATGCGCTTGTGCCAGAACCGGTGGATCCCGAACAGCTCGCCGGCGAGGTCGCGGATGCCGTCGGAGACCTCCCGTTCCGTCGCCCCCGGGACGATCAGCCCACGGCCGACCGCGGTCTCGAACAACACCCCGGCCTTCTCCTCGGCCGCGCGCAACGCGTCGATCCTCGTCTGTTCGGCGGCAGTCATCGCCACTCCCATCTCCGCATCTGCGTGAGCAACACGGGCTCGCCCCCGCACGAGCGGGTCACCGACGACACTGCCACGAGTCCGGTCCATGCCGCACGGTCGACTGCCGGCCGGGTACACGCGGCCACGCGCAACGATCGACGTCGTCGATGACTCGATCCAGAACGCTCATTCCACCGCGATTGCGGATGGTCCTCGATCGGAGAACCGTGAACACGGAATCACAGCCCGGCTCGAGGAGGAGCGATGGCCACCATTCTCTGTGTGCTCTACGACGATCCCGTCAGTGGTTACCCGACGACCTACGCACGTGACGGGCTCCCCCAGCTGGAGCGCTACCCGGGCGGTCAGACGCTGCCGACGCCGTCGGCGATCGACTTCACCCCGGGCGAACTCCTCGGGAGCGTGTCCGGCGAGCTCGGGCTCCGCAGCTTCCTGGAGGGCCACGGCCACACCCTGATCGTCACGTCCGACAAGGAGGGGCCGGACTCCGAGTTCGAGCGCCGCCTGCCCGAGGCCGACGTCGTCATCTCGCAGCCCTTCTGGCCCGCCTACCTGACTGCCGAGCGGATCGCCAAGGCGCCGAACCTCAAGCTCGCACTGACCGCAGGCATCGGCTCGGACCACGTCGATCTCGATGCCGCGATCGAGCACGGCGTCACGGTCGCCGAGGTCACGTACTGCAACTCGATCAGCGTCGCCGAACACGTGGTGATGATGATCCTCTCCCTGGTGCGCAACTACCTGCCCTCACACCGATGGGTGCTCGACGACGGATGGAACATCGCCGACTGCGTCGAGCGCGCGTACGACGTCGAGGGCATGGACATCGGTACCGTCGCTGCCGGGCGGATCGGCCTCGCGGTGCTCCGGCGCCTGGCTCCGTTCGATGTCCGGCTGCACTACACCGATCGCCACCGTCTGCCCGCCGAGGTCGAGCGGGAGCTGAACCTGACCTACCACCCGGATGCCCGCTCGATGGTCCCGCACTGCGATGTCGTCACGATCAACGCACCGCTGCACCACGAGACGCGCAACCTCTTCGACGACGATCTGCTCGCCACCATGCGCCGGGGCGCGTATCTGATCAACACAGCGCGCGGGCTGATCGTCGACCGGGATGCGATCGTGCGCGCGCTGGAGAGCGGGCAGCTGGCCGGGTACGCCGGCGACGTCTGGTACCCCCAACCGGCACCGGCCGACCACCCCTGGCGGACGATGCCGCACCACGGCATGACGCCGCACATCTCGGGCTCCACCCTCTCGGCGCAGGCACGCTATGCCGCCGGCACCCGGGAGATCCTCGAGTCCTTCTTCGCCGGCAGCCCGATCCGGGACGAGTACCTGATCGTCGACGGTGGCAGGCTCGCCGGCACCGGCGCCCACTCCTACAGCGCGAAGGGGTGACGGTGGTGCCCACCCGCATCGACGCCCGCCGAGCCGTACTCGACGCGAAGAGGCGACTCGGGCTGCGCTGGGCGACGATCGCCGACGAGGTCGGACGATCGACGGAGTGGACGACGTCTGCTCTACTCGGCCAACAGACCCTGACCGCCGACCAGGCCGCCGCGGCGGGCGGGCTGCTGGAACTCGCCCCCGATGTGATCGACGCTCTCACGCTGCCGCCCGAGCGGGGGGCCGACGCGGCCGACACCACCGATCCGCTCGTCTACCGGCTGACCGAGGTCGTCCAGGTGTACGGGGCCACCATTGCCGAGCTCGTCGGTGAGGAGTTCGGCGACGGGATCGTGTCCGCGATCGACTTCGAACTGGGCCTCAGGCGCGAAGCCGACCCGAAGGGCGACCGCGTCGTGATCACCTTGAACGGGAAGTTCCTCCCCTACCGGACGTGGTGAGGGCACCCGGGGCCCGGCCGGCGGCCGGGCCCCGGGCTGGTCACCGCTCGTTCTCCGGCACCCCGTCGAGAATGACGGTCTTGTTCTCCAGGTAGGACCGCAACCCCTCGACACCGCCCTCGCGACCGATCCCGGACTGCTTGAACCCGCCGAAGCCGACACTGAAGTCGGTCCGGAAGCCGTTGTGTCCGACGGTCCCGGACCGGATCCGCCCTGCGACGGCGCGGGCGCGGGCGACGTCGGGGGTGAACACCGATGCGTTCAACCCGTAGATCGTGTCGTTCGCGATCCGGACGGCATCGTCCTCGTCCGCCGCCGGGACGACCGAGAGCACCGGCCCGAAGATCTCCTCACGGGCGATGGTCGACGAGTTGTCGACGTCGGCGAAGACGGTCGGCTCGACGAACCAGCCCCGGTCCAGGTGCTTCGGCCGGCCTCCACCGGTCACGAGCCGCGCACCCTCGTCGATCCCGGTGGCGATGAACCCTTCGACCCGGTCCCGCTGGCGCCGGACCGCCAACGGCCCCATCTGTGTCGCGGCGTCGAACGGGTCGCCGACGGCGATCGCGGAGAAGCGGGCGGCGAGCGCCTCCACGAGCTCGTCGTGCCGGTCCCGGGTGACGACGATGCGGGTCAGCGACGAGCAGACCTGCCCGGACAGATAGCACTCGGCCCGCGCCAACGCGGCGGCCGCGGCGTCGAGGTCGGCATCGTCGAGGATCACGGCGGCCGATTTCCCGCCGAGTTCCAGGGTGCAGCGGGCGATGCGCTCGCCGCAGATCGAGGCGATCCGGCGACCGGCCGCGGTGGAGCCGGTGAAGGCGATCTTGTCCACCCTCGGATCCCGGACGAGCAGTTCCGACACCTCGCGGTCCGCCGTGAGCACGTTGACCACCCCGGGCGGGAGCCCGATCTCCTCGGCGACCTCGGCCACCAGGTATCCGGCTCCGGGGGCCTCCGGTGAGAGCTTGAGGACCACGGTGCAGCCCGCGATCAGTGCAGGCGCGAGCTTCCAGGTGATCAGGTTCATCGGCGCGTTCCACGGGACGATCGCGCCGACCACGCCCACGGGGGCTCCTTCACGATCTGCGCGAACGCGCCCATCGCCGACTCGGCGCGCTCGGTCCAGTCGAAGGTCTCGGCGAGACCGGCGTAGTACTCGTAGACCTTCGGAATCGCACCCAGGCTCGCCTGCGCCGCCGCGTGGAGCACGCCGGACTCACGTGGCCAGATCTCACTCGCGTCGCCGACCCGCCGGCGCAGGCCCTCCGCGAGCGCGCGCAGATGGCCGGCCCGCTCCGCGTGACTCATCCGCGGCCACGGTCCGTCGTGGAACGCCGTCGCGGCCGCGCCGACCGCCCGGTCGACATCGGACGCCCGAGCCTCTGCGACCCGGTAGTAGAGCTGCTCGGTGGCCGGCTCGATGACATCGATCATCGCCCCGGTCGACGGCGCGACCCACCGACCGTCGACGAAGAAGCGGTCGAGGTGCTTCAGCGGCACGCGGATGTCACTGCCGAGAGTCATGGGGTGCTCCTCGTGGGTGGCTGGCGCGCGGGGCCGCCACGGGGACGTCGGATATCCGCTGATGCGGAATCATCACGCTGTCTTCTCCGCATCCGAGCTGTCAACCGTCGGTTGAGCATTCGTGTCTGCCGGATCCGGCATGCCCTCGTGGTCGGCCTCGCCGGCGTCCAGCTCCGCCGCCACACCGGCCCGTTCGACGGCCTCGAGATAGGCCCGGGCGACATAGGACGCCGGGCCGCTGCCCCCGAGGACGAGACCGACCAGCGGACGGGGGCCACTGCCGGTGATGGGCACCGCTCGCATACCCGCGAGAACACCGAACGCCCGCATCCAGGTGTGGGCGATGACCGCGGACCACTGCCCGGTCGCCAGGTGCGCGTAGAGCGCACCGATCGTGTCGGTCTCGACCTCCACCCGTGCTGCAGCACCGGCCGCACTCAGGGCACCGTCGACGATCCGCCGGTTCTGCATTCCCCGGGTGAGCGCGCACAGGCGCAGTTCCGGGATCTCGGACCAGGACACCCGGCCCCGCCGCGCGACGGCCTCGTCCGCGCCGGTCAGCAGCAGGTAGCTCTCGCGATAGAGCGGGAGCACGTCGTCCCCCGTCCGGTCGGCATCGAGGTAGGTCAGTCCGACGTCGAGATCGAAGTCGGCGAGCCGTCGGTCGATCTCCCGCGAGGGCAGCGCCTCGATCCGGGTCCGGACCTCCGGGTGCGCAGCGGTCCACGCGGTGGTGAGCGCGGACACGGCAGGCACCGCGGTCGGGATCGCCCCGATCCGGACCGTTGCGCTGAGTCCGCTCTTCATCCTCAGGAGATCGATGCGGAGGGCGTCCCGCTCGGCGAGGATCCGGGCCGCCCAGCCGACCACGCACTCCCCCTCCGCGGTGAATCCCTGGAACCGGTGGCCACGCCGGGCGATCGTCACTCCGAGCTGACGCTCGAGATTCCGCAGACCGACCGACAGTGTCGACTGACTGGCGAAGCAGGCCTGCGCCGCCCGACCGAAGTGCTTCTCCCGTGCCAGCGCCACCAGATACTCGAGCTGTCGCAACGCGACGTCGCTGACCATACCCCGAGACTAGACCGCAGATGCGGAATGATCTGGAGCAGAACGACGCTGATGCGGATACGTTCACTCCGGTGACGACGGGAGACCGGCGTACAGGCAGCCATCCTGACGGGCGCCGGCGCGTCGTCGGCCCGTACGTCGACGTCCACGGGACGGACCGGTACCTGCTCACGCTCAGCATGCCCATCCTCGCCGACGAGCGTTTCCTCGGCATCGTCGGCGCGGATCTCCCGGTCGCCCGGTTCGAGGCACTGCTCCTGCACGGACTCGGAGACCTCCCGGCCGATGCGGTCGTGGTGAACCCGGAGAACCGGGTCGTGCTGTCCTCGTCGGCGCGGTGGCCGACCGGCTCGCGCGCCCGCCCCGACGAGGTGGAGACGACGAGAGCGTTGGTCGATCCGCATTGGCGGGTCGCGACCGTCCCCCACTGACCTCGGCGCCCCGACACCTCCGCGATCCGGATCGCACCCTCCGGGCACTTGGCCGCACCCCCGTGGCCAACTAGTCTCATTGTGACTAGTCGCCTCGACGACGAGGAGAGGAGGAGGCGTGTCCGCACCCGCGACCGACCGACCGGTCGAGCGCCACCCCGTCGGCGCCCTGGCCGACGGCACGCCCTGTCACGCACCACCAGGCGTCATGGAGATCGCCGACGAGCACGCCCGATGCCACCTGTGCGGGCAGTGGTTCCGGTCCGTGGGCGCACACCTGCGCTCCCATGGCTGGGACCGCGCCTCCTACCGCACCGCCTTCGGCCTGGAACGAGGTCAGTCACTGGAGGGCGGCACCACCCGGGACCGGCGCGCTCGGGCGATGCGTCGGCGGCGCGCCCACGACCCGGTGGTCCGCGCAGGCTGTGAGATCGGGCGCCGGTGGGCGTCCACCGGCGAGCTCACCCGGGCCGCCGCGACCGCCGCCCGCGGACGGCGCCAGCCCGAGCAGCGCCGGCGCAAGACCCTGCGGACCCTCGCCTCCATTCCGGTCGACGTGAGGACGGAAGCCGCCGCCCGAGCCTCGGTCTCCCGGCTCCGCGCGATCGCCGAAACGATGGCCACCGACGCCGGCTTCCGCTCGTTCGCCGAGTTCATCCGTACTCGCGTCGCCGCCGGTGACAGCCTCGCCCGGCTGAGTCGCGAGGCAGGTCTGCACAAGGATTGGCTCACCCGGCACCTCGGAACCGTCGACGCGGACCTCGCCGCCGACCTCGCGAGCGACGTCGGCGGTCCGTGCCCGCCGCGGCACGATGCACGACTGCTCGCCCGGATCGTCGGTCTGGGATTCCGCGACGTCGCGTCGTACCTGCGGCAGCGTCATCTCGACGAGCACCGCTCGGTCCGGGCGATCGCGACCGAGGTGGAGATGAACCCCCAGTCGGTGCGGGCGGCGATGACCCGCCACGGTGTTCCGCGAACTCCGCACGCCCCCAGCCGGCAACGCACCGCCGAACTCGCACGGTCGGTGGCGCACGCACACGGGTTCGACGACCTCGACGACTACCTCACCGACCGTCGGCGAGCCGGGTGGACCTGGCAGCGCATCGCCGCCGAGAGCGGCCGGCCCCCCACCTGGCTGCGCCGCCGAGCGCGCTCGGACATGTCGTGACCACCCGACCGTCGAGCACTCCGGCCTGCGGATCCGCGACGGCCATGGACAGCGAGGGCGGATGATCCACATCGACCTGCACTGCAGCAACGACGCTTGTCGACGGGCCTGGTCGTCGCCCCCGGCCGACCCGCTGCCACTCGCACCGGTGACCGAGCGCCGCCCCGGCGGCGACCGGCGCTGGCACCCGTGCCCCACCTGCATGAACGGGAATGCCGCGTCCGCCACGATCGCGCACCGGCTCCGGGAACGGACGGCGAGCGAGATCGCCGCCGTGGCGGGCGACTGAGTCGCACCCGATGGACTGCCCGGAGCTCTCCGCATGCACGGATATTTTTGCGTTTCTATCCCGCAGTAGCGGAGAAAGCGCACAGATGTCAGGCTCGAGCCTGCAGCCAGGGCGGAGCGTCCGCGAGGACTCCGCCAGGAGCGACGTCGACCACCGGAGGTCGGACCCCTCATGAGCATCACCAGCGACACCACGGCTCCGCTCAAGGGCCTGGACAAGTTCTACATCGGCGGCGAGTGGGTCACACCGTCGTCGAGCAGCACCATCTCGGTGATCGAGCCCGCCACGGAGCAGGTCTACTACCAGGTCCCCGAGGCACAGAATGCCGATGTCGAGCGCGCTGTCACCGCGGCCCGCACCGCCTTCGACGAGGGTCCCTGGCCGAAGCTGACCCATGCACAACGCGCCGAGTTCCTGCGCGCCATCGGCGCCGCGGTTCGCGAGCGGGCCGACGACGTCACCCAGGTCTGGCCGCGGGAGTCCGGCATCGTCCACGGAGCCGCGCAGGCGATGATCGGCGGGGTGCCGGACGCGTACGACTTCTATGCCGGCCTCGCCGAGACCTTCGCCTTCGAGGAGGCCGCCACCCCCACCGCGGGCGGGAGGTACGGCTTGATCTCCCGGGAGCCGGTCGGCGTCGTCGGCGCGATCATCCCGTGGAACGCCCCGATGACGCTGATCGCCTACAAACTCGCTCCCGCGCTGCTGGCCGGCTGCACCGTCGTGCTCAAGGCCTCGCCGGAGGCACCCGGCGCGCCGTACATCATGGCCGACATCGCGGAGAAGATCGGGCTTCCGGCCGGTGTGCTCAACGTGCTCACCGCCGATCGCGAGGTCTCCGAGAGCCTGGTCCGTGACCCGCGGGTCGACAAGATCGCCTTCACCGGCTCGACGGTGGCCGGCCGGCGCATCGCCTCGATCCTGGGCGAGCGCATCGGTCGCTACACGCTGGAGCTGGGCGGGAAGTCCGCCGCCGTGATCCTCGACGACATGGACCTGGCCGAGGCCGCTGCCAGCCTCTCCGGCGCGGAGTGCTTCCTCTCCGGCCAGGTGTGCTCCTCCCTCACCCGCATCGTCGTCCCGCGCCGCCGTCACGACGAGCTGGCTGACGCACTGGCCGGCACGTTCTCCCAGGTCAAACTCGGTGATCCGTTCGCACCCGGAGTCCAGATGGGACCGCTCGCGATGGAGCGCCAGCGGGATCGGGTCGAGGGGTACATCGCACAGGGTGTGTCGGAGGGCGCGAAGCTGGTGACCGGTGGCGGGCGGCCGAAGGACCTCGACCGCGGCTGGTTCATCGAGCCGACCGTCTTCGCGAACGTCGACAACTCCTGGAAGATCGCCCAGGAGGAGATCTTCGGTCCCGTCCTGTCCGTCATCCCCGCCGACGACGAGGAGGACGCGATCCGGATCGCCAACGACACGATCTACGGCCTCAACGCCGCGGTCTTCACCCACGACGCCGACCGGGCGCGTGCGGTGGGTGACCGGCTGCGTGCCGGGACCGTCGGGCACAACGGCTTCCGGACCGACTTCGGAATCGGCTTCGGAGGGTTCAAGCAGTCCGGTATCGGCCGCGAGGGCGGGGTGGACGGTCTCCTCCCCTACCTGGAGAACAAGACGATGATCTTCGAGGAGAAGCCGAGCAGGTTCCCGGGCTGATCTCCGACACGGTGTGCCGCCTCCGGGCGGCGCACCGTGTCCCGGGCAGCCGGGTCGAGTTCGGCCGCGGTCGCCGGACCCGCGCCGGCACGGGCCCGGCGACGTCTCGACGATGACATCGGTCGGGCAGCCGTGGTGATCCGGAACGGGAGCATGCGCCGAGCCCCTGACCGTGCCGGCTACCGGGTTCACCGACCACGCGACGGAACTTGCGCATCCCGGCAGCCGATTCCTTCGTCGAACGGCACCCTCGGATGAGGGTGGAGCCCTGGTCCGTCGTTTCCTACCGTCATGGGGGGAATGTCAGCAGCCGGCGGGCGCTCCCCTGCAGCCGCTCCCGTCGAGTGAAGGAGCGACGATGCGCCCCACTCCCCTCCGTCGGTTGCCCGCGCGGCTGCTCCACCGCCGGAGCCTGCTCTGACTGGCGCTGCTACAGCGAGGTCCAGATGGTCTCGGCGTCGACGATGCGGTTGTACCGCCAGGTGACTGCTCGTTCCACGGCGGCGACGACACCGGCGACCGTGAGAGTCCCCAGCAGCCAGCCGGGCAGGACCACCGGCGAGGTGAACGTCCCGAACCGCTCCGCCACCTGCGGGATCGAGGTGACCATCTCGATCCCCGCGGGTACGGCGAGCACCAGATTGACCAGCAGGATCACCACCGCGGTGACAGCGATCCTCCGGCTCAGGCGCGGGTGATCCCGGGTCAGCACTGCCCGCCGGTGCTCCAGGGTCCCCGGCGCCGGAGCCAGCCGGCGTTCCCGCCCGTCAGGGGTGACGAGATGGACCCGGGTGACGCCGTACAACCCGGCGTCGACCTCGATCCTCCCTCCGGGAACGGTGAAGCCGGCGGGCATCTCGGCCGCACCGATGCGCTGCCCGTCCCGGTAGAGCCGGGCCTCGTGGTCCTCCATGGTGTGGGTCTCGACGGCCCACACGGCGGCCCCGCCGTCGGGATCGGGCAACGTGATCGTGTGAACGGTGCGGCTCAGTGCCTGGTGGAGCCGAACAGGTCGGAGCATCCTCATCACCTCGTCCTGTCTGCGGGAACGTGCCTCGGTCGTCGCGTCAGAGGCTGCATCGGGCATCGACCGGCGGGGTCTCGAGGTCGAGGATGTAGGCGTTGACCGCATCGTCGACACACTTGCTGCCACCGAGGAGATAGGCGCCGTGCTGCTTGCCCTCGACGGTCAGCAGGCTCGCGCCGAGAGTTCGCGCCATGGACACGCCACCCGGATACGGCGTCGCGGGATCACCGGTGAGCGACACGACGAGCGCCTCGGGCAGACCCTCGAGATCGGCAGGCAGCCACGGTTCGTCGCGTGTCGGCGACGCGGGCCAGGCCTCGCACTCGCTGTGATAGGTCCCCGCCGTCAGCACGTCGATGCCGAACATCGGCGCGACGTTCGCGACCTCACGCGCGAGCGCGGTCTGCTCCTCCGCTGTCAAGCGGGGCCAGTCCATGCAGCGCACGGCGATGTTCGTGTCGATGTCCGTGGCGTACACGCCGTCGGCGGTGCGGCTGTAGAAGCCGTCACGCAGGGCGAGGATCTCCTCGGCGCGCCCCGCGTCGAGCTCGGTCAGGGCGGAGATCAGCGAGGGCCAGTGCGCCTCCGCCGCCAGGCCCGCCGTGATCCCGAGATAGACGTCCCAGACGCTCACGTGCCTGCCGTCGGCAGTGGCCGCCGGGGCCTCGACCAGCGGTGCGACGATCTCGTGCAGACGCTGGTTCGCCGCTGCAGGATCGGACCCGAGAACACAGCCGGGTGACTCGGCGCAGAGCGCGGCGAGCTCGTCGAACCGGGCCTGGGAAGCAGCGAACTGGGCGAGGCGGAGCTCGCTCGGTGTCCAATCCGGCCCCACGGCACTGTCGAGCACGACCGCACGGACCTTGTCGGGATGCGCGGCGAGATACTGGGCACCGATCTCGGAGCCGTAGCTGTAACCGAGGAAGGTCAGCTGCTCGTCGCCGAGCACCTCCCGCATGACGTCCATGTCACGCACCACGTTCGCCGACCCGGCATTCGCGAGGTTCTCGACGCCACCGGAACCCTCGATACAGCGTTGCGCGTGATCCGCCGCCTGCTCGGCACTGGTGATGTCGTACACGGCACCGAACCGGGGAACATCGCCCGCGTCGTACTCCTCGTCGGTGTAGCAGTCGAGCGCCGGGGTCGACGCCCCGATCCCCCGCGGGTCGAAACCGACGATGTCGAAGCGCTCCGCGACAGGACCCTCCTGCCACTGAGGCAGGTGGGACGCCACGAAACTCGTGCCCGCCCCTCCGGGGCCGCCCGGATTGATCAGCAGCGACCCCTCGGCCTCCCCCCTGGCGGGAAGGCGGGTGAGCGCGATCTGCGCCCTCTCCCCCTCCGGGGCGCCGTAATCGAGCGGAACCTCGACCGACGCACACTCGAGCGCAGGGTTGGCGAACAACTCGGCATCCAGCGCGTTCGTCGCGGTGTCCGCGCAACCGCCCCACTCGAGTTCCTGCGTCAGATAGGCCGCCATACCCGCATCCGCGCCGGCTTCGGGCGGGGCCGCCGACGAGCAGCCCGCCAGCAGCAGGAGAGGGATGACCGCTGTCGCCGCGGCGAGCCGGGAAGGGGACCGCCGTGACCTGGCCGACTCCGTTTCTAGCATGAACATGCTACAAATCTAGCATGCCCATGCCACAACGGGGAGATATTTTTAGGCCATGCCCAGACGAGTAGACCCGGATGCCCGGCGTGCGCAGGTCGCCGACGCCGTGATCGACGAGATCGCCGCACACGGACTTCGCTCGGTGACCCTCGCGCGGATCTCGGCACGCTCCGGCTTGGCCATCGGGAGCATCCGGCACTATTTCGGCGACACCCTGCGGGAGGTCATGTCGTTCACGTTGGGCGTCCTGATCAAGCGCGCCGAGCACCGCAGTCCGGGGCTCTCCGACGATCCGGCCAGCCGGGTCGCCGAGGCGATCGTGCTCACCGCGCCGACCAGCGAGCAGGAGCACAAGGAGAACATCGCACTCGTCGAGTACCGCGTCATGGCCCGCACCGACCCGGAGTTCGCAGCCGACGTCGCCTCGACCTCACTCGCGACCACGGAGGCGATCCGGGCGCTCCTGCGCGCGGCGCTCGCCGACCGCATGATCGACGAAGAAGCACTGCGCCGCGAAGCGCTCCTCCTGCTCACCCTGGTCGAAGGCTTCTCACTCGGTTCGGCTCTGGTCCCCGCCCCGCTGCACGAGGCAGACGTCCGCGCCGTCGTGACGAGCACCTTGCACCGCATGCGCGACGCGTACCCGCCTCGCCTGGAGGTGCCGGTAGATCACCTCGCGACCTGAGCCGGCGCACGATCGCCACCGGTGGGTTGCGAGGGCCTGCCCGGTCATCCCCGCGACCTCGTCCTGCCGATGCCCGGCCGCAACCTCGGAGACCGGAGACCCCGCTAGCAACTCGGAAGCTCGGACTCGATGGTCGCGACCCGCTGTGCCGTCCGGTAGGCGTCGGCGATGCGGTCGGGAACGGACGGGTCGCCCCGCAGCTCGAACGCGTCCGCGCCGGTGACCTCACCGGCGCGGGCCGCCCGGGCGGTCCGGATCGCGGCGGCCCAGTCGCCGACGTAGGTGAGATCAGCGGTGCGTACCGGTTCCAGGGAGAACCGGGCCCCGGTGCCGCGGTCGAACGCCAGCACCCAGTGCACGGTGCCGCCGTCCGGACCGTCGTGCAGCTCGTAGGCGATCGTGTAGTCGCGGTCCAGCGCCGCGCACGCCTCCCGCACGTCGGGTGAGCTCCCCAGCAGATTGTTCATCCGGGACACGTGCTCGCTCGACATGAAAACCACTGTGAACATGCTGCTGCCTCCTCGAGTCGTCGCGTCGTACGTCATGCCCGGCTCATCCCATGACGGTGCGGCTGCTGTCGGTGTTGACCGCACGCCGCCGGGAGAAGGCCGCGAGATCGATCACGGCACCGGTCCGCTCGGCGACGAACTGGACGGGATCGGTGTCGTGATCGCCGCCGCCCTCGACACGGTCGATGATCGCCGTCATGAACCGGCCGACGACCGGGGCGTTCTTGAACTGGTTGCCGCTGGTTCCGATCGCGACGTAGAAGCCGGGCAGATCGGTCCGGTCATAGACCGGGGTCCAGTCGTCGGCGACGTCGTACACCCCGACCACCCCGCGGGCCCGGTGCGGAACCCGCAGCTCCGGCAGCCGTCGCGCCGCCCGCACGGCCTGGGCTTCGAAGACCTCCATGGTGGGGTTCGGATGCGCGTCGTCAGGACACTCCAGCCACTGGAAGGGGTCGCACTCGGGTTCGGTGCCGCCGATGAGCAGCCCCCCGCCGACCTCGCCGCGCAGGTAGATGCCGAGGTCCATGTCGGCGACGGAGATGCCCTCGCCGCCCTCCGGGTGACGACCCGCCGGCGCGCGGACGTGGGCGACCTCCTGGCGCATCGGCGTCAGCGAGATCGTGAAGTCCGAGCCCACCCCGGCGAGCCGGTTGATCGCCGACGACCAGGGTCCCGCGGCGTTGACGACCACGTCCGCGTCGATCCGGGTCCCGTCGTCGAGCAGGACCGCGCGGACCCGAGCGCCGCGCTCGATCGCCGTGACCGCGCGGCGCAGCAGGAACCGCGCGCCGTGCCGTTCCGCGGCCCACGCGAGGTTCCGGGCCGCGAGCTGCGGGTCGCTGACATAGCCCGCATCCGGGGTGTGGACCGCCCCGACGGTGCCCTCGGCTTCGTCGAAGAAGCGCTCGTCGGCGATGGGCTTCGGCGGCCAGTAGCGGCCGACGTCGATGCCCGGGATGCGCTGCGCGAGCGTCGCTGCGTCCCACTCCTCGAAGGGCACGCCTGCCCGCTCCAGGTGCGGGACGAACATGCTGCGCGGGGCCACGGCGACGTCGAGAAAGGCCAACCCGGTGCGGACGTACCGGGTCATCCCGGCCGGGTCCTCGCCACCGAGATGGTCGGCCCACGCCTCCCAGGCGAACCGGGACTCCCAGGCCGCCGCAACCCCGGCCCGGGTGGAGAAGTTGAATCGGACCACAGCGCTCGATGCACTGGTGGAGCCGTGCCCGACCCCGCCCGCCTTGTCGACGACGACGACCTGCCGACCGCCGCGGGCGAGCTCGAGTGCGATCGAGGAGCCGACCACTCCGGCTCCGATGACCACGGCGTCAGTTCTCATGGGCGTCCTTGTCCGGAGGGCCTGCATTCGCGACCAGCATGGTCGGGGCCCCGGGCACGACGACAGCCGCAACTGTCACGTGGTTCGGACCCACCGGCACGACAGGTGTCGACCTCGGCCCGCTACCGGCCCGGTCGGTCCGGTGACGTCACCAACCGGTCGTACGTGCCCGCCAACCGAGCGATCTTGATCCCCAGATGGAAGGCGAGGCGGTCACCGCCGCTGGCGAAGCTCAGGCCGGTGAGCTGCTCGATGCGCGACAGACGCTGATAGAGCGTCGCCCGGTGGATGTGCAGATCCGCGGCGGCCCGCTGCACGTCGCCCGCGAGGTCCAGGAAGGTCTCCGCGGTCTCCAGGAGCTGCCGGGCACCCCGGTGCTCGGCCAGCCGGAGCAGGGGCACCGGATACGACGAGATGTCCAGATCGCCGGGCGCGAGCATGGCGAGCAGCCCGTAGACGCCGATCCCCTCCCAGGTCACCACGTCCGCGAACTCCGGCAGGTGCTGCGCGGCGCGGTTCGCGATCACCGCGTGCTGATAGGCCTGGCGGGCCTGCACCAGACCGTCGTCGTGGCTCTCCGTGCCGGCCGTCCAGCGGTCCCCGGTCGCCCGGACCAGCTCGGCGGTGACGCGAGCCGCGACCTGCTCCACCTGGTGGCCGGCCACCTGCTCCCCCACGACGAGGACGACCAGGCCGGTGCGCCGGACCCACACGAGCGTGCTGCGTTCGGGTGCGCGCCGCAGAACCTGGTCGGCGGCCTGGGCCAGTGCCGTGGCGAGGACCCGGTCGACGTCGGCGTCGTCGGCGGTGGGGCGGCAGCCGATGACGGCGACCTCGACGTGGTCGGCCTCGCGGAGCAGGTCGTCCTCGCGCAACTCGGAGAGCGCGTCGCCACGGGTGGCCACATCGGACGACACGAGGCCTCGCAGGAGCACCTCCATCCGGGCTCGCCGGCGCTCCAGCGCGACGTCGCGACGGTAGAGGCGCAGTCCGATCTCCTCGGCGACCTCCACGGAGTCCGCGATCTGCTCCTCGGTCAGTGGAGCGTCCTCGATCAGCCACAGGAACCCGAGCAGCAGGCCCGCGCACCGGATCGGCACGCACAGCCGGGGTTTGATACCGGGGAGCGGCACGGTCAGGCGGGCCGGCTCGGTGAGCTGCCAGACGTTCTGCGCCTGCACCAGCTCGCGGACCTCGTCGCCGACATCCCGGCCGAGCACCGAACGGACGCGTGTCTCGTCCTCGTCACCGAAGTGCCTGCTGGCCGCAAGCAGGCGGATGTTCGGGTCGTCGACCGCAACCGACCGCTGCAGTCGCTCGGCCAGTGCGTCGACGGCCTCCTGCAGGCCCGCCTCGTCCTCGGTCCCGGCCGTGTGCAGCCGGTCCCATGCCCGCTTCGACACGACCGCACGACCTCCAGACGTTCACACGACGCAATCGCAGCATAGGCATCCGGCGACAGCACAGGAGTACCTGCGCACCGGTGGGAGCCTGCGCTACCGGGCCGGCATGTGGAGCTCGAACCAGTCCACGGCCCGGGCCAGGAAGTCGATCTGCGCCGGGTAGGCCCGCACCCCGTGCCCCTCCTGCGGGTAGATCGCCAGCACCGACTCGACGCCGTGTGCCCGCAGCGCCTGGTGGAACTCCTGGGCCTGGCCCGGTGGCGTGCAGTTGTCCAGCGCCCCCGCGACGGTCAGGCACGGAGTGCGGACCTTGCTGGCGTGCAACACCGGGCTGCGGGTGTGCGCCCGGGTTCCGTGCTGCTCCGGGTCGGCGTCGAGGAACCGGTTGCCCCACGCCGCGATGTTGCTCGTGAAGCCCTGGCTGTACCAGTCGGTCACCGGGGCGATCGGCACGGCGGCCGCGAACCGCCGGTCCTGGGTGACCAGCCACGACGACATGTAGCCGCCGTAGCTCCCGCCGATCAGGCCGACCCGGCCCCCGTCGACCACACCGCGGTCGACGAGCGTGTCGATCCCGGAGAGGAGGTCGTGGGTGTCGGCCCCGCCCATGTCGCCGACGACCATTCCGGCGAACTCCTGGCCGCGCCCGGCACTGCCGCGCGGGTTCGGGTTGAGCACCGCGTACCCGCGGGACACCAGCAGCGGAACCCACGACGACCGCATCGACCACTGGTTGCGGAACGCCCAGATCGGCCCGCCGTGGACGTTCACCACCAGCGGGAACGGACCGTCCCCCGCCGGCGTGCACAGGACCCCCTCGATCTCCGTGCCGTCCGGGGCGTCCCAGGTCACCGCCTCCGCGGTCCCGGCGACCGAACGCAGGTGGTCGGTCCCCGGGTGGGCCACCGAGGCGAGCACCCGGTCACCGTCGGGACCGGACACGACGAGCTGCTGCGGCAGCTCGTAGGACTCCTGGATCGTGCACACCCTGCCGTCGCCGGTGAACACGCCGTCCGGGTGGAAGGTGCTCCCACCACAGGCCGCCGCCGTCGAGAAGATCTCCGACACCTCGGTCCCGTCGTGTGCGACGTCGACGACGCCCGCGACCGAGTCCAGGTGCCGCAGTCCGACATAGCCGAGCCGGGTGTCGTCGAGCCACTCCAGCCGGGTGACGTCGGTACCGCGGACGTCGACGCGCCGCACCGCCCCCGACGCGGGGTCGATGACCAGCAGGTCACCGGCCACCACCCAGCGGTCGCTGCACACCGCCTCGACCACCGACAGCCACCGGCCGTCGGTCGAGCCGGTCGGCAGGGCGAGCTGGACGTCGCTGCCCAGCACCTTCCGGGTCGAGCCGTCCGGCTCGAACAGGCTCAGATCCGCGCGGTACCAGTCGTCCTCGCCGGGCCCGTCGGAGGTGATCGCCGCGACCCGCTCCGGCCCGCACCAGCCCGCCTCCCAGCAGTTCACCCCTTCCGCGGAGAGCCGGTCGAGCGCCCCGGTCCCCGGCGTGTACAGCCAAAGGCTGCGCCAGGACTGCTCCCCGACCCCGTCGTCGATGCGGGGGAACCACGACGGCGTCTCGTCGGCGCTGCGCCGGTTGACCCCCGATCCCTGCCCGCCGGACAGGTCGGCGCCGAGCCCCGCGACGCCCAGCAGGATCCGGTTGCCGTCCGGCGACCAGTGCAGGTACTCCACCGTGCCGGGCACCTCGGGCGCCGCCTGCGCCTCCCCCAGCCTGCCGTCGACGAGCAGGTGGAGCTGGGACACCCCGCGCTCGGCGCGGTCGGCCAGGAACGCCAGTGTGTGCCCGTCCGGCGAGAACCGGCCCGACCGCGCCGACGCGCCCGCGGCCGACACCTGCCGGAAGCGGCCGTCCTCCGCCGTGTAGAGCGCGGTGCGCGGCACGCCGTCGAGCCCGTCCAGGACCTCGGCGGTCACCACCGTGCGCTGCCCGTCCCGGGTGACGTGCGGCTCCCGGATGCTCGACGGGCCGCCGAACCCGGGTTCGTGCAGTGCCTGCAGGTGTGCCAGGACCTTGTCGTACTGCGCCTGCTGCTGCGTGCTCCGCTGTGTCATCGGGCCCTCCCGGATCCTGCCGTCGTCTCCTGTGGGCGAGTCTCCCCGGCGGACGGATCGACGGGCGTCAGATCCAGCCGCTGCATCAGGAAGGCGAGCCAGTGGGTGGCGTGGGTGATGCCTTCGGACCGGGAGGTCGCCATTCCGTGCCCGACGCGGTCCCAGACCCGGAGCAGCTGCGGTGCGGTGGTGTCCGGCACCGCCTGCACCCGGGCGACGAACTTACGGATCGGCCCCGGCGGGCACGCGACGTCCGCGCCACCGGCGTGCACGTACAGCGCCGGGTACACCGTGCCGTTCTCGATCAGCTGGTACGGCGAGATCCCGGCGAGCCGGGTCACCTCGTCCGGGTCGTCGAAGTCGCCGTACTCGCTGCCGATCGCGAACCGGCCGTAGGGATGGCGATGGCAGCCGACGACGTCGAGGATCGGGCACTGGGCGACCACCGCCGCCCACAGTTCGGGGCGCTGGGCGAAGGCCACCCCCGCCATGAGCCCGCCGTTGCTCCAGCCGGTCACGGCGAGCCGGTCCGGCGTCGTCACTCCGGTGCGGATGAGGTCCTCCGCGATCGCGTACAGGTCGTCGAAGCTGTTCTGCTTGTTCCGGAGGCGCCCGGCGTCGGCCCAGCCCGAGCCGAGGTCCCCGCCCCCGCGCTGATGCGAGATGACCAGCGTCCCGCCGGCCGCGACGAACGCCGCGACGGGCCCGGGGAACTGCGCGGGCCAGGCGACCCGGCCGCCGCCGTAGGCGGTGATGAGCGTGGGCGAGGGCTGCATCTTCTCCGCGGTCTTCTCCGCGCCGGCCGGCCGGACGACGTGGTAGGGCACCTCGGTGCCGTCCGCGGACCGGGCCCAGTGCAGCGAAGCGCCGGCCCCGGGCAGGTGGACGCGGGGTTCGCGCAGCGTGGTCAGCTGGCCCGACCCCGGGCGATAGCTGTACACGCCCGGTGACGACGTCGGGGTGGAGAACGCGAAGAGGAACTCCTCCGGGTGCTCCGGCGGCACCAGCGAGGCGTTGGGCAACACGTCCAGCGGGAGCGCTCCGCGGCCGGGCAGCGGCACCTCCTCCAGTTCGCGGCCGTCGAGATCGAAGACCCAGGCACGCGCCTCGGTGTCGACCGATCCGGTCACCACCAGCCGGTCGCCGATCAGCCGGACATGGCTGAGCACGCGGTCGGACGCCGCGACCAGCTCCTGCCAGCCGGCGGGGTCCGACGGCGCCGGGGCGTCGAAGGGGATCGCGACGATCCGGCCACGGCGAGCGTCGTGATCGGTGACCGCGATGTACCTGTCGCCGTGGATCACACCCGCGACCGACGCGTCGATCCCCTGGACGAACGGTCGCCACGCCCGCCCGGGCAGGTCGCACACGTACTGCGGCAGTGGCCACACCGCGGAGACGACCGCACGCGTGCCGTCCGCGGAGACCTGCACGGTGGGTCCGTGGGGGACGTCGAACGGTTCCGGCGCGTCGGGAGGAGGAGTGCCGACGGAGTGGAAGAAGGTTCGCAGGGCGAACGTCTCGGAGGACGTGTCGGCGGCCGTGTAGAAGAACCCGGAACCGTCCGGGAGCCACTGTGGAACGGTGAGCGGCCCCATGGTCCGCTGCGGGATCCGGTCCGCGAGGCGATCGCCGGTCCCCGCGTCGAGCAGCCTGACCTCACCGAGCTCGGAGCCGTCCTCGCAGACCGCGAACGCGACGATCCGCCCGTCCGGTGAGGGCGCGAACCACGAGATCTGGCGGTTGCCGTCGGAGTTCGGGTCGTAGAGGGCCGTTCCGGGGAGGTCCGGCCCGTCGGAGACGACGAGAGCGGCCCGTTCCGGGTAGTCCGGAGCGGGCGACCGGTCGAGGCGGAACCAGCGACCACCTGCGAACCGCGGCGCCGGCTCGACCATCCAGTTGCTCGAGCCGGTCCCGTCGGCGGCGAACGCACCGACCGACGCGTGCAGCGCGGCGAGATGCGGCCACCCGTCGATCATCGTGTCGGTCAGCGACTGTTGTTCCCGCTGCCAGGCGGCCGCCTCCTCGGAGTCGTCCTCCAGCCAGCGATAGGGATCGGGGAACCCGATGCCCGCCACGACGTCCTGGACGTCGACGGTCCTTGCTTCCGGGTACTCGGGACGTTCAGCGGGCATCCTCGGGTCCTTCCTGATCGCGAGAAGCCGACCGATTGTGGTCTCCGGGTCGCCGCGTGCGCAGCCGACGATTGCCGACACTCCCCCGCGTCGAGCACGACATCTGTGAGTCACGTGCGGGGTGCGAGCCGGCACACACGAGGGGCACCCGAGCAGGCCGGCGGCCGCGGGCTGCGTCGCGGCGGAACTCGGCCGGGAACGGCTTGGGCGCGATGACGATCCTTCCGGCGAGGAGCGCGCCCTCACCGGCCAGGAGCCACCCGACGCCGGAGCGGTCCCGTGCGCGTGACCGGGCTGTCGTCGTCCACGAACGTCTGGATGCGCGTCATCCCGAGGTGACCGGGGTGCCCATCTGCCCGAAGAACTCGACCATCCCGCGCGGGGAGTCGTCGGCGAAGCACAGGTCGAGGCCGCGGGCCGACATCCGGGCGGCGACCTCCGCTCGCGGGAACATCGCCGTCTCGTACCGCAGGAGGGCACCTTCCACGTCGTCGCCGTGCTCGACCAGCGCCAGCGCCAGCTCGCAGGCGTCCAGCATCGCGGCGTTCGCGCCCTCGCCCGCGAACGGCGACATCAGGTGCGCGGCGTCGCCGATCAGCGTCACGCCCGGGGTACGTGGCCACGAGTGGCCGATGGGGAGTGCGTGGATCCGGCGGGCGGTGATCTCGTCGTCGCAGTGCCGGATGAGATCGGTCAGCGCCGGGTGCCAGTCGGCGAACTCCGCCAGCAGCGCGGTACGCGCGGCGGTCACGTCGGCGGTGTCGAGGCCGTGGGTCCCGATCCAGTCCTCCGAGGTGCGCAGCATGGCGCCCAGGTGCAGGTCGCGGCCGCCGTGCCCTCCGATGTTCTTGTTGTCGGACAGCGCGAACAGGCTCCCGGTCCCGACCAGCTCGGCGGAGGCCGGCAGCCTCGTCGGCGCGTCCGTCACGCAGAGGTCTACGTAGCTGATCCCGGTGTACTGCGGGACCGCGGCCGAGAGCAGCGGGCGGACCCGCGACCAGGCGCCGTCGGCCCCGACCAGCAGGTCGGCTGTCCGATGCACGCCGCCTTCGAAGGTGAGCTCGAACCGCCCGTCGTCACGGCGACGGGCCGCGGCGAGCTTGTGGCCCCATGCGACCCGGCCGGGATCGAGCGAGTCCAGCAGGAGGGACCGCAGGTCCGTCCGGTCGATCTCGGGCCGCCCGGTCGTCCCGTCGGCGGGCGACTCGTCGATGAAGACCGTGCCCGCCTTGTCCATCACCCGCATCGCCTCCGCCTGCGGCCGGGTCAGCCGGGTGAACCGCTCGTGCAGGCCGGCCTCGCGCAGGGCCAGCTGGCCGGACTCGACGTGCAGGTCGAGCAGGCCGCCCTGGCGCCGGGCGGTGGCGGAGGCGTCGAGCTCGTAGACGGTGCTGTCGACGCCGTGCAGCTGCAGGATCCGCGCCAGCACCAGGCCGCCGATACCGCCGCCGACGACGGCAATGGAAAGGGTCATGGGGCACCTCGGTCATATACGGTGTACGTCACTAGTCGCGTACACCGTAAGTCTCCGGGTAGGGTGCTCGCAACCCACGCGAGGAGCACTGCCGTGACCGACGAACCACCGCCCATCATCTGGGCGCGCCTCTCCGGTCAGGGGCGTGGCCCGGCCCGCACCCTCGACCACGGCGCCATCACCGCGGCCGCCGTCGCGCTCGCCGACGAGGAAGGCATCGACGCGGTCTCGATGCGCAGGGTCGCGAGCCGGATGGGGCACAGCGCGATGTCGCTCTACCGGCACGTCGGGGGAAAGGACGATCTGACCGAGCTGATGTACGACGCGGTACTGGGAGAGCTGAGGCTGGACGGGATGCCGTCGGGAGATTGGCGGGCCGACATCCGGCGACTGGCCGGGGAGATGCGCCGACTCCACCACGCCCACCCGTGGATCACCCGGTTCGGGCACCGGCCGACGCTCGGGCCGCATGCGCTGCGGTTCCGCGAGATCGGCCTGGCCTGCGTGGACGGGATCGGCCTGGAGATCGACGCGATGATGGACGTACTGGCCACCACACTGCAGTTCACCAGGGGTTTCGTCGCGCAGGAACTGGGTGAGGTGGAGGCCCAGCAGCGCACGGGCCTGGACCGCGAGGCCTACCGGCGCAGCACCGTTCCCTACCTCACGCAGCTGTTGGCGACCGGTCGCTTCCCTGCACTGCGGCGGGTGGTCGTCGACGCCGACGACCACCCGGATCCGGACGCCGTGTTCGAGCGCCGGCTGGAGATGGTGCTCGACGGGTTGGCCCCCCTGTCGAGCCCCCACCCGACGACCCGCTCGGCGGGGCCGCCGTAACCGACGCCGCGATTGCATCCCGCTCGTCGGTTATGCCCCTGACCAGGCACGTAGCCGCTGCAACTGACTCCGGCGGGGTGCCTGACATGGCGAGCCGGTACCTCACCGTTCCAGCTGAACGCCTCAGAGCGGTTCGTCCGCAGGCTCGTCGCGGAACGACGGATCGCGTTCCACCGGGTCGGGCGGCACGTGCGCTTCGCCGTGCCCGCCGGGATCGTGGCTCCCCCGGTCCCTCTGGACCGGCTCGCAGCTCGGGAGGGGCCGATCTCAGGCATCTGCCACTGTGGCGCCGGTGCTCGTCAGCTGGCGGTGACCCTGCTGCCGGTGAACCTCGGCCGATCGCTCATCCGCGCGAAGGCGGTGACCGCCATGCCGGCCGACCTCGTGTGACGGTCCGAGCCGGTGACTCCGACCGTCAGCGGGCCGGCGCGTTGGTGCGCTCGGGCAGGGGTGTCGCGGTGAACACCGAGTCCGGATCGAGCTTCGACTTGATCGACAGAAGAGGTCGTGTGTTCGTGCCGTAGGCCTCCGCGATCTGGTCCGGGTGATCGGGGCCGAGGAAGTTGACATAACCCCCTGGTAGGGAGTGTGGGGCCAGTGCCTCGTGGACGGTGTCGGCCCAGTCCAGATGTGGGGTGTCGCCGCGGCCGTCGTTCTCCCACATCGCGATGACTTCGATCATCCGGTGTGGTCGGCGTATGCCGAACGCCGTCGTGTCGAGGTCCCTGCGTGTGGCGGCCCCGTGGAAGTCGTGCGCCAGGACCGCTGAGAACCCGGAGGTGAACGTGGCGGCGCCGTGCTCGAGTCGGGCGCCGACCGGCTCGGAGATGTCACGCACGGTCCGGGTGCGGATCGCTCCCCGTCGGCCGACGGGGAACATCGCGTCGGTCGCCGCCAGGGTCGTGGAGCGGGCCACGGGACCGATCTCGGCCGTCATCGGCGTCGCGAGACGAGCCAGCGCGCGGACCGGACCGTCATCGGCGTCTCCCCGTCCGATGTCGCCGGACCAGGTCGGGGCGAGGTAGACCACGGGGTCCCCGGCCGGGCCCGGGAGGAATCCGATGTCGACCGACAGTTCGTCGGGTCCTTCGTGCAGGATCTCGCCGAGGTCGGACAGCAGGCGACGGGTGCGCGTGGCGGGATAGAGGATGGTGCCCGACACCACCGTCGGTACCGGATGCAGCTGGATCCTCGCCGAGGTGACCACCCCGAAGTTGCCGCCGCCGCCCCGCAGCGCCCAGAACAGGTCCGGGTGGTGTTCGGCGTCGGCCCGCACGAGAGATCCGTCGGCGAGTACGACATCGGCGCCGAGCAGGTTGTCCGCCGCGAGCCCGAAGCGCCCGATCAGCGGGCCGTAACCCCCGCCGAGGGTCAGCCCGACCATCCCGACCGCTCCCGAGGTGCCCGTCACGGCGGTGAGCCCGACCCGTTCGGCGGCCGACACGACATCGGACGACAGTGCACCGCCCCCGACGACGGCGTGGCGGGCCTCGGCGTCGATGTGCACGGTCCGCATGCCGGTCAGGTCGAGGACGAGGCCGCCGGCCCGGATCCCACGCCCCCAGAAGTCGTGGCCGCCGCTGCGTACCGATATCGCGACGTCGTGCTCGCGGGCGGCGCGTACGGCGGCCTGTACATCGGCCGTGCTCACACACCGGACGACGACGTGCGGCGTGGTCTCGGCGGCGGAGTTGAACAGTGTGGTCGCCCGGGTGAACTCCGGACCGGCGGTGTGCACCGAGCCGGTGGGTACGGTGGAACGTAGCGCGGCGACGAGATCCGGGGCGCCGAGAGGCGGCCCGGTGGCGGGCGGATCGGTCGAGGTCATGCGTCCTCCGGTTCTGGCAGGGTCGGGGCCGCAGGACCGCGTAGCTGCTGCGACCGTCGGGAATGACTCCGGTGACGGCAACCGGGGTCAGCGGTACTGCAGACCGTCGTCGATGTCGGCGGCCGGCAGCGCGGTCCGGTCGTGGGAGTACTCGTGCATGTGGGTCCACGGTTCGCGGTCGCCCTGCCGGAACATCATGTGCTGCGACCGGCGCACGTAGCCGGCGTTGAAGTTCTCCTCCGGCATCCAGGCCAGCAGCGGCATGTCCGTGTCCTGCGGGCGCAGAGCCGGGGTGACGACGGAGGCACCCCGGTCCCGCATCCGGTGGAAGATGCGTGCGACGACGTCGTTGACCAGGTCGACGCGCAGCGTCCAGCTGTGCCGGAAGTAGCCGAACGCGAACGCCATGTTCGGGATCCCGCTGATCATCAGTCCCCGCCACGTGACACGCGTGCTGAAGTCGACTGCCTCGCCGTCGACGGTGAATCCGATGTTGCCGAAGACCGCCAGGTCGAATCCGGTCGCGGTGACCACGATGTCGGCCGGGACGATCTCCCCGGAGGAGACCCGGACCCCTTCACGGGTGAACTCGGTGATCGTGTCGGTGATGACGGAGGTGGCGCCCTCCCGCAGAGCGGCGAAGAACTCGCCGTCCGGGGTGATGGCAATCCGCTGCTGCCACGGCCGGTAGCTCGGCGTGAAGTGCGTCGCGACGTCGGTGTCGGCGGGCAGCAGCGGCCGGATCGTCTCGATCAGGAAATCGTGCATCGAGTCCGGATCGGTCCGGCTGGTGTCGGCCAGCCAGTCGAGCTGCTGTGTGTAGGCCCGGCGCATGATCTCGTGCGTCCATTCGGCGGGCAGCGCGAGAGGTTCCAGCAGTGCTGCGAGCTCGTGCACCGTCGGTGCGGGCAGCCAGTACGACGGCGAGCGCTGCAGCATCGTCACGTGTTCTGCTGTCCGGGCCAGCGCGGGGACCATCGTCGCCGCGGTGGAGCCGGATCCGATGACGAGCACGCGGTTGCCGGTCAGGTCGAGGTCGGCCGGCCAGTTCTGCGGGTGCACCACCGGGCCCTCGAAGTGCTGACGACCCGGCCAGTGCGGGGTGTGCGGGGTGTCGTGGTCGTAGAAGCCCTGACACATCCACAGGAAGTCGGCGCTGATCTGCAGGTCTCGGCCGGTGTCGGTACGGGTGACCCGAGCGGTCCACCGGTTGTCCTCGGACGACCATTCCAGCGCCGTGACCCGGTGGTGGAAGTGGATGTGCGGGGCCAGCTCGTCCTCGTCGATGACCTCGTCGAGGTAGTCGAGGATCGCGTCGCCGCTCGCAATGGCCGGTCCGCGCCAGGGTTTGTGCCGGTAGCCGTAGGTGAACAGGTCGCTGTCGGATCGGACCCCGGGGAAACGGTGGGTCCACCACGTGCCGCCCCGGTCGTCCTGGGCCTCGAGGACGACGAACTCCAGATCCGGGAAGTCTGCCCGCATCCGGTGCGCGGCCCCGATGCCCGAGATCCCCGCGCCGATCACCAGGACGTCGGTGTGGCTCCCGTCCAGGGTCGAGGGGGTATCGGACGAGGTGCGGCTGGCGTGGGGCGCGGTGCCGGTAACCATGGGTCATCTCCTCGGTCGGTGGGTGTTCCGGGTGGCGGCGTTCGGCGACGGTGGCCCTCCCCGGCGGGGGCGGGCTAGAGCGAGGTCCAGATGGTCTCGGCGTCGACGATGCGGTTGTGCCGCCAGGTGACTGCTCGTTCCGTGGCGGCGACGACACCGGCGACCGTGAGAGTCGCGAGCAGCCAGCCGGGCAGGAGCACCGGCGAGGTGAACGTCCCGAACCGCTCCGCCACCTCCGGGATCGACGTAACCATCTCGAGCCATGCCGGTGCGGCGAGAACCAGATTGACCAGCAGGATCACCACCGCGATCACCGCGATCCCCCGGCTCAGACGCGGATGGTCCCGAGTCAGGACTGCGCGCCGGTACTCCAAGGTCCCCGGCGCCGGAGCCAGTCGACGTTCCTGCCCGTCGGGAGTGACGAGGTGGACCCGGGTGACGCCGTACAACCCGGCGTCGACCTCGATCTTCCCCCCGGGAATGGTGAAGCCGGCGGGCATCTTGGCCATGCTCGTGCGCTGCCCGTCCCGGTAGAGCCGGGCCCGGTGGTCCTCCATGATGTCGGTCTCGACGGCCCAGACGGCACGGCCGTCGGGATCGGGCAACGTGATCGTGTGAACGGTGCGGTTCAGTGCCTGGTGGAGCCGAACAGGTCGGAGCATCCTCATCACCTCGTCCTGTCTGCGGGAACGGGATTCGGTCGTCGCGTCAGAGGCTGCATCGGGCATCGGCCGGCGGGGTCTCGAGGTCGCGGAGGTAGGCGTTGACCGCATCGTCGACACACGTGCTGCCCTCCGGGGCGCCGTAGTCGAGCGGAACCTCGACCGACCCGCTTTTTAGCATGAGCATGCTAGCAATTTAGCATGCTCATGCCATAACGGAAGATTCGTGGAGCCGTGACCCCAACGCGTGGACCCGGATGCCCGGCAAGCGCAGGTCGCCGACACCGTGATCGACGAGATCGCCGCGGCGCCACCTCGTCACTGCCGCGACGCCCGTCGTCCACCTCGGTTCGAACTCATCCGGCTCCGCCGCCCCGGCCTCCGGTGGCGGCCGATGATCAGCGGTCCTTGAGCCGGTTCCGGTTGGCCGCGAGGACCTCGTCCGACAGGTCGGGTGCGACGCCGGCGATCGCGCGGGAGAGCAGGAGTGCGCCGACCATCTGACTGAACAGTGCGACCGCCTGCTCCCTAGCCTCGGCCGGTGCGATCTCGGTACCGGACTCGCGGCCGCACTCGATCACCATCTCCGCGATGGCGGAGAAGTAGCCGTCCAGGCCGCGGCGGTACTCGGCCTGTGCGGCGGCGCCGTGCCGCCCGGCGTCGGAGACGAGCGCGGCCGAGGGGCATCCGACCTCGGGGTGGTCGCGGTGCTCGGCGTCGAGGTACTGGTCGACCATGCTGTGCAGGGCCGCGCGCGCCGAGCCGGGGCGTGCTGCACGGACGGCGTCGAGCACTGCCAGCGAGTCGACGAAGCCCTGGTGCAGGACCTCGACGGCGAGGTCGCTCTTGGACGCGAAGTGGTTGTAGAAGCCGCCGTGGGTCATGCCCGCCGACTTCATCAGCCCTTCGATGCCCGTGCCGTCGATGCCGCGCAGCCGGAATCCCTCACCCGCCGCGGCCAGGATCCGCTCGCGGTTGCGCTGCTTCTGCTCCCGTGTGACGCGGGGCACGTCGACCACCTCCCAGGCGAGAACCCGCACGCAGTCTAGTCCGCCGTCGATGACGGTCACCATCAAAACAGTCTGCCCGACTTGACTGCGCCCACCTGCGGTCGTGTACATATTGATGTCAGTCATCATCAATAGGAGGTCGTCATGCGGTTCGGAACCATCGGCGCCGGAACGGTCGCGGAGGCCGTCGCCGGTCATCTGGTGACGGCGGGGCACGCCGTGACCCTGAGCAACAGCCGCGGCCCCGGCTCGCTGCGCGATGTCGTGGCGCGGCTGGGCCCGTCGGCGCAGGCCGCGCCGGTCGAGGAGGCCGCGCGGGCGGACATGGTGTTCCTGACCGTGCCGTGGCCGCGGGTCGGCGACGCACTGGCCGGACTCCCGCCCTGGGACGGCCGCATCCTGGTGGACACGACGAACCGGATGGCGGAGCCGGCGGACGCCGATCCCGGTGCGGTGACGCCGAGCGAGCTCGTCGCGACGCTGGCCCCCGGCGCACGCGTGGTCAAGGCGTTCAACACCCTCTACGCCCGCTACATCGCCGCCGATCCCCGGCACCCGGAAGGACGGCAGCTGCTCTTCTACGCCGGTGACGACGCCGCGGCCAAGGCCACGTTCCACGACGTCGTCGACCGCACGGGGTTCGCGCCGGTCGATGCCGGAACGCTGCGCGACGGCGGACGGCTGATACAGGTCGGCGGCCCCCTCTCGGCCCTGCACGCCCTGCGGCAGGACCCGGCCGGAGAAGCGCGGTGAAGGCACTCGCCTACGAACGGGCGCACCCGCTCGACGCGTTCGCCATCGACCTGGTCGACGTCGCCGAACCGCGGTTGCGTGCCGGTGACCTGCTGGTCGAGGTGCGGGCGATCGGCATCAACCCCGGCGAGGCGGTGATCCGGCGGACCCGCAGTGCGCCGCCGGGCGGTCGTGTCGTCCTCGGATGGGAGTTCGCCGGCGTCGTCGTCGCGACCGGGCCCGCGGCCACCGGGTTCGCGGTCGGGGACCGGGTGATGGGTACCGGCGACATCACCCGCGACGGGAGCTGGGCCGAACGCGTCGCGGTCGACCACCGGGTCGTCGCACCGATCGCCGACGAGCTCACGTTCGCCGACGCCGCCTCCCTGCCGATCGGCGTGCTCACCGCGTGGGAGGCGCTCGTTCGCGACGGCGACGCACTGCCCGCCGGTGTCGGGAACGTCCTGGTCGTCGGCGCCGCGGGCGGTGTGGGCTCGATGGCCACGCAGCTGCTGACGGCATGGACGCAGGCGTTCGTGATCGGCACCGCGTCCCGGCCCGAGTCACAGGAGTGGGCCACCGCCATGGGGGCCGACCTCGTCGTCGACCACCACGGCGACCTCGCCGGCCAGCTGCGCGACGCCGGGATCGACGCCGTCGACCTCGTGCTGTCCACCTCGGACACCGGCAGCCGGCTCGCCTCATTCGTCGAGCTGCTGCGCCCGTTCGGGCACCTCGCCTTCGTCGACGCGCCGGGTCGTTGGGACATGGAGGCGATCGCCGGCAGGTCGCTGTCGCTGCACGGCGAGATGGTGTTCAGCACGATCGTCACCGGCGGCGATTCCGCTCGTCAGGGCCGGATCCTCGCCCGCGCGGCGGACGACGTCGTGGCGGGCCGGCTCCGTCCGATCGGCACGACGACGCTGCGCGGACTGACCCCCGAGACCATGCGGACCGCGCACACCCTCGTCGAAAGCGGCCGGACCGTCGGCAAGACCGTGATCGCCCTCTGATCCCGGCCCGCCAGGCCCGGGACCCACTGACGGAAGGAAAGACCCGACGTGACACCGAACCTGCTGGACGGCGAGTACGTCCCCAGCTCCGATCCCGCCACCCGCGAACAGGTCGAGCTCTACGAACGCACCGACGGCCGGGAGGGTGCGACCATGCTGGGCGGCCCCGTCGTCATCCTGACCACCCGCGGGGCGCGGTCGGGCACGCTGCGCAAGACCGCCCTGATGCGGATCGAGCGCGGCGGCATCTACGCCCTCGGCGCGTCGGCCGGTGGGCAGGCCCGGCACCCGGGCTGGTTCCACAACCTGACGGCCCATCCGACGGTGCAGCTGCAGGACGGGGCACGCCGAACGCTGATGACCGCACGCGCCGTCGAGGGCGCCGAGCGGGCGGACTGGCTCGTCTACGCCGACGAGCTGTACCCGTTCTTCGCCGAACTGCGCGATCGCGCCGTCCGGACCGGCGACCGCGAGGTGCCGTTGGTGCTGCTCGAACCCGTCACGGGCTGACCTGCCGAGGAGCCTCGCCGCGGGGGCCCCGCTGGGGAGGGGAAGTGGTTGTCCGAGGGGTGCTGTTCGTCCCCGGGAGAGGATGAGGACTACCCCGTCCCTCCAGGCTGCTGGGCGCGACGGGGTAGATCCGTGCGTGCAGCTCCCCCAGCACGAGCTCCGTCGCCGACGGTCCCAGGGCGCCGGCCTCCACGTGACGAGGTGCCGGTCAGGGCATCGCGTCGTCGTTCCACGACCCGTCATGGTTCTCGGTGGCTGTGTCATCGGTGTGCCGGCGGGTGAGCTGGGCGGAGCGCTCGTCGTCGGGTTCGTCGACGGCGTCGCGGTAGGCGATCTCGTCGAGGACGCGGCGGGCGTGCTGGACCGGCTGCTCGGCCTGCTCGGTCTCCGGGACCCGTACGACGCTGGGCACCGGTCCGGACAGTCTGAACCGGGTGGCGATGTCAACTGAAGTTGGCCCGGGGTGCCAGTCCTAGTCGGCTCCCGCGGCGGAGGTGCTCGTGGTGCTGGGTGACGAGCCCGGCCGCTGTCCAGGAGTGGCTTGATCTTGACGTTGTTGTCCGTCCAGCCACTACAGTTCGCGGAAGGCGATCGTCGATGCTGGGGCGCTCGACGCGCGAGAGCGTGCGTCGACTCGCGGCTCGGGTCGCGGGCAAGGGTTCTGGAAGGAGTGTGTTCTCGATGTCGACGGGCGCCCCGGTCGATGGGTTCACCCTGAGCTTCGACCGTCTGGGATCAGTTGGTCGGCCGCCGGTGGTCCTGCTTCATGGTTGGCCTGGGGACCGGACGGACATGGCGTCCGTCGCCGAGAGGCTTGGGGACGAGTTCGACGTCGTCGTGCCGGACCTGCGCGGTTTCGGCGCCTCGGACAAGCACCTCCGCGACCCCGGCGACTACTACAGCCTGGCGGCCCAGGCCCGCAGTGTCACGGGACTGATCGAAGAGCTGGGGCTCTCCCGAGTCGTGCTGGGCGGTTACGACATCGGCAGCAGGGTCGGTCAGCAGCTCGCGAAGGACAGGCCCGACCTGCTCAGCGCCATGGTCATCACGCCACCAGCTCCAGGCGTCGGATCACGGATTCTCAGCGACGGTCCGTTTCGCGAGTTCTGGTATCAGTCGTTCCATCATCTCGACCTGGCCGAGAAGCTCCTCGACGGGAAACCGGACGCTGTGCGGGACTACCTGGAGTACTTCTGGACCCACTGGTCCGGCCCTGACTTCATCGTGGACGCCGCCCGGCTTGAGCACCTGACGTCGGCGTATGGCCCCGCCGGCGCGTTCGTTGCTTCGATCGGGTACTACCGAGCGGCCGGAGACGTCGTGGCGCGCTATCTGGGCGAGACGGTCCCCGACGAGAAGATCATGGTCCCCACGAGGTTCCTGTGGGCCGAGCACGACCCCCTGTTCCTGGGCGCCTGGTCCGACCGTGTCGGAGAGTTCTTCGCGCAGGTCACCGTGCAGCCCGTGGATGGGGTCGGCCACTTCGTCCCGGTCGAGGCGCCCGACACATTCGCCGACGCCATCGTGCAAGCAAGCAGGTAAGCCACTGAGGGCCAGGTAGTCGGAGCCGTCTGAGACCGCGGAACACGGCAGGGGCCGAAAGATCACGTGGCCGCTCCTCGTCGGGCGCGGGCAAGTCGGTAGGACCGGGTGCCGGTTTCGATGATCAGGCCGGCGAAGGTGAGTCGGTCGATGATGGCGGCTCAGAGCCTGGGACCGGTGACAGTGTTGGTCCAGCCGGAGAAGGTCTGGTTGGAGGCGACTCCGGCTGGACCGACGGCGACCGTCGCCCAGGTCACGAAGCTCTCCGGGCTCGTCCCGCCGCGGTTCCGGGTCCTGGTACTCGCGGCGGCGTTCACCGGACTCCGCTGGGGTGAACTGGTCGCCCTGCGGCGCTGCGACATCGACCTCGACGGCGCCGCGGTCCACGTCTACCGGCGGCTCGCCGAACACAAGAACGGGGAGATCGAAGCGGGACCTACCAAGTCCGTCGCCGGGGCTCGCACCGTCGCCCTTCCCGAGGTCCTGGTGGGCGAGCTGCGTGGGCACATCGCCGAGTTCGCCGAGGAGGGCACCGAGGGCTTGGTGTTCACCGGCGACCGAGACGGCCCGCTACGTCGGGGCAACTTCCACCGCTCCACGGCCTGGACCCGGACGGTGGTCGCCGCCGGCCTGCCCAGCGGCTTCCACTTCCACGACCTCCGCCACACCGGCAACCACCTCGCCGCCACGGCCGGGGCCAGCACCCGTGAGCTGATGCACCGCATGGGCCACGGCTCGATGCGGGCCGCCCTGATCTACCAGCACGCCACCAGCGAGCGAGACCGCGCCATCGCGCGACGCCTCAACGACCTGGTCCAGCGCGACGAGGACGACGACGGCTAATTGCACGCTAGTTGCACGACAACGAAGACGGCGCCCCTCCCAAGATCGGGAGTGGGCGCCGTTTTCGCTGGTAGAACTACCTGAGCGGGCGACGGGAATCGAACCCGCGTAGCCAGTTTGGAAGGCAGCAGTGACCTCCCACACAAGCCGCTGGCCAGGGACTCCAGTAACCCGCGGGAGTGCTGAAGCCACGCTGCACGTCATGGATCGACGCTGGTTCGCACCACAGTTGATGCACGCGTCCCGCACTCCCGGACGGGACCCGGCACTCTGGTGATGATCAGCGTTAACACCCAGACCGTATTGATCGTCTTCACGGGTGCCGCCGACACGGTGGCACAAATCCAAGGAAGAGGACATCGTGAAGAAGATCAGCCGGCGCACTGCCGTACTCGTCGGCATCCCCCTCGGGCTCCTCCTCGCCGGCGGGATCGCCTTCGCCATCGTCGTGCTCACCACCACGATCGGCGGGGCGACCGGGTACATCGACTCCACCGCCTCGGCGAAGGTGGCCAGCGTGTCCGGCACCAAGAGCACGACCGACTGCCCGAACGTCACGGTCGACGGTGCCTCGGCCGTCTCGATCAACCCGCTGGTGTCGCGAACCCTCGTCGAGGGCAAGACCGCAGAGGTCATCCCCGGCTCCTGCTCCGCCACCATCCGGATCGAGAACACCGGACAGGTCCCCATCACCTCCTCGAAGTGGACCGCCGAGAAGCTCCCTACCGGATGGTCGATCACGCAGCCCTACAGCGCGACGATCACCATCGCCCCCGGCCAGACCGGCACGGTCCAGCTGACCGTCTCGGCGGGCTCCGCCGCGGCTGCCGGACCGATCACCGGCCGGATCGAGTCCACGACCTGACGGCTCCCTTGCATCCGACCGATCTCGGATCCGTCGTCGTCGAGTCGATCGAAGACGACATAGGCAGTGGGGGCGGCAGGAGTTTCATCAGACAACGGAGTAGGGAGCACTCCGGACACGACATCCCCGACAATCACCAGAGGGCCGGTCGCTCGAGTCAGAGCAGCCAGGGGTGCGACTGGTCGCGGTCGACAGGTATGACGTCGTCGATTCCAGCCAGCTCCACCCGGCCGGTGTCATCGAGCCCTGGCCACACGATCCCCGGGACCGCGTCGACCTCGATCCGGTACTCTTGCACCCGCCCCTCCCCCACGATCAACCCGCGCAACGCATCCACTGCCTGCCCGCGGGCGGTCCCCCAGTCCGCTGCATCCCCACAGGCAGTCCAGTCGACGTTCTCCGCCACCGGCCGCAGCACCCCGACCCGCCATCTCATACGTGCACGGTGACGCGGACGGCCCGGCCGCGCCAGCGGCCGGGCCGAACCATCCACACATCCATGATCATGTGTCGTCGCTGTCCACAGCCAGCATGTCCGCGGCCAGCTTCCAGCCCTTCACCGTCGCCGCGAACGCCGCACCGTCACACAACTCCCACACCAGCGGACCCACCCGCATCCGCAGCATCCGCGTCGCCTCCGTACCCGCCACCGGCTCGATCAGACCCCCGGTCACGCTCGGAGACCCGTTCAACCGCACCATCGTCGCCGTCGACCACGGCCCCGTCGGCGCCATCACACCCCGCCTCGAACCGGTCAGCACCGGCGCCAGCGAGGCGGCCAGCGGCGCCGCGGAGCTCCACGCCCGCGCGATCTTCAGCGCCGTGTAGTGGCTGCGCAGATAGATCAGGACGGTGCCCATCGACAGGCCGAGCTGGCGCTCCGGGGTCCCGGCGAACTGCATGTCCACCCGGCACGCCACCGGCCCCGCGACCCGCAGCACCATCCCCATCACCTCCACCGCACCCCCGACGCCCTGCCGGGCGGTCGCGGTCCCGGTGTCCTGCGTGTTGGTGCGGTGCTCGACTGCGCCCATGGTGGCCTCCGATCGCCATCGGGCCTGACGGCCCGGGTACCCCTTGCGGGTGGCGGGGCGCTTGTTCCCCGCCTGCCCGTAAGGGCGTCCCGGCACGGCCGGCGAGGCTCGCGGTCACGGGCCGGCCGCAGGCCGGTCGCGCAGCGACGCGCAGCGCCAGCGAAGCGCCCTTGACCGGGAGACCGGCCGTGCTAAGCCACCGGGCCGACAGGCCACGCCGCAGGCGTTCCACCGGGCTCCTCGGCCATGCGGCCAGGTGGCGTCCCCGTTGGTGGTGGAAGTAGCGGCCCTGTCCGGCGTGGCTGACTTCGTAGGAGGGGCCACCGCGTGAGTCTCTGCGTGTACCCGCCAAGGAACACGTAGAGAGGTGCCACGCGATGGCCCTGGACCAGTCTGCCCTGCTCGAAGTCCTCGATGCACTCAAGGTCGCCGATGTCGGTGACCGTGTCCGCACTGCCGCGGAGACGATCTATCAGGCGTTGATCGAAGCCGAGCTCACCGACACGATCGGCGCTGCGCTGCACGAACGCAGCGATGCCCGCACTGCCCAGCGCAACGGGCACCGCACCCGTACCCTGTCGACCACCGCCGGCGATTTGGAGCTGCGGATCCCCAAGCTGCGCACCGGGAGCTTCTTCCCGTCGCTGCTCGAGCGCCGACGCCGGGTCGACCGGGCGTTGTTCGCGGTGGTGATGGAGGCCTACCTGCACGGCGTCTCGACCAGGAAGGTCGACGACCTGGTCAAGGCCCTCGGCGCCGACTCCGGGATCTCCAAGTCCGAGGTCTCACGGATCTGCGCCGACCTCGACACCGAAGTCGGAGCGTTCCGCGACCGCTCGCTGGCCGAGCAGCGCTTCCCCTACGTGTTCCTCGACGCCACTTACTGCAAGGCCCGGGTGAATCACCGCGTGGTCTCTCAGGCGGTGGTGATCGCCACCGGTGTCCGCGCCGATGGCTGGCGGGAAGTTCTCGGGTTCGCCGTCGGCGACTCCGAGGACGGGGCGTTCTGGACCGCGTTTTTGCGCAGCCTCAAAGCCCGCGGCCTCGGCGGGGTGCAACTGGTGATCTCCGATGCCCACACCGGGCTCACCCAGGCCATCTCGGCGGTGCTGCTCGGCGCGGCCTGGCAGCGCTGCCGGGTGCACTTCCTGCGCAACGTCCTGGCCCAGGTCCCCAAGGGCAACGCCGAGATGGTCGCCGCCGCGATCCGCACGATCTTCGCCCAGCCCAAGGCCGACATGGTCCGCGACCAGCTCAACGTGATCGCAGGGATGCTCGGCCGCCAATCAGCGAAGGTCGAGACCATGCTGCGCGACGCCGCCCCTGACCTGCTGGCCTTCGCCGATTTCCCTGCCGCGCACTGGAAGAAGATCTGGTCGACCAACCCGCTGGAACGGCTGAACAAGGAGGTCAAACGCCGCACCGACGTGGTCGGGGTGTTCCCCAACCCCGAAGCGCTGCTGCGCCTGGCCGGCGCCGTCCTGGTCGAAGCCCACGACGAATGGCAAGCCGGTGACCGCCGCTACCTCGGCGAAGCCACCATGGCACTACTCGCCCCGCCACCGGCCGGCGACCAACCAGTGGCAGGACCCGAACTCATCACGGCATGATCTGACCTGCAGAGACCCTCGCGAGCGACTTACACCAACCGAGGGGACGTCACCTGCGGCCATGAGCGGATCCATCTCCGTGCCGGTCGATGGTTCTCGCCCGGTCCACGACGGGTTGAGGTTGGCTTCAGACGTTCGAGCTTCCGACAGCTCGGGTGTAAAGCGCGTGCGAGACACATCACCGTGCCTCCACCTGCGACAAACGTTCGCCACTGCCCACGCCGAGCGCTCCAGGCATCAGTCATAGCCACCGTTTCGCGTCACATCTCGTGTCACGCTCTCGCCCGTGGGCCGATGGCTACTGCGCTGCAAGATTACGTCGAAGCCGCTCCAGCAGTACGACGAGCGCCGGCGCGTGCTGTCGACGGCGGAGCCGGCGCACGCCCGGCGACTTCGCAACCGCGGCAACCACGACATGCCCACGGGGCTGCTGCGCTACGTCACGACTCGGCTACCGTGGCGTGATGGGCGACGTGGCGGAGACCTGCCCGTTGGGGACGCATTGCTATGCGTGCAAGGCAACCTCGGGCTTGCGTGTCGTCACATCCGGCTCCGGCCGAAACTCCATGTGCTGGACCGCATGCGAGAGCTGCACCGCGACACGCCGGACGCTCACGCTGGAGCCGCGTGCAGCGCTGTGGGTGATGCAGGAACACCGCAAGCACCTCGGACTTCCGGCAACGCTGGAGGCAGAACCACCCCCGATCAGAACTCTTCGGCTCCCCCGTGGGATCAGCGACCATGTCCGAGCCGTCGAATGCCTCCGCTCCTACTTCACCGGAGCCTCCTCCGACCGCCCTCAGTTCACGGGTTCCCACTTCGACTCCTTCGCTGGAGGCGGTGACCGACCCGAGGTCGCACACCAGTTCACGGCTGAGGACATCGTCGCGGTGTCGATGCTGGGCGTTCGTGTCTCGGCGCAGGCGGCAATCGAGCTGCTCGGGCGCCGCAGCCAAGACGTCATGGGCTCGTTGCTGAGGGAAGTCCCGACTGACCTCGATCTGGTCGACGCCGCCGAGAGCGAGATCGGCGACAGATCTCCTCTCTCGCACCTTTGGAGGGAACTTAGGCTGCTCCCGGGTGTCGGCCCTGTCATCACCTCGAAGCTGTTAGTGAGGTTCCCCCGCTTTGCCGGAGTGTCTGAACACTGGTTCGATCTTGAGAACCAGGAAGGAAGGCACTGGTGCCCGCACCGAAGAAGTACCCCGATGAGCTGCGCGAACGAGCGGTCCGGCTGTATCGGGAGTCCGACCCCCGCCCGACGTTCCGCGGGCTCGCGCAGCAGCTCGGGGTGCATCACGAGGCCCTGCGCAACTGGGTCCGCCAAGCGGAGGCCGACAAGGGCGAGCGCGATGATCGGCCGTCGACCGACATGCTCGCCGAGAACCGGCGGTTGGCGAAGGAGAACGCCGAGCTGCGGCGGGTCAACGAGGTCCTGCGCGCGGCGAGCGCCTATTTCGCCAGCGAGATCGGCCCGACCCGGAGGTGGTCATGAGCTTCGTCGACGCCCATGACTTCCCCGTCGGTCTCGTACTACGGGTCCTGAACATCGCGGCCTCGACCTACTACGACTGGCGCGCCCGCCGCGCGTCACCATCGCAGCGGCAGCTCGACGACGCCGTCCTGCTCGAGCAAATCGTGAAGATCCGCTCGATCAGCGAGTTCGCCACCACCTACGGCTCCCCGCGGGTCTGGCTCGAGCTGCGCCGCCAGGGCGTGCACGTCGGCCGCAAGCGCGTCGAGCGGATCATGCGCGAGCACGGCCTACAGGGCGCCCACCTGCGCCGCGGCTGGAAGGGCGGCTCGACCCGGCAGAACCCCGCCCACCGGCCGGCGCCGGACCTGCTCGAACGCGACTTCACCGCGACCGCGCCGAACCGCGTCTGGGTGGCCGACCTGACCCGGATCGTCACCGGCGAGGGCGTGTTGTGGCTGGCCTCGGTGCGTGACGCGTTCTCCAACCGGGTCGTCGGCTGGGCCACCGACCCCCGTGCGACGACCGCGCTGGTCCTCACCGCGCTCAACCACGCCCTGCGCTCGCGGGACCTGCGCCCCGGCCAGTTGATCTTTCACAGCGACAAGGGAGCCCAGTACACGGCGCTGCGACTCACCCAGCGCCTGGTCGACGCCGGTGTCGCCCCGTCGACCGGGTCCACAGGGGACAGCTACGACAACGCCCTCGCCGAGAACCTGTGGTCCACCCTCAAGATCGAGCTGCTCTACTGGCCCGGCACCACCTTCACAACCCGCCGCGACGCCGAGCACGCCCTGATCCGCTACCTCGACGGCTGGTACAACCCGCGCCGGATCCAGGCCCGCCTCGGCGGGCTCTCACCCGACGAGTACGAAGACGACTATCGTCGCACCCAGCGCGACGCCGACAGGTAACCCGCACTCCGGCGAACCGGGGGAAGCTCATAGCGCGCAAGCGACCTCGGCTGGTACCGATCCGCGACAGGATCGTGCTGGCGGAGCTCAACCACCCCGGCGTCGGGTACTGGCGCGACCTGCAGCATGCCTTGCGTGAGGACGACGGCCGGCTGGCACAGGAGCTGGCCGCCATCCGCGACCATGCAGAGTTGCCCGACCAAATCAGCGTGATCCGAACGTTCGACATCCTGGTCTGGACTACGGGGAAGCAGGCCAGGCAGACAGACAGCCTCCTGCTTGACGAGTGACGGACTTGAGCACGTCGAGGGCATGCCCAAGCCTGAGCCGGTCGGACACCCAAGCGTGCCGTGCCTCGTCCTCCCCAACAGACGCTGCATTAGTGTCCGTTCGTGGCTCCACCCTCCTCGTCATCGAGTCCCGTGCGCGCTGAGGACCTGACCGCCGGCGTCACGGTGCACGGGCTGCGTCCGGGCCCCGTGTCTGTGCTTGCGGCCATCCCACACGGCCCTGACACGATCAATTTGGTCTTCCAGGACAGCTCGGGCGTGCCGAACACCCAGTTGCTGTATCCCGCCGATCTCGCACGCCTCACGGTCGAGCAGCCCGGCAGCCGATGGAGCTTCGACGCCGACGGAGCCGAGTTCCGACTGGCCGCTGAGGCACTACGCATCCGCATGGCGGGCCTTCACGATCCGATGCTCGCCGTGTCCTCGTCCGATGTGAGGCCGCTACCGCACCAGATCCGGGCCGTCTACGGGGAGCTGCTGCCGAAGACCCCTCTGCGGTTTCTCCTCGCCGACGACCCCGGCGCGGGAAAGACCATCATGGCCGGCCTGTACGCCAAGGAGCTCATGCTCCGCGGGGACCTAGCCCGGATGCTGATCGTGGCGCCCGGAAGCCTGGTCGAACAGTGGCAGGACGAGCTGGCGGCGAAGTTCGGGATCGACGCCGAGATCCTTTCCCC